>JAZRJL010000013.1:0-74575 GCA_045645805.1 Clostridia bacterium | reverse complement strand
CAATCTTTTCAAGCTCCGCTTTAGCTTTTTTAATTATACCACTAAAGCCAATCTCCAAAACCTCTTCATACATTACGGTAACATGTCCTACACCGTTGTAGAAATAGTTGCCCGCTGTAAAAATGTTATGTTCAATGGCATCAAGAGTTTCGGGACGCATATACGATGTTGCAAGGTCGCTTGTTGTTTTACCGTCCCAGTATTTATAGGCTTCCCTCAAGGTTGCCTTTGTTTCTTCTGCAATATAAAATGGGTCTGCCGCTCTGGTTTCAACTGTGTCAAGCTCTGCCTCCATCCATTTAAACGAAAATTCAGGAAACACCTGACAGCCACGGGGGGCTTTTGTGGCACTGCCAACTATAAGCTCGTCATCACGAATTGTAATAGGAAGCTTTTCCATAATCGCCTTAAACGCCTTTGCACGTCTTGTGATTATAGGAAGCCCCTCGGTCTGCTTATAGCTTTCAGTAATAATAACCGCACGATCAGCCTCAATTTCAGGCATTTTGGCATAAAGTGCAGCCTTCAGCCTTTCAATACGAGGTGATACCTGTATATCATCAGTAAAAAATCTATTCATATTGCAATTCCTCCTTTGAGAAAATCACCCATTTTTCTTTTTTAACATATACATAATACAACAAAACAAAAGAATTGTCAATAGAAACGCAGAAAAAAAAAGATATTTTTGTAAAAAACAAAAATTTACAGAATATATAGCAAAACAAGGAAGACAGAAGTCTTCCTTGCTTCATTTTAAAAGTATAACATTGGATCTATAAACGTTTCATTAATTTTTATTTCAAAATGCAAATGTGATCCTGTGGCAAGCCCTGTCTGCCCAACCTTTCCTATAACCACATTCCTTTTTACTGTATCACCCACTTGCACATTCATTTCATCAAGATGGGCATATCTTGTTACAATTCCTGCACCGTCTGAAATTTCTATATAATTGCCAAGCTCCTTTTGGTATTCAGCCTTTGTTACCGTACCGTCCGTTGCCGCAACAACCGGCGCACCTTTCTCAGCGTTTATGTCAACGCCTGCGTGATTATACTCGCCCGTAAAGTAACGTGATATTTCATAAATTCCGGGACAGGGCCATTCAAATGTGCGGTCGTCTTCCTTTGGGACAAAACTGGTCATTGGATTAACTATGCTTTTAGGGTCAAACTTTTGCCACAATTCGCCCTTGCCGGCAAGATTGGCATAAATTGTAATTTCGCCACCCTCTTCAACAGCTTTTAAATCATAAGTCCCCGTTTTGGGTTCAAGATATTCCTTTTTGTAGGTTTCATAGATATACTCTCCCCTTTCCTTTGCCGCCTTTATATATGGTATGCTGTCGGGGTCTTTATCAAAATTCTTATGAACCATTTTATAGAAAAACCTTGCCTCAGTTGGTGATATTTCCTCCCAATGGGTTATACTTAAATCAAGTATTTCATAATGTGGCGAATATCTTTTTGTAAATGCATCAAACATATAGCTCTTTACTCTGCTGTAAAAACTGCCATCATCTGCGTGTTGCGGCCAGTCGCTTAATCCAAAAAGAGTAAGAAAAACAGAGTTGCTGTCATCATAGCAAAAGTTTTCATTATTTTTGCCCACAAACTGACAACAGCTGTCGGTTGCAAGATTTACTCTGCCTTTTGTTCCATCTGCACGGCTTATTATAAGCACACCATCAAAGGGACATCCCGATGCCCCTGTCTTTTCTGCATTCCCCAAAGGCGCCTCAAGGCGTTTCAGCTTTGACTTATCCTCAAGCACACAAGCTTCGCCCTCAGGGGTTACAAGCCGTGCCGAGGTAATGTCTTTGATGTCACCCGGCGAAAACAAAACCGTATTATTAAGCTCTTCTTCAAATGGATAAAGCTCTCTCTGTTTACCTGTCACCTTATCTCTTATTACTATTTCAAGATGCTCTATTCTCGACGCACGCACCGTAAGATATATAATACTTTGCTTTGTTTCGGCATATTGGTTGCTGAACCAACCCCTTGTATCTTCAAGTGTAAATGCATCACCAAAGCCTTTAAAGGGGTTTTCAGTTTTCAGGACATCCGTAGTTTTCACTCTGCCCGTATCCAGATTTATTATGTAATTATCAAAGTCTTCGATTTCATCCCTCAAACCGTAATTTATCAGATATGCGGTTTTTCCATCATCGGTAACTGTTATTTCAAGTCCCGAGCTGCCCTGACGATGTGTTCCGCAGTTGAGTTTTGAAATATCATATTCCCTTACAAGCTTTTGGTCAGGAATACTGTAAACAAACAAACCGTCTGAGTAATAAAAAACCACCCTTTCATCATCTGCATAAGCAAGCTGTGCCATTACGGACCCCACAAGTCTGTCCTTAAATTCCGCTTTTCTTTCATCGCTCATTTCGCAATTTGCAAAGGAATTTGTAAGACATAAAGCGGATATAACAACCGCAAGCAAGACAAGAACAATGCTCCACAGCACCTTTGGCTTTTTAAAATATGCCATATATTTAATTCGTCTTTCTACCTCTTTTTCCCCATTCTGCAAAGCTGTCGTACCGACTACAAACCGATTTTTCTTTAATGCGGTTTTGAGAAGCAGCTGTGCATATTCCTTTTTACTTTCAACAAATTCAAGTGCACGGCTGTCACAGTAAACCTCAATATCACGTCGCAGCACAAAAAACGAATACCACATAACAGGATTGAACCAGTTTTGGCAAAGAACAATCATCGCAAGCCATATGACAAATATATCACCATTTTTAAGATGGCATAACTCGTGTATAATTATGTCCTCATATTCTTTATCTGAATATCCGTTGGTTACTAAAATCCTCGGTCTTAAAACCCCCACAAGCATCGGGGTAACTCCATCACCGACAAACAGCCTTACCTTTTGTCTTACCCCCAGTCGTTTACAGCTCTTATCAAGAATTTGTTTAAGCTCCTCATTTTCTGTTTCATCATACACCCTTGCCCTGTAAATGCAAATTAAGTATCCAAACAAGAAATACAAAAGAAACGTTCCTGCCCCGGCAAACCAAATAATTTCAGCAATTTTACCCAAAACTGCCCCTCTTTTTTCTTCTGTCGCATTGCCCTCCAGATTAACATATGCGGATGCCCATTGGTCACCAAACATCTCATCTTCAGCTATCGGCGAAGGCTGCCATTTGACTTTAACCAAGGTATCTTTGGCACTTTCAGTTTCATAGCCGATTGTTTGAATATTCACAGCATTAAAGATTGAAAAACTACTTTGCGGAAGCACGGGTACAACCAACCTCACAAGCAAAAGTCCCCATATCCATACCTGCCATTTAGCTGACAGCTTGTTTTTGAAAATACGCTTGAACAAGAGTAATATAACCGCTGTAATCGTCATATAAACTGTCATTTCAAAAATTGGTGCAGGCATTCCTAATCCTCCTCAATCTTGTCAATTATTTCTAAAAGCTTTTTTGCATCCTCTTCGGTCAAATTTGTATCCGAAACAAGATTTGCCATAAGCATTTTTACCGAGCCATGATAAACACGATTAATAAGATTTTTTGTCTCCTTTAATCGACATTCATTTTCCTGAACCAAAGTCTTGTATCTAAACTGACCCAAAGTATCATCAGCCTCAACCGCTCCTTTTTGGCAAAGACGTCTTACCAATGTTTTAATGGTAGAATCACTCCAACCTGTTGTCTTTAATCCGTCCCTTATCTCACCTATTGTAAGCGGCTCTCTCTCCCACAAAAGCTCCATAACCTTCCATTCGGTCTCACTTATACTTATTTCATTTTTCATTATACCCTCTCCTTCAGTTTACATTTGTAACCTATTTAGGTATAGTTTACATCTGTAACCTTATTTTGTCAAGAGTTTTTTATAAATAAATTAAAAAGGCTGAGCCATAATGACTCAGCCATGTTTGCTTAAAAGCTTATTTATCTTTTTTGTTTGTTGCGTTTCTTACAACAACTTTATAAAGTGCAACGAGAGCAATTACGTTGGGAATAACCATCAGGTAGTTAAAGAAGTCTGTAAGCTCCCAAACAAGGTCGTTTGATGCAAGTGTTCCAAGGAACAAAAATGCAATAGCAATTACTGAATAAATAATTGTTGCAGTTTTGTTGTTTTTGAAGAGATACTGAACGTTAATCTTACCGAAAAAGTTCCAGCTGATAATTGTTGTAAACGCAAAGAACAAAAGACAAATTGCGACAAAACCGCTTCCGATACTGCTCATAAAGCTTGGGAAGCCTGCTGTTACTGCCTGCTGCATTGCGTTTGTTTTTGAAACAATTGCCTCTGCACCCGAAACAGCCGAAGTATAAGCATCGCCCGAAAGGCCTGCAAGAATACCGTCACCTGTGTAAAGGGTTGTGATAACAACAAGTGCTGTCATTGTAAGAACAACAAATGTGTCAATGAAAACACCTACCATTGCAACAACACCCTGGTCATGAGGCTTTGCAACATTTGCCATTGCGTGTGCGTGAGGTGTTGAACCCATACCTGCTTCGTTTGAGAAAAGACCACGCTTTGCACCCTGGCTGATAGCTGTCTTAAGAGCATAACCAATTCCACCACCAATTAAAGCGTTGGGTGTGAATGCAAACTTGAATATCATTGTAATTGCTTCAACAAGACCCTTAAGGTTTGTAAGAAGAACAACAAGGCCGCCAAGCAGGAAGAGTACTGCCATAATTGGAACAATCTTTTCAGCAACAGCTGCAATTCTCTGAATACCACCGATAAAGATAATTGCACAAACAACTGCAAGAATTACACCAATAATCCATGTAGGAACACCAAATGCGGTGTTACAGGATTCAGCAATTGAGTTTGACTGAACCATACTGCCCATAAATCCAAGAGCAAGTGTGATTGCTATTGCAAAGAATACTGCAAGGAATGTACCAAAGCCATTTGGGAATGCCTTTTTGATATAGTAAACAGGACCACCGTGGATTTCGCCATTTTTATCAGTAATTCTTGTTTCCTGAGCAAGAACAGCCTCGGCATAGATTGTAGCCATACCAAGGAATGCAATAACCCACATCCAGAATATTGCACCGGGACCACCAACCAAAATAGCACCTGATGCACCAACGATGTTACCTGTACCAACCTGAGCCGCAATAGCGGTTGCAAGTGCCTGGAACGATGAAATACCGCCCTCCTGCTTGCCACCGAAAAGCTTGATGTTGCCGAATACCTTTTTCATACCTTCGCCAAAGCAACGTACCTGAACAAACTTTGTTTTGATTGTGAAGAACAAGCCTACACCAACCAAAAGAACAATCAGAATGTAGTCTGAAAGATACGCATTGGCTTTTGCCACAATGTTAAGTAATGTTTCCTGCATTTTAAATACCTCCTGTAAAATAAAAATAGCCGATTGAGTTTTCCTCAACGGCTCCGGATTTGACATACAGACATATGTATATTTTAAAAGATTTGTCTGCTCCGTCCTTTTGCCTGAGAGATTCAACCCAAAAAGTCTTGGGTTTTGCACCTTCGGCACTCACTTAATGAGATTCTCCGGAGTCCCCTCCACCTTCAGTTTTGCAGAAATTCTAAAGGTTTCATAGGAATTACAAATTATATTATACACATTTTTTTTGCTTTGTCAACAAAATGCAAGAATTTTTATCATTTTTGGTCATATAATGCAAAAACCAAAGGCCAATTACAATGACCTTTGGTTTTTTTGTTAAATACACATTAAAGTTTGTTGATTGCATCAATCAGGATTGTTCTCAGTACCTGCGGGTCGCAATTGCCTTTAAGCTGTTTCATACACTTACCAAAAAGTGACATAAGTGCTTTTTCCTTGCCGCTCTTATAGTCATTTACCGCCTTTTCGTCGGCAGCAATAACCTCAGCAACAATCTTGTCAACAAGCCCTGTGTCATTTGAGATTACAAGGTCGTTTTCCTCAGCAAATTTTGCGGGATCAAGATTTCTGTCATCAAACATTGCATCAAGTATTTTTTTGCTGTTTGAACGATTTACCTTGCCGTCTGAAACAAGAAGTATAAGTTCGCCCAAGGCCTTACCGTTTATGTCAAGCATATCATAAGTCATCTGTTTTGCATTAAGAACACGCATAACCTCTGAAATCATCCAGTTTGCAGCATCTTTTGCATTTTTGCACACTAAATATGCATCCTCAAAGCATTCACAAAGTGCAATACTTTGTGTAAGACGTTCAGCATCGTAATCACTGAGACCCAATTCTTCCATATACCGATTAAGTTTTACCTCGGGGAATTCGGGGAGTGATGCTTTTATGCCGTCAAACCATTCATCATCAATTACAACTGGCATAACGTTGGGGTCAGGGAAGTAGCGGTAATCACCTGCTGTTTCCTTAGTACGCATTGAATAGCTTTTACCCTTTATGTCGTCCCATCGTCTTGTTTCCTGTCTTAATTCCTCGGTACCATTTTCGATTGCGTCGATATGTCTTGCTGTTTCATACTCAATTGCACGCTTAATCGCTTCGATTGAGTTCATATTCTTCATTTCGGTACGAACACCCATCTTGTCGCTGCCCTCAGGACGGACCGAAAGGTTAACGTCGCAACGCATTGTGCCGTGTGCCATTTCACATTCGGCAACCTTGGCATAGCGGAGAAGGTTCTTAAGCCTGTCAAGGTATGCTTCAACCTCCTCAGCACTGGAAAGGTCAGGCTGACTTACGATTTCAATAAGAGGAACACTTGTACGGTTGAAATCAACGTGGGTCGTATCCTCACGCAAATCGTGAACAAGCTTGCCTGCATCCTCTTCCATATGAATTTGCTTTATACGCACGCTCTTTTTACCCTTTGAGGTTTCAATTTCAACTGTGCCGTTTACCGCAACCGGTGCAAACCACTGTGTGGTCTGATAAGCCGCGGGAAGGTCGGGATAGTAATAGCTCTTTTTATCAAAGGTTGTAGTGCGGTTTATATGGCAGTTAAGCATCATTCCGGCTTTCATACCAAAGTCAACCACTCTTTTGTTTACAACCGGAAGCATACCGGGCATACCACAGCAAGCAGGACAAACGTGTGAGTTGGGGTCAGCACCGTATGAATGTGCCGAGCAGCTGCAGAAAATCTTTGAATTTGTTGCAAGCTCAACATGAACCTCAAGTCCAATGACTGTTTCATATTTCATAATCATTTGCCCTCCTTTTCACATATTTCAGCAAGATTCAGCAGAGCGCTTTCTGAAAACGCCTTGCCTACAAGCTGTACACCCATTACACATACAGCCGGAAGACCGGTGATTGATGCGGGGGCTGTGTAAAAGTTTTCTTCATAGGAAATATACTTATTTTCCTTAACCTGAGCCTCGGTGTATTCCATAGCCGAACAAGCAGGCATTAAAACAGCATCGTATTCTTCAAAAAGCTTTGCAAATTCTTCTGCAATAACTCTTCGTGTACGAAGCGCCTTGTCGTAAACCTTCATATAGTTATCGGTTGAAAGGGTCTCAGACCCAAAAAGAATTGCAGTTTTCAAAAGCTCTCCAAAGGCTTCGGTACGGCTGTTGGTGTAAAGCTCATCAATACCGGAAAATTCCTGGCTGCGATAGCCATACTTAACACCGTCATAACGTGAAACATTGTTGCAAAGCTCGGCACTCATAAGAATATTCCATGCAACCTTTGATGCTGCAATGGTTGAATTTTCAACCCTGCAAGCCTCAACACCGCACTTTTCAAGTACAGTAACAAATGCATCAATATTTGATTTCACTTCATCATCTGTATTTTCAAGCATTGATGTCAAAACTGCAACCTTTTTTACAGGTGCAAAAGCTGCATCTTTTTTAAGGCTTAAACAAAGTTCTTCTGAAAGACTTGTGCCGTCTTTGTCATCGTGGCCTGAAATTACATCAAGCACTTCACGGCAGTCTTGTGCATTTTTTGCCATAACACTTACCGTCTCGCCCGAGCAGGCAACAGGGATTGTGCCATAACGTGAAACTGTACCATAGGTAGGCTTTATGCTGACAAGACCGTTTTGTGCTGCTGCACGGCGAGGTGAGCCGTTTACATCAAGGCAGATTGCAGCCATCGCTTCGCCTGCCTTGATTATTTCAGCAGAAGCATTTTTAAGCATTCCGTCGGCGACACAGCCGCCCTCAAATGCGGTTTCACCAAGTAAGTCAATTGCAAACTCACCCACAGCAGCCTTGCCGCTAAGCTCAAATCCGGCATTTTTAAGGCGTGTAAGAACTTCTGCCTCAAAAAGGCTTTCATATCCTGCAAGCATTTTCGAGCCTGCCGAGGTGGGCATATCCTTTGTCAGTATCATATCATCTGCAACAATTGTGCGTGCAGACGAAGTTTCTTTTTTAACTGTATATAATTTCATTCTAAAACCTCCCGACATTCCTATTCAAGCACCTGAGGAACGCACCAGTAACCCTCGTCGGTTTCGGGTGCACCCTTTTGGAGTTCTTCACGGGTGAAAGGCTGCGACGCAACATCCTCACGCACAACTGTCATAATGGGCATAACGTGCACCATTCTTTCAACCTCGTCGGTATTGATATTATTGATTATTTCAAGTTCGCCCTCTCTTTTTTCAAAGAAGCCAAGGACATCTTCTTTTTGTTCTTCTGTAAGTTTAAGCTGGTTAAGCATTTCAAGTCGTCTGAGTATTTCTCTATCCATAAAAATTAACCTCCCTGCCTTTTTCAGCGAAAATGATTAGTCTCTGACCTTAATATGAACCTCACGCAGCTGCTGCTCAGTAACGCCACCTGGTGCACCCATCATAAGGTCCTGAGCATTTCCGTTCAAGGGGAATGCAATTACGTCACGGATTGTCTCTTCGCCTGCGATAAGCATAATCATACGGTCAACACCGGGTGCCATACCTGCGTGGGGCGGAGCACCGAATGCAAATGCGGTGTAAAGTGCACCGAATTTTGCCTTGAGGTCTTCCTCGCCATAGCCTGCGATTTCAAATGCCTTTCTCATAATCTCGGTGTTATGGTTGCGAACAGCACCTGACGAAAGCTCAACACCGTTACATACGATATCATACTGATATGCAAAGATTTCAAGCGGGTCTTTGTTAAGGAGTGCGTCCATCCCGCCCTGAGGCATTGAGAACGGGTTGTGTGTAAAGTCAATCTTGTTTGTTTCTTCGTTAAGCTCATACATCGGGAAGTCAACAATGAAGCAGAACTCAAAGGAATCGTCCTTGATAAGTCCCAGCTCGTTGCCTATCCATGTTCTCATTTCGCCCGAAAGCTTGTCGATAACAGAAGCACTGTCACTGATAAAGAACAATGATTCACCCTCTTTAATTCCTACAAGACTTGTAAGCTCTGCCTTCTGCTCATCTGTAAGGAACTTGGCAATGGGGCCTTTGTACTCGCCATCTTCAAGAGTGATATAACCGATACCAAACTTCATACCTATACTTCTTGAATATGCATCAATAGCTTTTTCAAATGCCTTTTTACCGTCACCGCTGCCATCCTTTTTAACAAGGTAATCTGCAACAATACCGCGAACAAGCTTATTCTTAAAGGGCACAGTTCTGCCGTTTATGTTTAAGAATTCGTGTTTTGCAAAGAAGTCTGTCAGGTCGTGAATAATAAGGGGATTGCGGAGGTCAGGCTTATCTGTTCCGTACTTAAGCATTGCATCCGCATAGGTAATGCGGCGGAACGGCGGCTTTGAAACCTCTTTATCCGAAAATTCCTTGAATGTGTTGTAAACAACGGTTTCTGCAACCTCGAAAACATCCTCCTGTGTTGCAAAAGCCATTTCAAAGTCAAGCTGATAAAATTCACCGGGTGAACGGTCCTGACGAGCATCCTCGTCACGGAAGCAGGGTGCTATCTGGAAGTATCTGTCAAAACCCGATGCCATAAGAAGCTGCTTAAACTGCTGCGGTGCCTGAGGAAGAGCATAGAAGCTTCCCTTATGCTTGCGGCTTGGCACAAGATAGTCACGTGCCCCCTCGGGTGATGAAGCTGTGAGGATAGGTGTCTGGATTTCCATAAAGCCCATCTCCTCCATCTGACGACGAAGGTAGCTGAGAATTTTTGAACGCAATACAATATTATTGTGAATCTCGGGATTTCTTAAGTCAAGATATCTGTATTTAAGTCTTACTTCTTCTCTTGTCTGGGTTGATGCATCAATTTCAAAGGGAAGAGTATTCTGGCATGGGCCAAGTACTTCAATCTTTTCGGCACGGACTTCAATAAAACCTGTTGCAATTTTGTTGTTGACTGTTTCGTCATCTCTTTTAGTAACAGTACCCTCAACAAGAACAACAGTTTCCTTTGACATTCCGGCAATCATGCTATCGTCTGAAAATACAACCTGAGTTATGCCGTAATGGTCACGAAGGTCAACAAAAAGTACGCCGCCGTGGTCTCTTACAGTATCCATCCAACCGGTCAAAACTACTTTCTGACCGATATGCTGGGTGCTCAATTCGTTACAAGTATGTGTTCTTAACATAAAATCATTCCTCCGTATAAAATATGATTTTTGTAATTTACAGTTTTTATTAAGAGCGGTTTTCCCCAGGAAAAACAAAAAACATTCCGCCCCAACGCTTGGGACGAAATGTTATCTTCCGCGATACCACCCAAATTGGCTGAAAAATCAACCCTCTCAATTACATCTTTTCGCGATGAACGTGCGGTTCTAATAACCAATACAATACTCGGCGTTCTTCCGCAGGCTCCGGAGTGTTTTTCCCGAAAGGTATCAATGCCGCATTTCCACCGACGACGGCTCTCTTTAAATGATGCTCCTTTGGTACTCTCTCCATCATAGCAAAATAATTTTATCATATTATTTTTATGATGTCAATAGAAAATATTCTGTTTTTTATTTAAAAAAGCTCTACTTATTACATATTCTTACGTCAATATGGTATAATTATTCATTTTTGCTTCTTTAAAACACAAAACACCGTCAAAGACAAATATCCTTGGCGGTGTTTGATTTCTAACTATGTTTATTACCACTCGGCAAAGTTTTTCTAATACTAAACAAATTTGTTTAGTATTTTATGGAAATATTCAAATTTTTTCTCTCAAATCTCCATATTCTTTTGCTTTGTTTAATTTTTTAGTATCAAAATAGTATCACGCCAAGTATCACATATATTTCCTCTTGACATTTAATATGATACCATAAACGAGCAAATATTTCAAGTGCTTTGCCGAAAATAGCACATTAAATTTTATGATGGAAACAAATCAGTATGTAACCCTATCAAAATGTCACGCAATAGAGGTCTAAAAATGCCCATTTTATGCGGTTTTCAAAGGCTAAAACTCGCAAGGTAAGGGTTTTATATTCTCAACCCCTAAAATAGGCTTCTATCGTTCCACAAACACATTTTTAACATTAAACAGAACTATCTATTCTGGATTTTTTTCTAAAAACAAATATAAATGAAATAACCATTACAACAAATGTTATTATATACGATATTCCATATGAGCTATACAGGCATTGAGGTGTGTGATACCTCGGTATTTGAAAAATTGTATATATCCACATTATACGAACACCGCATACTCCAAATACTGATATAAGCATAGGTAAAACAGATGTTCCCATACCCCTCAACGCACCGCTGATTACATCAACTATCCCACCAATGCAATATGCGTATCCAACATAACGCAAGCGAATTAGACCATATTGAATTGCTTCCGATGAATCAGTTATATAAATAGAAAGTATAGATGTACCAAATATGTTAATTAGTGTTGTTAAAACTATACCAACAGCAAAAACACTCATAATACATAATGTAAAAACATTTTTTACGCGCTTATATTGTTTTGCACCAACATTCTGTCCCACAAAATTAAGTGATGTTTGCATAAAACTATTAAGAGCAACATATATAAAACCCTCAACATTTCCTGCTGTTGCATTACCTGCCATAAGCACATCACCAAATGCGTTAACAGATGATTGAATAACTATATTTGATATAGAAAACAAAGCGTTTTGTAATCCTGCCGGTAAACCTATTCTGATAATACCCAATACCTGTGATTTATATATCTTCATTTTGGATAAAATCAATCTGCATCCATCTGTCCTGCGTATAAGTAAAAGAACAACGAGAATAGCAGACACCGCTTGAGATATAGTGGTTGCCAACGCAACCCCTAAAACATTCAAATTAAACTGTGTTACAAAAATAATATTGAGTATTACATTTAATACCCCCGAAATAACAAGAAAAATTAAAGGTGTTTTTGTATCTCCGGCAGCTCTTAAAATGGATGCTCCAAAATTGTATATGAGCATAAAGATTGCTCCAGAAAAGTAAACTTTAACATAGATGTCAGATAAGTACAATACACTTTCTGGGGTGTTCATCAACAATAACAACTTTTTAGAAAAGACTACCCCAACAAAAGTAACTACAATTCCGCAGATTACTGATACAGGCATAGAAGTATGTACAATTTTATGAAGTGCTTTTTCATCTTTTGCACCTATCGCCTGTGCTGTTATAACACCCGAACCTATAGAAAATCCAACAAAAAGATTTACAATAAAAAAGGTTATAATAGTTGCATTTCCAACGGCTGCTACCGAAATTTCTCCGCAATATCTACCAACAACAGCAAGGTCGGCTGCATTGAATAAAAGTTGTAATACACTTGTCAGTATAATTGGAATTGTATATAGAAAAATATTTTTTAACAACGAACCCTCAAGCATATTTATATTTTGTTTCATCTCATTATCTCCTTGCTTTTTATTGACAGTTTTATTATTATCAAGTATAATTATATTGTATTTATTTTTTAAAATCAAACATTTTAGTATATAAAAATATCATAATCGTATCAAAGCGCAGGAGGCACAAATGGAACAGATTACAAGTAACATAACCATTGTAGATAAGTCGCTAAAGGAAACAACTAACCACGGAACAGCAGAGTTCCCCTTCGCCGTTTATCTTGATGATTTTTCTGATTTCCAAAACGGATATATTTGTTGGCATTGGCACGATGAAGTGCAAATAACCTTTATTAAAGAGGGTGAGTTTACTTGCCAGATTGAAAACGAAAAAATATCAATGCACCCGGGCGATATAATATTTATTAACAGCCGCATTCTTCATCAAATCAAACCCGACAAAAAACATTTCGGTAAGCTATATTCATTTTTGTGGCGTCCCGATATATTAACAGGCGGTATTGATAATGATTTATATAAAAATTGTATAGAATTTATTATCGATTCTCATTTGAAATATGCTTATTTTAATACAGATAATCCCATAAATAATCAAATGCAATCTTCGTTATTGAGGATAATAAACATTGTAAATGAAAAGTTTTGTTTTTACGAATTGAGGATATATAATCAGCTATCAAAAATATGGCTTATGCTTTGCGAATACGCAGACAATACATCATTATACAATGCAAAAACAACATTATATGCTTCAAAAAAGAAAGATGAAGAACGAACAAAAAAAGTCTTGCAATTTATAAAGGAAAATTTTGATAAAAACATTTCTTTAGATTCAATAGCCAAGGCTGCATTGACAAGTCGAAGTGAATTGTGCAAATGTTTTCGTTGTATACTTGACACCACACCAAACGAGTTTCTTATACAGTACAGAATACATCAGGCACTTATTCTTTTAGAAAATCAAACTTTAAGAATTGTGGACATATCTGAAATGACAGGTTTTTGCAGTCCAAGCCACTTTGGTACTCATTTTCGCAAATATGTAGGATGTACCCCTTTGCAATATAGAAAAACAATATCAACATAATTTCATTCAAAAATAAACAAGGACTCTTCTCTCAATACGGGTATTTCCCTGATTTTGTGTAAACTCCAAAATGATAATATAATTTAAGTGATTTTTGAGGGATGAAATCCAAATTTCGGGATTTCATCCCTTAGTCCATATATAGCATAAAAGCACAGGCATGTCAAGGGCGCCCTCGTTTCGAGGGCGTTAATTTTACCCTTGAGTTGCCTGGGATTTTATGCTATTAACTTAATCTATCGGCAAAGAAAATCTCAAGCTGTGAATGAATTTGTCCCCATTCACGGCGTTTACCTGTCCATTTCTTGGTAATATCCATCATCGCAAGATAAAGCATCTTGAGCAGGCTGTCGTCCGTTGGAAATACACCTTTGTTTTTGGTAACTTTGCGAAGCTGACGATTAAAGCCTTCAATAGTATTTGTGGTGTAAATCAGCGTTCTGACCTCTTGCGGATATTTGAAATATGTCGATAAATTTGCCCAGTTGTCACGCCACGATATCGCTATCTTAGGATATTTGTTACCCCATTTTTCATCAAAATTTTCAAGTTCAGATAGTGCAGTCTGTTCATCAATTGCTGCATACACTTTCTTTAAATCTGCCATAAGTGCCTTAATATCCTTGTATGACACAAACCTTGTTGTATTGCGTATTTGATGGATAATGCACTGCTGTATTTCTGTCTTTGGATATACTGCCTCAATGGCGGCAGGAAAGCCTGTAAGTCCATCAACACAAGCAATCAATATGTCTTGCAATCCTCGATTCTTTAAGCCGTTCATAACAGAAAGCCAAAACTTTGCACTTTCGTTTTCTCCTACCCACATACCGAGAACCTCTTTAAGTCCGTCCATATTGATACCAATTGCTATGTAGACAGCTTTTTTAACTATTTGTCCTTCACTTCGTACATGAAAGTGTATTGCATCCATAAAGACTACTGCATATACTTCTTCAAGCGGTCTTGACTGCCATTCTCTGACTACAGGAAGAATTTTATCTATAATTCTGCTTATGGTTGAATCAGAGCATTCTAATCCGTATATATCCTGTATATGTGTTTCAATATCGCTTGTTGTCATTCCTTTAGCATACATAGAGAGTATTTTTTCTTCAATGTCTCCGGTAAGCGTAGTTTGATTTTTCTTTACAAGCTGCGGCTCAAATTCTCCATCGCGATCTCTGGGTACTTTGATTTCTGTTTCTCCAAAGCTTGTCTTTAAAGTTTTTTTAGAATACCCATTACGACTATTTTCGCCTTCTTTGTTACGGTAGTCATACTTGGTGTAACCGAGCTTATCGTCAAGTTCACCTTCAAGACTGTTTTCGAGCATTTCTCCGACCATGAGCTTGAATACATCTTTAAGGTCATCAAAACTTTTTACATCAAGACCTTTCATGATGTTTCGCAAATTTTCTTTTCTTTCTTGTTCTGCCGCCCGTTCTTCGGGACTTAATTTGTACTTAGGCATATTAAAAACCTCCAAAATGATATTTTTATTATATATCATCTTGGAGGTCTTGTATAGACTTTACACAAAATTTGGGATAGTCTCGCCTTTGACCAAAAAGAAGATATAAAACCGCTGTCGGCTTCTTATGTTTCAAAAATCACTTACACGCTGTCAGCCCTTTTCACAGCTTGCGTTAAAAATGGCGTTTTACTTACTAATCCTGTTGCCAATGCGACAAAGCCCCGCATTGGCGAAATGGATATACCCCCATACCTTGATAATACAACTATACCAATATTTTTAAACGCATTAAACGAAATCAATATTGATAATTCAATACGTGTTTCGTTGATATTGATGTTAATGCTTGGTTTGAGAAGTGGGGAAGCTCGGGCGTTGCGTTGGGTAGATGTTGACTTTAATTCAAATGTTGTCAGCATTGAAAAAAATGTAGGCGATACATTTAATGGATTAGCATTAACCGATTTGAAAACAAAGAGGTCAAGGCGTAAATTACCGCTTTCGCCGTTACTGAAAGATATATTATTAGAACATAAAAATATATTAGACGAACAAGCAAATCAACATGGAAAGTCTTGGAACAAAAACGGCGTTATATGTCCTAGCTTGGCGGGCGGGCTAATGGAAAAGGCTGTCCCGAACAAAGCAATAAAAAAGATACTAAACCAACATAAAGAATTACCGCAAAAACTCCATGCTCACTCTTTACGTCATAGCTTTGTATCTCTTTTAATCTCAAATGGTCTTGATGTTGTAAATGTTGCTTCGCTTGCGGGCGATACCATAGAAATTATAAGCAAGCATTACGCCCATAGTTTTGCAGAGCGTAGAGCCGCCGCAATGAATATTGTCGGCGACTCGTTCGCACAGCTTAATAACAGCCCCCATTATTTAAAAATTTTATAAAATTATGAAACGCCTTTGTCAGAAAATGACAAGGGAGTTTTTGTAGTCAATTTTGTAGTCAAAAAGTTGTAAAAAGTGGCTAAAATTTAGACTACAATGCAAAAAGTTACAAAAATCAAAAATGCCGTAAAACCTTATTTTACAAGGGTTTACGGCATTTTATTAAAATTTACAAAACCTCAAATTCTACTCCCATTCAATTGTGCCGACAGGCTTTGGTGTAAGGTCCAAAAGCACACGGTTGATACCCTCAACCTCGGCAGTTATACGGTTTGTAATTTTGTGTAGTACCTCATATGGAATTTCTTCAATTGTAGCAGTCATTGCGTCGGTAGTATTTACCGCACGGATTATTGCCGGCCAGCCCTCATATCTCTTGTCATTTCTTACACCGACACTTTTAAAGTCGGGGACTGCAATAAAGTACTGCCAAACAGTTTTTGCAAGACCGCAATTATCAAATTCTTCACGCAGAATTGCATCTGCTTCGCGAAGAGCATCAAGTCTGTCACGGGTAATTGCACCAAGGCATCTTACGCCAAGACCAGGGCCGGGGAATGGCTGACGGTCAACCATTGATTCAGGAAGTCCCAAAGCCTTGCCCACGACACGAACCTCGTCCTTGTAGAGAAGTCTTACAGGCTCAACAAGCTCCATTTCCATATCCTCAGGAAGTCCGCCAACATTGTGATGAGCTTTAACTCCGTCGCTTTCAAGAATATCGGGATAAATTGTACCCTGTGCAAGGAATTTTATACCCTCAAGCTTTGCCGCTTCTTCATCAAATACCTTGATAAATTCGCCGCCAATAATCTTTCTCTTCTTTTCAGGCTCTGCAACATCCTTTAAAAGGTCCAAAAATCTGTCGGTTGCATCAATGTATATAAGGTTTGCATCAAGTCCGTTTTTAAAAACCTCAATAACCTGCTCGCTTTCGCCCTTACGCATAAGACCGTGATTTACGTGAACACAAACAAGCTGTTTGCCGATTGCCTTAATCAGAAGCGCTGCAACAACCGAGCTGTCAACACCACCGGACAATGCAAGCAAAACCTTCTGATCGCCAACCTGATTGCGGATTTCGGCAACCTGTTCATCTATAAAAGCATCTGCAAGTGCTTTTGTTGTAATTCTTTCCATTGAATCGGGACGCATATTGTTCATTTATCTTACCTCCGTGCAAAATAGTTTTTACTAATTAGTATAGTTGTCAAAGTAGCCCTGAACCAGAACAACCGGTGTACCCTTGTCGCCCGAGCCACTTGTAAGGTCACAAAGCGAACCGATAAGGTCGGTAAGCTGACGGGGAGTTGTTCCCTGAGATGCCATATCACCAAGAAGGTTATCGTTCTTTGCCTTTATGCTGGCAGAAATCGCTTCTTTAAGAGCTTCGCCCGACAAATCCTTGTAATCATTGTCTGCAAGGTACTTGAGCTTAAGTTCGTTGGGAGTTCCCACAAGTCCGTCTGTGAAAGCCGGTGATACAACAGGGTCAGCAAGCTCCCAAATTTTGCCCTTAGGATCTTTAAATGCACCGTCACCGTATACCATAACCTCAACGTGCTTGCCTGTTTCTTCAAGAACAAGCTTTTGAATATCAAGAACAAGCTGAGAACATTCTCTTGGGAAAAGCTTTATTTTATCTTCTGTTGCCTTGTTGGATCCAAGAAGACCGTACTTTTCATTGCAACCGCTACCGTTTACCGATTCGGTCAAAATATCATCAAGACCACAAACAACCTTTGCACCGTTTGCCTTTAAGATACGCTTGGTGCGTACACGGGTGTGGATGTCACAGTTTATGATATGGTCTGCATAGTCAAGAATTGCCTTTGCCTGATTTGCAAAAACAATTTCAACCTCTGCGCCGCATTCACGAACCAAATCACCATAATATTCAACATAATCAATATTTGTAAATTCGTGCTTGGTATAACCAAACAATTCACGGTACTTTTCAAGAGAAAGTACATCAGAATAAGGATTTACACCTGCTTCGTCAATTCTGTCAAGGTTTACAAGCTCATTACCAACCTCATCCGATGGATAGCTGAGCATAAGAACTATTTTTTTTGCCGCCTTTGCAATACCTCTTAAACAAATTGCAAAACGGTTTCGGGAAAGAATGGGAAATATAACGCCAATTGTATCGCTTCCAACCTTTGCTTTAACATCGGCAGCAATATCATCAACCGATGCATAGTTTCCCTGTGCACGTGCAACAATTGACTCGGTAACTGAAATAACATCTCTGTCACGAAGTTCAAAGCCTTCACACTTTGCTGCATCAATCACGCTGTCTGCAACTATCTTTGCAAGGTTATCCCCCTCACGGATAATGGGGCATCTTATACCTCTTGATATTGTTCCTACTCTTCTTTCGTTGTTGTTCACAATTAATCCCTTCTTACATAATAGATTTTGTATAGTACATAAAACTTCTTATTTTAATATGTTGAAAAAAAGAAAATTTATGCTTTAAACTTATATTTAACCAAAAAGCGGTGTTGAAAAATATCTTTCCGCTGTATCGGGGAGCACAGTAACAACCGTCTTTCCCTTACCAAGCACCTTTGCAAGCTTAATTGCCGCCGCAACGTTGGTTCCGCTTGAAATACCGCACATAATCCCCTCTTTTGAGGCAAGTGCTTTTGCTGTGTTTATAGCTTCCTCGTCCTTAATAACACAAATATCATCGTAGATATTCTGATTAAGAATTTTAGGAATTACACCATCACCTATACCCATTTGAAGATGAGTACCGATTGAACCGCCGGAAAGTATAGCTGCGTGTTCAGGCTCAACCGCCCAGATTGTCATATCGGGGTTTTCACGCTTTAACGTTTCGCCAATGCCGGTAATTGTACCACCTGTGCCAATCCCCGAACAAAAGCCATGGATAGGTTTTGATACCTGCTTTAGGATTTCCTCACCGGTAACGTTTCTCTGAACCTCGACATTTGCAGGGTTTTCAAACTGCTGCGGCACAAAAACATTTTTGTCTTCACGCTGCATCTTAAGTGCTGTTTCAAGACACTGATGAATACATTCGCCAATATTACCCGCATCATGAATCAGGATAACCTCAGCACCATAATGCTCAACAAGCAGTCTGCGTTCTTCACTTACTGAATCCGGCATAATGATTTTTGTTTTGTAGCCTTTTACCGCACCAACAAGGGCAAGACCAATGCCTTGATTGCCGCTTGTCGGTTCAACAATGACGGTATCCTTGTTTATCACACCACGTCTTTCAGCATCGCATATCATATTGTAAGCTGTACGGGTTTTGATTGAACCGCCCACATTAAGACCCTCAAACTTAACAAGAATTTCCGCCCCGTCATCGGGAGCAATATGTAAAAGTCTTATAATGGGGGTATTTCCCATTGCTTCAAGAATGTTGTTGCAAATCATTTTAATCTTCCTTTAAAAATAATACTGCCAATATACCTTTAACTGTAATATTATATACCTTTAAGGCATTATTGTCAATAAAAAATTATGCCACTGAACCAAAAAATATGACGACCCCGATATCTGGGGTCGTCACATTTTACTTCCATTCAACAAAATGATAGCTTTCCAGAATTCGGAAAAATTCAACAAGCCGCTCATAAAGTGGCTCTGCCTTTTCTCCAAAATGTTCTTTCATCAATTCGCCAATTTCAATTATATTTCTTTCACCGTCCAGAAGCGGCCACACAAAGCTGCCAACGGTATCCAGATGAACGTGGGTTATCTTGGGTTTTCCAAAAAGCTTTTGAGCAAGACGATTAAACAAGCCTGTATTTTCCACAAGAAGTTCAACCTTGCCATCATCGGCAGTTTGCCAGTTCAAAAAGCTGTTGGGAATGGGCACGCGTTCGAGAAAATTTTCAGAAATTATTTCTTTCTTCTTCATAACTACTTGCCCAAAGTTTTGTTCTTTTTCCAGACAGAAAATTTAAGAACACTGAGTATAATAAGTGCAAACAATACTACACTGCCAACACTTGAAACTGCAGGCGAAAGATTAAGAATACCTGAAATATCAAATACCTTGTCAATGCCAAACACAGCAAGAATTGCAAGAACAATACCCACAATACCCTCGCCGGCAATCATACCTGAGCAGAAGAGTATACCGTTGTTTACCTTTTTCTCCTTGTCTTCTTTAACCTTTTCAACAAAGAAGCGAACGATACCGCCAACCATTATGCAGGCGTTGAGATGTACCGGAAGATATACACCAATTGCAAAAGGTAGTACAGGGATACCTACAATTTCAATAACAATTGCAATAAATACACCGGTAAGAACAAGTCCCCAAGGGAGATTTGCTTCCATAACACCCTCAATTATCATCTTCATAAGTGTTGCCTGAGGAGCTGCAAGCTGGTCTGAACCAAAGCCCCAAGCCGCATCAAGGAGATAGAGTGTTCCGCCGATTGCAAAGGCAGCCGCAACAACACCTACAAGCTCAGCAATCTGCTGTTTTTTTGGGGTTGCACCAAGCAGAAATCCTGTTTTAAGATCCTGTGAAGTATCACCTGCAATAGCTGCTACTATACAAATAATTGACCCAATAGCAATTGCCCCCTTCATACCATGGGCACCGCCGTCACCTGTAAGCTTTAAGATAAGTGTTGCAATAAGTAATGTTGCAATCGCCATACCTGAAACAGGGTTGTTGCTGCTTCCTACGAGACCAACCATTCTTGACGACACTGTTGCAAAGAAAAAACCGAACACAACTACAACAACTGCACCAACAGGGGAAACGGGCACTGCAGGAACAAGCCATACAAGAAGGGTAAGAACAATTATTGCACCAATTACAACCTTCATATCAAGGTCTTTTTCTGTACGAAGAGAGCCTGAACCACCGATATCTGAAATTCCGCGAACAGCTGCACCAAAGGTACGTACAATGAGAGGGAGTGACTTGATAAGACTGATAATACCGCCTGCCGCCAAAGCACCTGCTCCGATGTATCTGATGTATGAACCCCAGATAGCACTTGCACCGCCTTGTGCATACATATCACCGATTGCCTCTGTTCCGGGATAGAGAACAAGTTCTTTGCCAAAAAGAACAATCAAGGGGATAATTACCATCCAGCTGAGAACACCGCCGGCAAACATATATGACGAGATTCTTGGACCGCAGATATAACCAACACTCATTACGGCAGGGTAAATCTGTGTTCCGATTTCACCGGCATAACCTTTAACCTTAAGAGCAACTTCGCCGGGAACTGCCTTAAGTCCGTCAATTATAAACTTGAATATAGCTGCAAAACCCATACCTGCAAATACAGTAGAGGCATTTGCACCGCCTTCCTCACCTGCAAGAAGAACCTCTGCACAGGCAGATCCTTCGGGATAAGGAAGAATTCCATGTTCCTTAACAATCAATGCATTGCGGAGAGGAACCATAAAGAACACACCCAAAAGGCCGCCCAAAAGTGCAATAAGAGTAATCTCAACAATACCAGGCTTGTCCATTACGCCTTCTCTTGCCCACAAGAACAAAGCAGGAAGTGTAAAAATTGCACCTGCTGCCAATGACTCACCGGCTGAACCGATTGTCTGGACAACATTGCTTTCAAGAATCGAATTTTTCTTCATCAAAACTCTGATAACACCCATAGATATAACTGCAGCAGGGATTGATGCTGAAACCGTCATACCAACTCTGAGACCTAAGTATGCATTTGCCGCACCGAATACCACCGCAAGAATAATACCCATAATAATTGAGGTAACCGTAATCTCAGGCGTTACCTTGTCAGCCGGAATGTACGGCTTGAAATTTTTGTTGTTTTCCATATATTTTCCATTACCTTTCTGCCCGTATACATACGGGTATTGTATAAATCGCAGTTTAAAAGCCAGTTTTTCGGTGGCTTTTACACATACTTTGCTATTTTAGCATATAAAAACAAAAAAATCAATCATTATGCAAAAAAACTTGAAGTTTTTTTAATTATATGCTATACTTTATTAATATTAAGCCTGACAAAGACGACAAGCTAAAATATACCAAAATTACGCCTTTTTAGGCAGGTTCGGATAGCTACTGCCAGGCTAAGCTTTTAACGGAGGTACTTAAATATGCCTATTAAAGTTTCAGATTCTTTGCCGGCAATTGAAATTCTTAACAATGAAAACATCTTTGTAATTACCGAAACACGTGCAATGACTCAGGATATCCGTCCTCTTGAAATTGCCGTGCTTAATCTGATGCCAACAAAGGTTGAAACCGAAACACAGCTTCTTCGTGTTCTCGGCAACACTCCGCTTCAGATAAACGTTCAGTTTGTGCATACAAAAACACACGTTTCAAAAAACACTTCAAAGAGCCATATCGAAACATTTTACAAAACCTTTGATGATATAAAGGACAGTAAATTTGACGGACTTATCATTACCGGTGCTCCTGTGGAAAAAATGGAATTTGAAGATGTTGACTATTGGGCTGAGCTTTGTGAAATTATGGAATGGTCAAAGCAAAACGTAACCTCTACCTTTCACATCTGCTGGGGCGCACAGGCAGCACTTTACTATCATTATGGCGTGCCGAAAGTGGCTATGTCCGAAAAGGTATTTGGTGTTTTTAAGCACCATATCCCTGCTGAAAAGAAACACAAAATTCTGCTCCGCGGCTTTGATGACGAATTTTATGCTCCACATTCACGTCATACAGGCATTAATAAATCGGATATAGAAAAGATTCCCTCTCTTGAAATATTGGCTGAATCTGACGACGCAGGAGTTTATATAATAACCGACAAAAATGAACGCAGATTTTTTATAACAGGTCATTCAGAATACGACTTTGACACCCTTGCCAAGGAATATTTCCGTGATGTAGATAAGGGTCTTGACATCAAAGTACCGATAAACTATTTCCCTGATGACAATCCCCAAAAAACGCCTGTTGTAAAATGGCGTTCGCACGCAAATCTGCTGTTTTCAAACTGGCTGAACTACTTTGTTTACCAAACAACACCTTACGACATTAAAACTATAAAATAGCAAAGATGTAATTAGCGTGAAAAATCACGTTAGGCCTCCGGCGGAATTTATTGCACCGCCGAGTTTTCGTGCCTTTTAGTCCCGAAACGGCGATGTGCATAATTTCCATTATACGCCTTATCTGCCCACGATAAGAAGCGCATGTATTTTTATTTACTATTTGTGGGCAGAAAGGCCATGGAAATTTATATGACACAATGGAGCAAAACCAAGGTCAGCTGTCCTGCCTGTCTGGAGGAAAGCGAATTCAGAATCTGTTCGTTTATAGATGTCTGCAAAGATCCCGACCTAAAGGAAAGTATATTTAACAGAGATATATTCCGTTTCAGCTGCAACGAGTGCGGCGAGGAAATCCTTGTTGCCTACAACTGCACATATCTTGACACGGACAAAAGCTTTATGGTGGCACTACTTGACACAGACAGCCGCGATACAGCTATTGAAGCAAAGGATTATACCTTAAGGATTGTCCGTTCCATAAACGAATTTGTTGAAAAAATTGCTCTTATGGAAGACGGAATTGACGACCGCATAATCGAGCTTTATAAAATAATGCTTGAGGACCAGTTTGAGGAGGAACGTGCCGGCTCTGAAATCTTAGGTATTTTCTATGCGGGTCAAAACCCTGATGACCGAAGCCTTATGTTTTATATTATTACCCAAAATGCCGAAAACGTGCGTGCCGTATTATCCTTTGATACGTACGAAGCAATCGTCAAGCAGTTTGACCAAAACCCCAATATGGCAAAACCCGAAAG
The DNA here is from genome assembly GCA_045645805.1 of Clostridia bacterium. Lineage (GTDB taxonomy): Bacteria > Bacillota > Clostridia > Monoglobales > Monoglobaceae > SIG440. The sequence goes on along the minus strand of JAZRJL010000013.1, from coordinate 50,625 downwards.
CGAAATAAACCGTAACTGGGCAGTACGCACTCTTCAAAGTGGTTTTTCGGACAACGAATAATTTTGTATCATATTTCCAATCCCCTTTCCATAAACTGTACGGAAGGGGGATTTTTATGTTTATATCATTTAAGCTAAGCCGACTTGCAGCGGTTTTATCCCTGATAATTATTATTACTTCCTCCTTTATCATGGTTTTTTTATATGCTGATTCACAAAAATCAAAAAATATAACCGAGCAGGCAAGACCTGTTTTATCAGAAGCCGCCCATACTACAAAAAAAGATTTTATTAAATGGGTGGACTTTAAAGTAACGTCAACAGCACTTCAAAAAACAATGAAGCTTGATATTGAAAGTCAAAGCTCAGATATTAAACTTAACTGGATTGAACTTCTGGCAATTCTTGGCTCAAAATATGGTGGTGATTTTTCAAAATTCCGCGAAAGCGATTTAAACACCCTTACAAACCGTTTAAAAAACGGAGAAGCATTAGAAGATATAACCAGAGATATGAAATATTATCCGTATTACCATCAGGCATATACTGCTGTCCTTGGCGAATTTGTAGGAGAGTATGAAATACAGACTGTAAATGAAAATAAGGAAACCATCTATGAAAAAAAATACGGTCTTAAAGCATTTTCACCCATTGCAAAAGGCTACGGCTACTCCCATTACGACGACTTCGGCAATTCACGGTCTTATGGTTACAAACGCAAGCATCTTGGACATGATATGATGGGAAGTGTGGGAACACCAATAATTGCAATAGAAAGCGGCACGGTCGAAGCCATTGGCTGGAATCAATATGGTGGTTGGCGTATAGGAATACGCAGTTTTGACAAAAAAAGATACTATTATTACGCACACCTACGCAAAAACCATCCTTATCCAAAGGATTTGTCTGTTGGTCATACAGTAAAGGCAGGTGACGTAATAGGATATCTGGGAATGACAGGTTACAGCAGCAAGGAAAATGTTAATAACATTGATACACCTCATTTGCATATGGGAATCCAGCTGATTTTTGACGAGTCCCAAAAAGACGGTAACGGTGAAATATGGATTGACTGTTATGAAATTGCAAAGTTCTTAAGCAAAAATACTTCTGCGGTGGTCAAGGATGAGCTTACGGAGGAATACCGACGGGAATTTGATTTCTTTGAAAAATCTGTTGAAAATATGGAATGACGAAAGGGTTGAAATTATGTACGTTATTAAAATGAAAACATTAATTTACTATTTTGCAGTTTTTGCAATTGTTCTTGCAAGTATTGGTGTAATACGTCTGTACTCACCTCAGTCTGAAGCCACAGTTACGACAGCTGAGAGTTTTTTAGACAAGCCAATTGCAGATGCAGACAAAGATGATGTTCTGGCTGCCGCAAAGGAACAAAAAATTGATGTTCCCATCCTGATGTATCACAGTATCTTAAGAAGCACCAATACCGGTGGAAACTACATAATTACAGAATCTGCCTTTGAAAAGGATTTGAAATATTTAAAGGAAAACAATTATACAACTGTTGTTATGCAGGATTTAATTGACTATGTTCATAATGGAAAAGCTTTGCCTGAAAAGCCTGTTGTACTTACCTTTGATGACGGATATTCAAACAACTTTTTATATGCGTATCCGCTGCTTGAAAAATATGATGCCAAAGCAGTTGTGTCATTAATTGGTTACTATACCGACCTTTACACCAAAACACCTGATGAAAACCCAAGCTATTCACACATCACCTGGGACAATGTAAACGAAATGATGAAATCAGGTCTTGTTGAATTTCAAAACCACTCATACAATCTCCACACAACCGACAAGGGCAGAAACGGCACAAAGAAGAAGCGAGGCGAATCCGACATCGATTATCGTGCCTTGCTGCTTTCTGACTTGGGAAAGCTGCAGGATTCCTTTAAAACCAACACGGGATATGTACCAACCACATTTACTTATCCCTTTGGCAGCGTAAGCAATGCTTCGTTTGATATAATAAAAGAAATGGGCTTCAAGGCATCCCTTTCCTGCGAAAGCGGAATGAATCATATAAGTCGTGACCCCGAATGTCTTTATATGATGAAGCGGTATCTGAGAACTCCAAAAAAATCTGCTGAAAGCCTATTGAAATAAAAATTGTTTACACCATATTATAGGGGCGGATGCCTACATCCGCCCCTACATCTCAATTATTTATCGTTTCAAACACAACAACCATTTTTATATTCTGTTACACGGTGCCGCCGTCAACCAGAATTGTCTGGCCAGTTATGTATGAAGAGTTTTCCGTTGCAAGAAAATACACGGTATCCGCAACCTCCTCCGCCCTGCCACATCTGCCAAGGGCAATACCATCGGCAAAGTCAGCCTTATCCTCGGGTGTTAAATGTTTGTTCATATCCGTTTCAATAAGTCCCGGTGCTACGCAATTTACATTTATGCCCGACGGGGCAAGTTCTTTGGCAAGAGCCTTTGTAAAGCCAATCACCGCTGCCTTGCTTGCAGAATATATAACCTCACATGAACCTCCTACAACACCCCACAAAGAGGAAATGTTAATTATTTTACCGTTCTTTTTACTTACAAAATGAGGGACTATCTGTCGACAGCAATTCATCATTCCAAATACATTTACATCAAAAACTCTTTTTGCCGCCGAATCATCGAAATCGGTAAAAAGTCCCTGCGGCAACGCAACCCCTGCATTGTTTACAAGAACATCTATTTCACCAAATACTTCATTTATTTCTTCAAGCATTTTGCCTACCGCCGATTCATCAGCTACATCGGCACAAAATGGTGCAGCAACACCGCCTTTTTCAACAATCTGCCTGCAAAGCGACTCTGCTTCTTCTTTCCTGCTATTGAAATTTACTGCAACAGCAAAGCCGTTTTCAGCAAATTTCAAAGCAGTTGCTCTGCCTATACCACGGGAAGCACCGGTTATGAGTACTGTTTTCATAATCTATCCTCGTCTTTCGTTCAACTTCTTCATAATATTATCATATTCACGCTCACGCTTTGAAAAATTAATATCCGGATTTTTCATACAAAATTCAAGATGCCTGAGTGCCCCGCTTACATATTCGACAGCAAGCTTAATTTCCTTTTCGTCAAGCTCAACGCCAAAGCTGTCGCAAAGAACTGCAAGTGTATTTTTGACATTTACCGTTGCTGAGACTATCATATTTTTTGTGCTTATCTCATCGGTTTCATAAGCAAATTTACGATAAACCGGCTGCGAAATTGCCGCCGCAAGGTCTTTAAGTGTCACTCCTACAAACCGTTCCTCATCTTTTTTTAGCTTTATTGCTTTTCGCAAAATTTCAAAAATTTCATACACCACAGCATTTTCAAAAATATATTTTTCCGAATCAAGCCTTCCTTTTATATCATTCTTCTCTCTGCGTTGTTGACGGTATTGCTCTTTAAACTCTTTTAAGACCCTTTTTTCGTTGCGGTTTAAAACCTTTTTTCCTTTTTCTCTTCCTCTTTTTGTATTTCTTGTCTGAAATTTCGGTGTTCTTGTACCAACCACCTCAAAATCTATTTTACCCTCTGCCGAATCAGCCGAAATTACCTTTATTTCCACCCTGTCACCAACAGAAAATCTGCGTTTTGTACGCATACCCTCAAGGGACAAGCCGTTTTCATTCATCATATACACATCATCTTCCATTGTCCGTGCCGCCACAAAACCCTCAACCGTATTTTCAAGCTCGGCAAAAAACCCTGATGCTGTAACGTGGGTTATTGAAGCAGCAAATTTCTCGCCTATGTGCATTGACATATATTCTGCCTTTTTTATATCTTTCCAACGAAGTTCAGCATCTGCGGCATAGCCTTCGGTCATTGACGAATTAACAGCTGCCGATACAACAAATTCTTTAAATTGCATTAGTCTTTTTTCTGACATCTCTTCCTTAAGACTTTCTTTAAGAATACGATGAACCGCAAGGTCGGGATAACGTCTTATGGGTGATGTAAAATGACAGTAATCCGAAAAGCTTAACCCAAAGTGTCCAAGATTCTTCTCGCTGTATCTTGCACGGCTCATGGTGCGAAGCACGAGATAGTTCACGATACCGCACGTGTCGAAGCTCGTCACGGAATTCAATATCTTTTGAAAGTCCTTTGGCTGCATATCAGGCTTGAAGCTGAAATCAACACCAAGCTGAGGTAACACTTTGGCAAGTCTTTCTACTCTGTCAAAATCCGGTTCTTCGTGGACACGATAAACACAAGGTAAACCCTTTGCCGCAAAGTGCTTTGCGACAGTTACATTTGCTGCAAGCATAAATTCTTCAATTATGCCGTTTGATACGGTTATGGGATACTTCTCAACCTTTACGGGCACGCCTTTGGCATCAAGAGTTATTTTAGATTCGTGAGTTTCAAACTCAATTGACCCGTTTGCAACCCGTTTTTTATTAAGAAGCTTTGCAAGCTTTTCCATATTTTTAAGCATTGCAGTAAGATGCGAATACATTTGGCAAAGACTTTCGTCACCCTGGAGTATCTTTGTAACATTGTGGTATGTCATACGTTCACGGGATTTAATAAAGCTTTCGCAAATCCGGTAATCTTCAATCTTACCCTTTTGAGAAATTTCCATAAACACCGAAACCGTAAGTCTTATTTCATCTGGTTTTAGGCTGCACAGGTCGTTTGAAAGCTCAAAAGGAAGCATTGGTATAACCGTATCAATCAGATACACACTTGTACCACGCGAAAATGCCGCCCTGTCAACGGGAGAATTTTCGGTTACATAATGAGTTACATCCGCAATGTGAACCCCAAGAAGATAGTTTCCGTTTTCAAGAATATCAAGAGAAACTGCGTCATCAAAATCCTTGGCATCGTCACCGTCAATAGTGATAATAAGCTTGTCGGTTAAATCGCTTCGACCTTTTAAATCCTGCTTTTCAACAGTAGTTGGTGCAGTTTCAAGCCATCTTAATACATTGGGCGGAAACTGCGGCATAATGTGGTATTCACTTAAAATATCAATAAATGTCATATATTCCGCCCTCCTTTTTTGTATTTTGTCCCTGTTTGTTTTTAATTATTTATTATTAAACTTTTTTATAATATATAAAATGGCTTAATAGTGCCTTAGAGATTAACTCAAATCACAAAACCGCCCCGATTTTCGGGGCGGGTAATTTGTTTTAAATTATTCAGCTGAACCTTCAGCTTCTGCATCGTCATTAACTTCAACCTGACTTTCAACCTGCTGGTTGAGTGCTTCTGCCTCAGCCTTGTTCTTATTAACAGAATAAGCAGCAAGACCAAGTGAGCTGATTACAAACAAGATTGCAACAACCGCTGTAACCTTTTTAAGAGCTGCATCAATTGTTCTGCCCTTGTTTTTGCCAAAAAATGTTTCAGCACCGCCTGCGATGGCACCTGACAGTCCCTGCTGTTTACCGTGCTGCATCAAAACAACCGCAATAAGTACAATAGAAATAATAACATGAATAATAATTAAAGCTGTCTGCATTTCGTTTTTCCTCCTAAATCATATGCATATATAACCACTCGGGCTATATTTTTACAACAATGTATCAATCTTACCACAAACTGAAATAATTTTCAAGAGTTTTCTTAAATAATAAATATTTAAAAGCTAATCCTGATTTTTTCTGAGAAAAATCGGAACATCAATACCGTCATCCTCGCTCACTTTGTTGTAAAAATCAGTCTTTTTGTCAACAGGCTTTTCAACTATCGAAGCGGTGTCCTCAGTTTTTTTTTCGTCCATTTCTTCACGCATTGCGGCAAAAATTCCCTTACCTTCGTTTGCACCAAAAATTGATGGTTTGTCGATGCGGGGACTGTTTTTGCCCTCAAATCCTGTTGCAATCACAGTAACCTGAAGCTCGTCACCCAAACTTTCGTCGATAATTGCACCGATAATGATGTTTGCATCCTTGTCAGCTGCCTCGGTTATGATTTCAGAAGCTGTCTGAATTTCAAGAATACCCAAATCACTACCGCCGGTAACATTAAGTATAACACCCTTTGCACCGGTAATGGTGGTTTCAAGCAAAGGACTGTTGATAGCCTTTGTTGCAGCATCATGAGCACGGTTTTCACCTGTTGCCTTGCCAATACCCATATGCGCATAGCCTGTGTTTTTCATAATGGTCTTTACGTCTGCAAAGTCAAGACTGATAAGACCGGGTCTTGAAATAAGGTCCGAAATACCCTGAACACCCTGTCTCAAAACGTCATCAGCCATTTTGAAGGACTCGGTAAGGGGTGTTTTGTTTTCAGCAATGGCAAGAAGCTTGTCATTGGGGATAACAACCAATGTATCAACAGCACCCTTAAGGTTTTCAATACCTATACCTGAATTCTTTGCACGCATTGCACCTTCAAACCAGAAGGGCTTTGTAACAATGCCAACAGTAAGAATACCCATCTCTTTTGCAATCTCTGCAACGATTGGAGCAGCACCCGTACCTGTACCGCCGCCCATACCGGCAGTAACAAATACCATATCTGCGTCCTGAATTGCAAGTGCAATTTCGTCACGGCTTTCTTCAGCTGCTTTTGCACCAACCTCAGGCACAGCACCTGCGCCAAGACCCTTGGTAAGCTTTGCACCAATCTGAATTTTTTGTGTCGCCTTTGAAAGTGACAAATCCTGCTTGTCCGTATTAACTGCTATAAATTCAACGCATTTTACTTCTGCGTCAATCATTCTGTTAACTGCATTGTTGCCGCCGCCGCCTACACCGACAACTTTTATTTTAGCCGGGCTTGTGGTTTCAGTATCAAACTCAAACAAAATAATTCCTCCTAACTATATCTTTCGCAATTGTATACATATATCAATAGTATACCACTGAATTTTTTTTTTGTAAATACAATTTTTAAAATTTATTCCGTTTTTGTTATAAAATTTCAACTTTCGTCATACAAATACAACTATTTTTCGAGATTTTCTTCATAATCTTCAACTTTTTCTTCTTTATTTTCAGCTATGCTATCATTTTTTTCAATGGATTCATCCTCATTTTCATTAACTTCGGTATCATCCGCATTACGTGCCGCTTCAAGCCGCAGCCGTCTTTCACGTTCACGGTCTCTTGCACGCTTTTCAAAATACTTATCAAGAGTCAACCGTCTTATTGCCGCCATGTTGTTAAACATTCTTACACCAAAAACAATTATTACCGCAAAAGACAGACTGATACCCAAAACATTACCTATAAATGTAAGGAATATACCCAGCACCGCATTTGATATAAGGCCTATGAGAAATACGTTTATATTAAACCTTTTATTAAAGTTTGCCATAAGTCCGCCAAACACCGAATCAAGTGCCGCAATAATTGCAACAGCCACATATGAAACCATTGACGAGCTGAGATTGTAAGGAATCAAAAGTCCAAGCAAAATCCCTGCAAGAACTGCAATTATAAGATACAGCATTACTCAGTCACCTCCGGCTCAACCGTCTGTGCATATTTGAAAGTACTTGCACCGGTATATTTTTTTATAAGAAGCTTATTGCTCTTTTTTATACTTACTTCTACGCCGTAAAACGATGCGCCCTCAATAGCGCCCCCCGGCATACGTAATGCATTTTCAAGAGTATCCGGGTTACCAATTGCTCTTATTTCAAAGGGTGCCGCCTGCTTTGTGTTGTTTACGCTTACCGTGGGTCCTACACATCTTATTTCGCTTGTAGCAAGAATTCTTTCACCATTTATAGAAAGAGCCTCGGCTCCGGCAGCACGCAGCTCATTTATTATTGTAAGCAAATAGGTGTCGTGAACAATTCCGTAGCCATCATTATATATTATCCCGTCCACACCTTGGTTTCCGCCATCCTTCATTGTTACAATTATTCCGTTTCCCGTTACATCGGTAAGACCGGCATATGTTTCAGCCCGGGTAAGCTCCTCTTTAAGAATTTTTGCTGCACCGCCGCTTTGAGCAACCTGCTCACGATATTTTGTCAAGTCGTTTTGAAGCTCAATAATCTGTTGCAAAAGCTTTTCGTTTTTTTCAAGCTCGGTTTTATAATCCTGCTGCAGGGTTTCAATACGGTTTGATATCTGTCCCTGAACAGCATTTGTCTTACGTACACCCTTTATCTGCCAGGTTACGGCAAATACAAGGATTAATACCACTATGGATATTGATATCTGAAATTTTTGTTTCTTTTCAAGACTCATTTTTGTTTCCCTCTGTCTTATTATCTTCTATTAGTTTTGTATCGGAGTTTCTTCTTCCGTTTTTTGCTCTTTTGTTTGTTGTGGCTCGCCATCAGAAGTTTCTGCATTGGCGTCTTCATTTTCGGGCTGTTCACTCTCAGCTGTCTGCTGTTCTTCACTGCTTGGACCTACATAAAGATTTTTCCCTCTGTAATCAAGAACTGCCTTTTCATACTTGGACAGATTTTCTGAAATTACCTTTTTTATAAATGTCAAACGATAATCCATATTCTCGTAATCACCAAGCAGAATATTTAATCTGTCTTCATAATCAATTCTGATATCCGAAAGGTCGCTTGCCGAAATTTTTGTTACTTTTTCAAGCATTCCAAGCCTTTCAAGTATTTCTGCACATTCGGAAATTTTACTGTGCACGGCATCATCTTTTTTGTAAATTGACTCACCTGGAATATTTGATGCCGGCTCAAAGCCGTCAAGTTTTGCTGCGGATATACTTTGCTGAATTCTCTCCTTTTCAATCGTCTTTATAATCTGACCTTTTTTATCAGCAAGAATAATACTGCTGCCCATTTCCGCCATAAGCACCGGCTTTGCCTCACGCACCCAGATTTTTATTTTGTCGGGGAATATGCGCCGGACATTGCTTTCAGCTATAAGCGGATTTTCAGCAAGGTTTCGTTTCATTATCTTTACACCGGTAGTAAAAATGTTAACACCCGTTTTTGCGCCGGCAATTTTAATAATCTCTTCCTCAGAAAGCTCCTGCTGACCCACACACATTATGCCTTTTACATTAAATACAGGGGCTTTAAGGACAGTGAATATTATCCCAACACAAACAAATAAAAACAGAAAAACTATCAGCCGTCTTTTTGCCCTGGCACGCTTTTTCTTTTTAATAATATGCTTCTTTTTTGCTTCAAAATCTGCAATTTCTGCCATTTTGCAATGCCCCCTTTCATTTTAAATGCTTGTCCATATTTTTTTGGAGAATATGGTGCACCACATCCGGGGTGCACCTTTAATATATCTAATTAAATTCTTTTTATTGAAGCCCCAAGCCTTGCAAAGGTATCTTCAATATGCTCATAACCACGGTCTATATGTTCAATTCCCGATATAACAGTGTCGCCTATTGCCGAAAGACCTGCAATCACCAGAGCAGCTCCTCCCCGTAAATCCTGTGCTTCAACATTGGCACCCTGTATATAATTACATCCGGTAACAGCTGCCAACCGACCATCAACAATTATATCAGCACCCATCTTTAAAAGCTCGGGTACGTGTTTGTATCTGCTTTCAAAGATATTTTCCACAAATACAGTAGTCCCCTCTGCCCCTGAAAGTGCCGACATAAAAAGTGCCTGAGCATCTGTGGGAAAACCGGGATAAGGTGACGTTATAACCTTGCCAAGACCCCGAAGCCTTTCAGTACATTTTATACGTATATAATCTTCACCTGTTTCAATACAGCAGCCTGCACCCGAAAGCATTGCAAGCATAAGCTCAACGTGCTGGGGATTAATATTTTTTAAAACAACATCTCCACCGCAGGACGCCACCGCACAAAGACAGGTTGCCGCAAAAATTCTGTCGGCCATTATATTATACTGCACTTCTCGCAATTTTTCAACACCTATAATACGAATTGTTTCTGTTCCTGCGCCAAAAATTTTTGCACCCATCTCATTAAGGAAATTCTGCAAGTCAACAATTTCAGGTTCACGGGCAGCATTTGCAATTACCACCTCGCAATCCGAAACCGCCGAAAGCAGCATAATGTTCTCGGTAGCCCCCACGCTTGGAAAGAGAAGATTTATCCTGCCTGATTTCATCTTTCCCATATGGCAATAGATATTTCCACCAATTTCATCAACCGACACACCAAGCTGTCTGAAAGCCTTAAGATGCAAATCAATGGGTCTTAGACCAATGCTGCAGCCACCGGGATAGGAAATCCTTGCCTTTTTCATTCGCGAAAGAACCGGTCCGAGAAACAAAACTGACGAACGCATACTGTTCATCAGACTCTCAGGAATTTCGCTTTTATGTAAATCCCTTGCATTAACCGTCACCGTATGACCGCTATATGCCGCCTTTCCGCCCAGCCAACAGATTATTTTTAACGCCGCATCAACATCCTTAAGGTCAGGACAATTTGAAAGAACCGTGTCATAGCTGTTTAATACCGACGCAGCAAGAATAGGAAGTGCAGCATTTTTCGAGCCCTGCACCCATACCTCGCCACTTAGTTGTTTTCCTCCGCAAATCGCTATTTTACTCACCGTAACACCTCCAGAATACGGATTACTTCCGCCACACTTTCATAGTATGTTTTTGCTTTGGATGTGTTACTTTATTTTCTATCTATTTTTTTCAGCAATCAGCTTTTTAAGAATATTATAAATCTTATCAGTTGCATCCTTTATTCCTATGCTTAGCGAACCCTCACTCATTGCTTTAAGCCTTGAATCACTTTCAAGAATGTCCGATGCGGCTGTATTCAGCTTTTCAAAGCACAGCTCATCTTCAAGTATAACCACTGCACCGCCCGAGCGTTCAACAGCCCTTGCATTATGCTCCTGATGATTTCCTGCCACATACGGCGAAGGGATAAGGATTGCCGCTTTGCCTAAGGCTGTCATTTCACTGACCGACCCGCCCGAACGTGCAATTATTAAGTCTGCGGCATTAAGGGAAAGATCCATATCATATATATATTCCGATATCCTTATTTCAGGATAATCTTCAAGATTTATACCGTTATTTTTAAACTGTTTAATCACGGTTTGATAATGATTGTTTTTGCCGGTAGACATTATAATCTGATACCTTTTTTGCGGTGCAATATGGGATATCCAGTCAACTGCAACCTCGTTAAGCTTTTCAGCACCAAGGCTGCCGCCGAAAATAAGAACTGTCCGTCTTTCATCAAGACCGAGCTTTTCCCTGGCAGTTTTTTTATCACAGGCAAGAATCGAAGGCCTTACGGGATTTCCCGTTATTTCAATCCGACAACCCGGTTTTAAGAATTTTGCAGCATCGCTCATACTGAGTGCCACCACGTCTGCATATCTTGAGCAGAGCCTTACCGTAACACCTGGAAACGCATTTGCTTCATGAACCAATGTAGGAATCTTTTTTGCCGATGCCGCCATAAGAACAGGTGCGGAAACATATCCGCCTGTGCCCACAACTGCATCAGGCTTAAACCTTTTAATTATTCTCCTTGCCTTTGCTATGCCCGAAAGCATTTCAGCAATAACCTTGAGATTTGACAGGCTTAGTGATCGTTTAAGCCCGTGAATTTTTATAAATTCTATTTCATAACCCTGTTTTGGAACAAGAGTGCTTTCCATTCCGTCCTTTGTCCCTACAAACAAAAACTCACTGTCGGGTTCTTTTTCCTTTATATAATTTGCAACAGCAACCGCCGGGTTTACGTGTCCTGCAGTTCCACCGCCGGCAAATAAAATTCTCACAAGCCTTACCGCCCTTTCAAAAATTAACGCAATTTGTTTTTCCCGTGCCTTGAAATATTTAAAACAATCCCCATTTCTGCCATAGTTATAGCAAGGGCTGTACCGCCATAGCTAAAAAACGGCAATGGCATACCGGTAACCGGCATTGACGAGGTAACAACGGCAATATTTACAACTGCCTGAATAGCTATCATTGCAACAATGCCCGTTGCAAGAAGTGTACCAAAAAGGTCAGGAGCATTAAGTGCAATTTTTATTCCTCTTACAATCAGGAAAATAAACATAACCGAAACAAGAATCGCACCTATAAGGCCAAACTCCTCGGCAAGAATAGAAAAAATAAAATCATTCTGTGGTTCAGGGATATTCATATACTTTTGGCGGCTTTGACCAAGACCTGCCCCGAAAATTCCGCCCGAGCCAATAGCATAAAGTGACTGAACAATCTGCCAACCGCTGCCCTGAATATCCTGAAACGGGTCAAGAAATGTTGTAACTCTGGCAAGACGATACGGTGCCATTGCAATCACAACCCCTATAAGCGGCAACGCAGCACAGCCAAGTATCGCAAAATGACTCAGCTTAGCCCCTGCAACAAACAAAAGTATGCATGCAGTACATGCAATCAGCATTGTACAGCTGAAATGCGGCTCCATCATAATTATAAGTGCAATTACACCGATAATACATATATACATAAAAAATACACCAAAGCTTGAAAGCTCCTTGTGATTTTTTGATAAGCTGTACGAAAAGAACACAATTGTCGCAATCTTTGCAACCTCTGACGGCTGAAAGTTGATTGGTCCGATATAAATCCAGCGACGTGCATCATTTATCTTTCTTCCTATACCCGGAACAAGAACCAAAAGCAACAGCAAAACACTTAATCCAAGTGCCGGAACTGCCCATTTTTTTAATTTTCTGTAATCATAGCCTGCAATAACTATCATTGCAACCGAGCCAAGACACGCCCACATAAACTGCTTTTTGAAATAATAAAAGCTGTCATGATTTGTAGCACCGCTTGCAAAAGCCACAGGACTGCTGGCACTAAGGACCATCAAAAGACCAAATGTCAGCAAAATGTAAATTGACGCAAGGAATTGCTTATCAACCGTTTTAATAGTTTCCTTTATTCCCTGAATTTTAAGCTCAGAAACTCTGCTTTCAGACACCGCTTTTGGGGGTCGTGAATTTCTGATTACTGACCTTTGATGTCTTTTTCTTCTTACTATCCGCACGGCATTCAGCCTCCTTTCTGCCATAAACTTTTTAAATTATGCAAAATATCCTACAATACACAATACAACTGTTACAAAAGAAAATATCCCAACAACCTTGCGTTCACTCCATCCGCACATTTCAAAATGATGATGGATAGGACTCATTTTAAAAATTCTTTTGCCTGTCTTTTTAAAATACGCAACCTGAATAATTACCGAAAGTGCCTCGGCAACATAAACAAAGCCTACAATCAAAAGCCCAAGAGGATTTTTTGTAAATATAGCCATTGCAGATACTGCACCGCCAAGGAACAACGAACCTGTATCGCCCATAAACACCTTTGCAGGGTATTTATTATATAGCAAAAATCCCAAAATTCCGCCTGCCACAGATGCTGCAAAAACAGAGACAGCAGTTGCACCGTCAATTGCCGATACAATCAGGTAAAAAATTGATACAAACAATGTTATACTTCCTGCAAGTCCGTCAAGTCCGTCGGTAAGATTCACGCTGTTTACCGCCGCAAGCATTACAAGCACAACAAACGGAATATAAAGAACATATCCAAGCTCAAGATAATATCCAGTAAACGGTATCAGTATTTCGGTATCTACCAATCCTGCGGCAACCATCCAAACAGCAAATATAATTGCTATAAGAAACTGAAGTGAAAATTTTTGTCCTGCACGAAGTCCTAAATTCCGCTTTAAAATTACCTTTATGTAATCATCAATAAATCCGATTATTCCAAAACCAAGTGCCGCAAAAAACATTGCAGCAAGACTCATTGTATCCTCGGCATACTCACCTACCTCGGTAATAAATGCACCGATAACAACCGACACCGCTGTTGCAATGATGAATATAAACCCTCCCATGGTAGGAGTTCCCGATTTTTTCTGATGCCATGCAGGACCCTCCTCACGGATTTCCTGACCAAATTTCACCTTTATCAGAAACGGAATTAAAAACAGACCACTGATCGCAGCAACCAAAAATGCTGCAGCTGCAATTATTAACAATTTAATCATTTTATCCTCCGAAAAAATTAATTTTATATAACTGTGCTTTATGCAATGAAGTCTGCAATTTCCTCAAGCCGCATACCACGCGACCCCTTAAATAATATTACATCATTGCTTTTTAATATATCCAACATATGCTCTTTTGCAGATGTATTGTCATAAAAAACATAAAGCTCTGATGAATTGAACCCGTTTTCTATTGCACCCTCGGCAACAAATTTTGCATTAGGTCCTACTGCGATAAGGCATCCAAGGTCGTATTCACAACAAAGTCTGCCAACCGAACGGTGTGCTTCTTCGGCAAAATCGCCAAGTTCAAGCATATCACCAAGCACAGCAACCCGTCTGAAATCAACATCAGCAAATTTAGGCGGTGTAACCGAAAGTACCTCAAGTCCCGATTTCATTGAAGTGGGACTTGCGTTGTAACAGTCTTTAATCAATACCTTGTCATCAATCACCGTTACGTTTTGTCTCATTCCTGACGGCTTGAAATCAGCAATACCGGCTATTATTTCTTCTGCCGGCATATTGTATATCACACCTGTAAGAATTGCCGAAAGAGCATTGTAAACATGATGAAGTCCCGGAACATTTACTTGTACCTTGTATGTTTTTTCTTCTATTTTAACTTCAAATTCTGTGCCATCTGCACTTTTTTTGATATTAAATGCAACAACATCACAGCTTTGATTTTCAATTCCGTAAGTTAGTGTTTCAAAGGCAAGTGTGCCAACTACACTATTTAAAAGCGGGTCATCACCGTTTAAAATAACTGTTCCTCCCGATGGAATTCCCTCAAGAATTTCAAGCTTTGCCTTTAATATATTCTCCTGTGAGCCAAGATGCTCGATGTGAGAAAACCCTATATTGGTAATAATTGCTGTTTCGGGTACGGCTATTTGAGTAAGTCTTGAAATCTCCCCAAAAGCACTCATTCCCATTTCAAAAACAGCAATATCATTTTCGCTGCCAAGTCTGAACGTTGTAAGAGGCAAGCCAATTTCATTGTTAAAATTGCCCTCGGTTTTTAAGACGTTGTAATGCTTCTCCAGTACCGATGCAACCATATCCTTGGTACTTGTTTTACCTACACTTCCGGTAATCGCCACTGCCGGAATATCAAATCTGCTGCGGTAATACGCTGCAATGTCCCGAAGTGCTGCATAGGTGTTTTCAACCTTTATAAGTGGCATATCCCTGTCTTCTTCAAAGTCTTTATTTACAACACAGCAAATTGCCCCCTGCGAAAAGCTTTGTTCTACAAAATTATGCCCGTCAAACTTCTCTCCGCAAAGTGCTACAAAAACTGTCCCTTCACAGATTTTCCGGCTGTCGGTAACTATATCCGAAACTGTTTTTTCGCCATCAGCACAAATCAGCTGACCACCGCAAGCATTGGCAAGCTGAGTCAATGTCATTATATTCTCCATCGTTACATCATCCTACCCTTCTGCAGAATCAATCAACTTTAAAACAATTTCTCTTTCATCAAACACTATTGTTCTGTCCTTTAAAATCTGATACGGTTCATGCCCTTTGCCGGCAAGAAGAATTATATCGTCCTTTTTCGCATTATCCAATGCATACTCAATTGCATCAAATCTGTTTTCAATAACCTTATATTCACAACCTGTATCCTTTATGCCCTCAAGAATATCACTAATTATAGCTGAAGGTTCTTCGCTTCGGGGATTGTCACTTGTAACAATACAATAATCCGAAAGCTCACCGGCAATCTTTCCCATTTGCGGCCGCTTTGTTTTGTCACGGTCACCGCCACAGCCGAAAAGGGTCACTATTCTCCCCTTTGCAAAGCCACGAATTGCATTAAGAATATTAACAAGACCGTCGGGTGTATGAGCATAGTCAATAATAACAGTATAATCTGTATTGGTTTTTACAACTTCAATTCTGCCTTTTACGCCAGTTGCCGCCTTTAATCCTTTCGCAATTCTTTCAAGGCTTAAGCCTGTGGCAAGACAACAGCCGGCAGCAGTAAGTGCATTATAAACCGAAAATCTGCCAGGAATTGAAAGCTCAATTTTTTCGCATCTTCCTTTATAACATATATCAAAAACTACACCGTCTGCTTTGTATTCAATATTTTTTGCAAACAAATCTGTATCTGCTGCTGTGCTGTATCGAATAATATCGCAGTTTGCAGCAGAAATCATTTTCGGTGCGGCATTGTCATCAATATTTACCACACCTTTTCTGCACATCTTAAAAAGAAGCGCCTTTGCATCAATATAGTTTTCCATAGTTTCATGAAAATCAAGATGGTCCTGTGTAACATTGGTAAATGCCCCTACATCAAAGCTGCACGCTGCAACTCTGTCAAGGGCAAGAGAATGCGATGATATCTCCATAACAACAGTATCTACATCCTCTTTTGCCATACGGTCAAACAACTCCATAAGTTCCAAGGAATCGGGGGTTGTATGATGTGACGGTATCACTGCAGAACCTATCATATTCTGATTTGTACCGATAAGACCTACCTTTTGCCCACAGCTTTCAAGAATGGTTTTTACAAGATACGTGGTGGTGGTTTTGCCGTTTGTACCCGTTATACCGATAAGGCAAAATCTTTTAAAGGGATAGTCATAGTATACAGCAGCCATATGGGCAAGCGCAAGACGGGAATTTTTTACAACCACCTGTGTTGCCGCAACCTCGTCAAGCTCCCTTTCGGCAACAATTGCAACAGCACCTCTTTCAAGTGCATCCTGAGCATACTGATGCCCGTCGGTTTTAAAACCGCTTATGCACACAAATACATTACCCGGTTTAACATCACGGGAATTAAACGCAATCCCCGAAACCTTTATATCAATATTCCCTTGACAGGTGATAATATCTGTATTTTCAAGTAATTTTGACAGAGTCATTTTAACCTATCCTTTCAAATTAATCAGTCACGAATTTCCGCAAATCTGAAGTCAAGTGTAACAATTGTACCCGGCTCTACAACTGTACCCGCCGCTGGTGACTGTTCGGTACAAATTGCAATACCGCCGGTGTTTGAAAGTCCTTTGATACGTACATTGAGTCCGGCATTTATAATTCCCTTATTTGCCTCTGAACCATAGCATCCCACAACATTGGGAATGGTTATCGTTTTGCGACTTTCCTCGCCCTCGGTGTACGCAACCACCTTTGAATTTTTAGCAAGCTTTGAGTTTGGCTTTGGAACCTGGTCAAATATGATATCGCCCTGTCCCTTTATACTGATATTTACACCAACTTCTTTAAGCATTGCCTCGGCTTCTTTTCTGGTTTTGCCTGTAATATCAGGAACTGTAATTTCAATAAGTTCAAGCTCTTCCTGAGTATATTCAGGCTCAACACCGAGATACTGAAGGCTTTCCTCAAGAATATTTTTTACAACAGGTGCCGCAATAAGCCCTCCGTAATAAGTATTGCCCACCGGCGGCTGGTCAAGTATAACCAAACATACGATTTCAGGGTCATCTGCAGGTGCAAAGCCAACAAAGGATGCCACATATTTACCATTGCCACGGGGCTGTTTTTCAGAAGTACCGGTCTTGCCGGCAATACGGTAGCCTGCAAGATATGCATTTTTACCTCCACCCTCTGATACAACAGATTCAAGTATTTTGCACATTGTATCACTGGTTTCTTTTGAAATCACCTGACGCACAACTGTCGGTTTAAATTCTTCAATAACATTTTTATCTTCATCAACAAGCTGTTTTACAAGATGGGGTTTCATAAGTGTTCCACCATTGGCAACAGCTGCAACCATTGTAATCATCTGAAGTGGTGTAACATTAAAGCTCTGTCCGAAAGACGATGTAGCAAGGTCAATCTCTTTGAAGTTTTCCGCCGCGTGAAAGATACCGTCCGTCTCACCGGGAAGCTCTATACCCGTAGTTTCTCTGAAACCAAAGCCTTTTACATACTTCATAAACTTTTCACGGCCTACCCTTGCACCAACCTCAATAAACACAGGGTTGCAAGAGTTTTGTACGCCCTGAACAAAGGTCTCCGCACCGTGACCGTTTCTATTTGCACAGGCAATTCTGCGGTCAGCAACCTTGATTGAACCGCTGCAAAAGAAATGGTCATTAAGTCCGACTACATTCTCTTCAAGAGCCATTGATGCAACTGCAATCTTAAATGTCGAGCCCGGCTCGTATGAATCAACTACGGCTTTGTTACGTCTTAAAAACTGCGTTACCTCTGTAAGCTTGGCATTATATTCCGACCCCTCAAGCTTTTCAAGCTCTGCCTTAATTTCGGGGTATTTTTGTTCAACTGCCTCGGTTATTGCAAATGGCTGATTCAAATCATAATCCGGCTTGGTTGCCATAGCAAGAATTTCACCGGTTTTAACGTTCATTACTATTGCCGCAGCACCTTCTTCAAGCTGATTTTCTATTCTTGCAGTTTCAAGATGCTTTTCAGCAAAGTGCTGTATTGTCTCATCAATAGTGAGTACAACACTTTTACCGTTTTGTGGCTCGTAATAACTTTCATAATTATCGGGTATCTCAAGCCCTGCTGTTTTGTTCGCCGAAACAATTCTGCCGGGAACGCCCTTAAGATGGTCGTCATATACCATCTCAATACCCTCAAGACCATTGTTGTCATTACCTACAAAACCTATAACCTGAGAAGCAAAATTGCCGTAAGGATAGTATCTTTTTGTATCCTCCGAAAACTTTATTCCGTCAAGGCTATATTCCTCTATATAGCTGCGTACTGCATCCGCCTGGTCTCTTTCTACTTTTCGTTTGATATATTCAAAGTTTGACTGCTTTTCAATCTTTTTTAAAACGTCATCTTCATTAAGTTCAAGAATTTCAGCGAGCTTTTTTGCAATTTGTTCCTTGCTCTGCTTTGTATTTGACCGCACATTCTTTGGAGTAATACTGATCGTTTCCACACTTAAATTGTTGGCAAGAACCTTCATATTGCGGTCATATATAAGCCCACGTTTGGGACTTATTGTATTGTCGCTCGTCTGCTGTTCACGGGCAGCAGAAGAAAGCTTCTCACCGTCTATGATTTGAAGCCACGCAACTCTCACCATTAAAAGAAAAAAAATCACTATAACTGCACACAGCAGAAATATGATTCTTCCCCGTTGTTTGAATGTGCTTTGTTCGGTTTGCACAATAATACCTCCAAACAATTAAACGCAAAATGCATTTAACATTCATTTTCTTAATTTTCTATTTTGTGCTTTTACTTTTAAATATTTTGTTTTAATAATATTAGTTAAATATATTCAAAGCACCGGTAATTATGCCGGGAACCCCTGCAACATTTATTTTTTCTTCCTTTTCAAGCCTTGTTTTGTCTGCGGTACTTTCAGCATAGTCACCCATTTCAAGGTCAACATAAAACATCTGATATCTTTCGGGTCTTACCATGCCAAATTTCTCACCTGCAAGCTCCTGAAGCTGATTGAGGTCAATTGCCTTGTCAATCTTCACCTGAAGCGCCTGATTTCCTGCAACAATATCATTATATTCAGCACGGAGTGCAGATATTTCATTGTTTGCTTCATTTATTGAAACATATCCGCTTACAACAGCAAAAGCCATTGCAAAACAAAGTGCCACAGTTACCAAGCCACTAAACCGATTTTTCTGTTTTGGAACTTTCTTTATGTTTCCTTTTGTAGTTGTTATATTATGAAGTTCTTTATGTAAATTCTGTCCGTATCCTGCATCAGTGATGTCAAGTTTCCTTGCTGTACTGGTGTTGTAGCCGTACAAATTTGCCATTTTCAGAACTCCTCCTTTTTATATTTTTTTAATTGCTCTCAGCTTTGCACTGTGAGCACGAATATTCATTTCCAGCTCCGCACTGCCCGAAACAATGGGCTTACGGTTTATAAGCTTTACCACCGGCTTGTTTCCGCATACACATACCGGAAAGTTTTTCGGGCAGGTACAACCTTCGCTTAGTCTTTGAAAGGTTTGCTTTACAATTCTGTCCTCAAGTGAATGGAATGTAATAATCGACAAAACCCCACCGGGTTTTAACACATCCACAAAATCTTTTATGGCATTTTCAAGAATTTCAAGTTCCTTGTTAACTTCAATTCTGATAGCTTGAAATGTCCGTATTGCCGGATTTTTGTCACGCAGCTTTGCAGGTATAGCTGTCTTTATTATATCCACAAGCTGAAATGTTGTCTCTATGCGCATCTTTTCCCGTGCTGCAACAATCTTTCGTGCCACCTGCCTTGCAAAGCGTTCCTCACCGTATTCAAAAATTATTTTGCTTAGCTGTTCCTCGGTATATGTGTTTACCACATCATAGGCACTCAAGCTGTCTTCACGGTTCATTCTCATATCAAGTCGTGCATCCATATTGTAGCTGAAGCCCCTCTCAGCCGTATCAAGCTGAGGCGACGAAACACCAAGGTCTAAAATTGCACCGTCTATTTCCTTTATATCAAGCTCAGAAAGAACCTGTTTTATGTTTGCAAAGTTATTATGAACTATTGTTACCTTGTTACCAAACTGTGAAAGGCGTTTGCCTGCAGCATCAATTGCTGTCATATCACGGTCAATCCCGATAAGACTTCCATTGTCCGAAAGCTTTGAGCAGATAAAGGCCGAATGACCTCCACCGCCCAAGGTTCCGTCAACATAAATCCCGTCAGGCTTTACCTCAAGCAAATTTACACTTTCTTCAAGCAATACCGAAATATGTTTGAATTCTATGCTCATAAGCCAAGTCGCTCCATAGCATCAGCAATTTCTTCAGAATCAAACGAGGAGTCGGAAATATATTCCTCCCAGGCAGCCTTGTCCCAGATTTCAGCACGGTTTGAGTTGCCGATAATCACAAGCTCTTTTTTAAGGCTTGCATATTCTCTGAAAACCGGCGGTATAACCACACGTCCCTGTGAATCAATTTCACACTCGGAAGCACCGCTGAAAAAGAAACGGCGAACCTTTTGTGCATCCTTGCCCCGAAGCTCAAGCAAGTCACGCTGAAAACCCTCCCACTCTGCGGTAGAATATGCATACAGGCAATTGTCAAGACCTTTGGACAGCACAAAAGTCCCACCCAGATCATCTCTGAACTTTGATGGGATACTCACACGTCCTTTGGTATCAAGATTGTGATAATATTCACCTATAAGCACCGGTTTTCATCTCCTTGCCTATATCTTTTTTCGCTCCACTTTATGGGGAAATCGTTCCACTTCGCTCCACTTTCTTCTATAATACTATATTTTTTCTCATTTTGCAATAGTTTTTTTAAATTTTTTTAATAAATTTGAAAAAATTTTTTAACACAATAGATACATTAAAAATAAGCTTTTCATAAGCAAAACAAAAACGACAACTTTCTATCGAAAATTGTCGTTTATTTGGTAAAGCAGAACCATAAGAATATTTTTATTTTAGTGAAATATCTCGCTAAAGCTCAATATGAAATAATTTCTTGCAGAAATTGTAAAATAGAAAGCTGTCGCTTTCTGTGAAATAAAATAAATCCTTTTATCACACGCCTTAAGGCGTATTTCACATTGCCAAGCAATATTTCACGCCCGAAGGGAATTTCACAAATCCTGAAAGGATTTATTTCGTTGAAAAAAGACTATTCCGAAGAATAGTCTTTTTCTGGTGCCGGTGATCGGGGTCGAACCGATACGGTATTGCTACCACAGGATTTTGAGTCCAGCGCGTCTGCCAATTCCACCACACCGGCATTTATTCAACGCAAATTATTATATCATATCCCAATAATTATTGCAAGTGTTTTTTTGAAATTTTTGTTATCAAATAAAAATTGGCGGAAATCCCATCAGGAATTTCCGCCAAAAATTTTTAAAATTAGAACTTAGGTCTTGCTTCATAATGTGTATGGAGCAATTCATGAGCCTTGTGGCTGCCCGGTTTTTCAAGGAATTCTGAATACAAAAGCTTGATATCAGGGTTCTCGTGGCTCTTGCGAACAGGCAACGCCTTGTCCTCAGCATAAAGACCTGCAGCACGCTTAGCCTTTACATCAACGTCCATACGAACCGCTGAATCAACGATAGGCTGTCCGCCTCCTGTTACACAACCGCCGGGGCATGCCATAACTTCGATAAAGTGATAGTTTGCCTTGCCTGCACGGATATCGTTAAGAACCTTTCTTGCATTTCCAAGACCGTTTACAACAGCAACCTTAACCTCGGTACCTGCAACTGTAAGGGTTGCTTCCTTGATACCATCAGTACCTCTTACTGCTTCATAATCAAGATTATCAAATGACTTGCCTTCAAGAACCTCAACAACCGTACGAAGAGCGGCTTCCATAACACCACCTGTTGCGCCAAAGATAACGCCTGCACCGCTTGCTTCTTCAAACGGGTTGTCAAACTTCTCATCAGGAAGCTTGTTGAAGAGAATACCTGACTGCTTAATCATCTTTGCAAGCTCACGTGTTGAGATAACTGCATCAACGTCACGAAGCTTGTCAACCTCCATCTCAGGACGACCTGCCTCAAACTTCTTAGCAACACAAGGCATAACCGAAACTACAAACATCTTCTTGGGGTCAATGCCCATCTTTTCAGCATAGTATGTCTTGAGGATTGCACCAAACATCTGGTGAGGCGACTTACAGCTTGAAAGATTTTCAAGGAAGTCAGGGAAGTTGTGTTCACAGAACTTAATCCAACCGGGGCTGCATGATGTGATAAGGGGCAGCTTGCCACCGTTTTGGAGGCGGTTGATAAACTCTGTACCTTCTTCCATAATTGTAAGGTCAGCACCTGTATCTGTGTCAAATACGCCGTCAAAGCCCATTCTTCTAAGGGCAGCAGCCATTTTGCCTGTAACAGGTGTACCGATTTCATAACCGAATTCTTCACCAAGACCAACTCTTACTGCAGGAGCTGTCTGAACAACAACGTATTTTTCAGGGTCGTTGATTGCAGCCCATACATCAGCTGTATTGTCCTTTTCACGAAGTGCACCTGTGGGGCAGGCAACAATACACTGACCACAGTTTACGCAGGGAACTTCGCCAAGAGACTTGTTGAAGGGTGATGCGATTGTTGTTTTAAAGCCTCTTTCTGTTGCATCAATAACAGAAACAGTCTGGATTGTTTTACAAGCACTTACACAGCGACGGCAAAGAACGCACTTGTTGTTGTCACGAACGATTGAAGGTGAAACTTCATCGATATCATATTCGTTTCTTTCACCCTGGTATGTGATATCTGTAACACCAAGCTCGTCTGCAAGCTTTTGGAGTTCACAGTTCTGATTTCTTGCACAAGTGAGGCACTTGCGGTCATGGTTTGAGAGAAGAAGTTCAAGATTGATTTTTCTTGCGTCTCTAACCTTTTGTGTGTTTGTAAGAACCTCCATACCCTCTGATACAGGATAAACGCAAGCAGCCTGAAGGTTTCTTGCACCTACAACCTCAACTATACACATTCTGCAAGAACCGGTCTTGCTTACATCCTTGAGATAGCAAAGGGTAGGGATTTCGATATTTGCACTGCGGGCAGCCTCTAAGATAGTGTAGTTTGCAGGAACACTAAGGCTCTGACCGTTTATTTTAATATTAACCATTTCCATGTCAATTCACTCTCCCTTTCCTTATTTCTTAATAATTGCGCCAAACTTACAGTTATCCATACAAACACCGCACTTAACGCACTTATCTGAATCAATTGTAAAGGGTGATTTAACCTCGCCTGTAATTGCACCAACAGGGCACTTTCTTGCACAGAGGCTACATCCTTTACACTTGTCTGCAACGATTTCATACTTAACAAGCTTTTTACATACGCCTGCAGGACAAACCTTGTCACGAACGTGTGCTTCATACTCGTCACGGAAATACTTGAGAGTACTGAGAACAGGGTTGGGCGCTGTCTGACCGAGACCACAAAGAGCTGTTGCTTTAATG
Organism: Clostridia bacterium; assembly: GCA_045645805.1. Taxonomy (GTDB): domain Bacteria; phylum Bacillota; class Clostridia; order Monoglobales; family Monoglobaceae; genus SIG440. The sequence goes on along the minus strand of JAZRJL010000013.1, from coordinate 26,793 downwards.
CTGTAACAAAGTTCTTCCATCTTGTCAAGGTCTTCCATCGTACCATTACCTGAAGTAATCTTCTCTAAGATTTCATAAAGTCTCTTTGTACCAACACGGCACGGTGTACACTTACCGCAGGACTCATCAACTGTAAATTCAAGGAAGAACTTAGCAATATCAACCATACAGTTGTCTTCGTCCATAACGATAAGACCACCTGAGCCCATCATCGAACCGATTGCCATAAGTGAATCGTAATCGATAGGTGTGTCAATAAGGTGCTCAGGAATACATCCGCCTGAAGGACCACCGGTCTGTGCAGCCTTGAACTTTTTGCCATTTGGGATACCTCCGCCGATTTCTTCAACAATTTCGCGGAGCGTTGTACCCATAGGAACTTCAACAAGACCTGTATTGTTAATCTTACCACCAAGAGCAAATACCTTTGTGCCCTTGCTCTTTTCAGTACCTATACCCTTGAACCAATCAGCACCGTTTAAGATAATCTGAGTGATGTTTGCATAGGTTTCAACGTTGTTAAGGAGTGTGGGCTTTTGCCACAAGCCTGCAACAGCAGGGAACGGAGGACGGGGACGGGGTTCGCCACGGTGTCCTTCGATTGATGTGATAAGAGCTGTTTCCTCACCACAAACAAACGCACCTGCACCAAGACGGATTTCAAGGTCGAAATCAAAGCCTGAATCAAATATATTCTTACCCAAAAGTCCGTATTCTCTTGCCTGAGCAATAGCAATACCAAGACGCTTAACAGCAATGGGATATTCTGCACGGATGTAGATGTAACCCTGATTTGCACCAACTGCATAACCTGCAATAGCCATTGCTTCGATAACAGCATGGGGGTCACCTTCAAGGATACTTCTGTCCATAAATGCACCAGGGTCACCCTCGTCGGCATTACAAGCAACATACTTCTGGTCGTTCTGAGAATTGTATGTAAACTGCCATTTCATACCTGTGGGGAAGCCGCCGCCGCCACGGCCACGAAGACCTGAATCCTTAATTACATCAATAACCTGCTGAGGTGTCATTTCGGTAAGAACCTTACCAAGTGCCTGATAACCATCAATACCGATATATTCTTCGATATCCTCAGGATTGATTACACCACAGTTGCGAAGCGCAACACGCATCTGCTTTTTGTAGAAGTCAACCTCGTTAAGGCTCTTGATATTGTCTTCTTCAACTGTTTCAGCATAGAGAAGTCTTTTAACAATTCTTCCCTTCATAAGATGTTCTTCAACAATTTCTTTAACATCCTCGGGAGTAACTCTGCTGTAGAAAGCACCCTCAGGATATACAATCATAATAGGCCCCAACGCACAAAGACCGAAGCAACCTGTTTTAATTACTTTAAATTCTTTTTCCAAATTATTTGCTGCAAGCTGCGCTTCCATTTCCTTAATGATAGCATCACAACCGGATGAGGTACAACCTGTACCGCCGCAGCAGAGAATATGACCTCTGACCATATCCATAACTTAACACCTATCCTTTCATTTTTATCGGTTTAAAATAGGGGCAGAAATTACTGCTCTGCACCGATTGTATATTTTGTAACAACTCTGCCGTTAACGATATGCTCGTTTACGATTTCGGCAGCCTTTTTGGGGTCAACCTTAACATAGGTAACCTTTTCCTGACCGGGAACCATCACCTCAACAATTGGTTCTAAACGGCAAACACCGATACAACCGGTCTGAGTAACTGCAACGTGTTCAAGATTTCTTTTTGAAACTTCTTCCATAATAGCTGCAAGAACAGGTCTTGCACCTGCTGCAATACCACAGGTAGCCATACCTACAACAACACGTACGGCATTATCGTCTTTTCTCAAAATAACATTGCCTTTTGCCTTGTTTCTTATAGCTTCAAGCTCTGCTAAACTTTTCATTTTTCAAAACCTCCAATTATTATTTTTCAATAAGCTCGCCTTCACCCTCTGAAAGATATTCAGAAAGCCACAAGTATACCTCGTTATTAGAAAACGGAACATCTCCCAGGATCTCTTTAAGCTGCTTTGTATCAAGGACGAATTCCTTTTCGTCAATACGATGAGTATAAACAAAATTCACGTCCTCGTTCCCGGTAATCAGACCAAGCATCGTCTCGGCCATATTTCCAAGTGGTTGACGGTCAATATGAGTAAGTCCGAAAACCGCCTTAAGAGAAGTACCTTTGCCGAGTTCTGACCGTATGTCAAATCTGCCTCCGGTATTTTCGGCTGCAAGCTTAATTAGCGGGATCCCAAGTCCAACCTTGCGGGTGGTACGTTTTGTGGTAAACGGGTCGGTAACCTGACTTAAAAATTCAGGTGACATACCCGAGCCGTCATCCGTAATACACACCGTAAGAGTATCTGCCTTGGTATCCTCCAAAACATCAATACTGACATTTTCCGCCTTTGCTGCAACAGAATTCTGAGTAATATCCAGAATATGAAGTGCAATCTCTCTCATAATTACTGCTGATATTTTGCAAGAATACCCGGAACGTCATCAACAACCAGTCTACCGTAAACATCATCATTTACTGTAAGTACAGGTGCAAGACCACAGGCACCGATGCAACGTGTAGCCTCGATTGAGAAAAGACCATCCGGAGTACATTCGCCAACTTCAATTCCAAGAATTTCTTTAATCTTGTCTAAGATATCGCCCGAGCCCTTAACATAGCAAGCTGTACCAAGACATACACCGATGTGATACTTGCCCTTTGGATTGAGCGAGAACTGTGTGTAAAATGTAACAATACCATAAATTTCAGCCAGAGGCACATCAAGACCCTCGGAAATCATTTCCTGAACCTCGATCGGAAGATAACCGTAAATCTCCTGAGCTTTGTGAAGCACGGGGATTACAGCACCATCCTGAGATTTGTGCTCTGCAATAACAGCCATAAGCTGTTCTTCCTGTTCCTTTGTCCCATTAAATGGAATTGTCTTTTTTTCCATTTGTAACAAAACCTCCTAAGCTTTTTATACTTCAGAGCCTCAAACAGACTCTAAAACTCTTTTTTTGCACGAGCTAAAATTAACAAGCTGCCTATAAATAAAGTTTGTTAATTTTATGACATACTCGCACGCATTAACAATTATATCAAATTTAAGTCTAAAAATCTATATTTTGAGGAATTTTGTCTTCTAAAAATTAGACAAAAATTCATAAATTTTTTGTGCTTTTTTACCCTCTTTGTCAAAACATCGTATTGGTTCAGATATATTTTCAAGATAATGTGCATCTGAATTGGTTATTACCCCGTATTTTTCGTATTCATCATAGTACTTTTCAAGCCCGCTTTCACTTATCTCAATACCGTCAACAGGCAAATCAGGGGGCAGAAAACCAAGGTTTGCCAAAAGGCTGTAACCGCTGCGGTTTATATGTGCCGGAACAAAAATCCCGCCCCTTTCAACAACAGCTTTTTGCACCTTGTATATATCAAGGTCAACCGCACTTACCAGAAGTTCAGTTTCCTCGCCCACAATTTCATCGTTTGAATTCATAATAAGCTGTCTTCCAAATATTTCGGGCTTGTTTTTTATCCCCATCATATGTCTTTTCAAATATCCACCCATATCCTCTGCAGCATCAATATCCGGAAAGTAGCAAAGGGTATGTACCTCCTCCGCCGTAGTCACCTCAATTGCCGGAACAACCGTAATTTTCCCCTCTGCCGCCTTGCATACTGCACGGACATTTGCCGCAGTATTGTGGTCAGCAACTGCAATCATTTCAAGTCCCAAAAGGCAGGACATATTGACTATATTGTTTGGCGTCATATCCTCATCACCGCAAGGTGACAGACAGGAATGTATATGTAAATCGTAATGGATTTTCATATTCCGCACTCCATAAGCTTTTTTGCAGCCTCATATACTGAAAGCTCGGTATTTAATATAACAATTTCCTTTTCCTCAGCCTTTTCAAGGGTATTTTCATCGGGAACAAAACCGTCAGCAATCAATATGCACGATGCATCTGCCAAAGACGCAACCGCAACAATGTTTAAATTGGTCTGAATGGTTATCCATATGTTGTCAGTCTCGACCTTAGCCATTGCAAGGCTCAAAAGGTCACCTATATAGCATCCCTTTATCTGTCTTTTTTCCGCAACCTTTTCATCGGTAAAAATTTTAAAACCGTACTTTTTTGCAAATTCTAAAACATTCATTTTACATTCCTCCGCAACTTATTTTTTAAAACATATCGCCGCCTCATCAGCACCGCAGCCGGTCTTCACACAATACGCTGCAGCCGTTCCTGCAGCTTCGCCCGTAAGGGCACAGGTAGGAATAACCCTTGCAACCTCCCAGCCGTCGCCGTAGGGTGCAGAAATTATTCTGCCTGTTGCAAGGATATTGGGATAAGCCTTGTTGTATAATGCACCGAAAGGTATCTGATAACGATTGCCTATTCCCTCTGGTCTGAAATCACCGCAGTTGCCAATTGAATCCTCAAAAGTTTGTCCGTCTGTTGCAGTAAAATCGGTTTCGCCTTTAATTCTTCGGATTGTTCGAAATTGCGGCATATCGGGAAGGGTCATTACATCAAAGCTATCACGTTCCTTCGCTTTCAGCTTTTCAAGCATACACCTTTTGCCGTAAAGAACATAATCTGTAACCTCGTCGCCCGTTATGCCAGCAACCTTTTCAAGCCCTTCGGGCTGACCGTTGCCCTCCATATCGCTGCACACACCAATCCATTTTCTGAAATTATACAGCTTGCCATCATCAAGAAGCTTTTTTGCATCTTCCTTATCAAAGCCGTGAACCATATATGACATAAAATTCTCGCCGTCAACGGTGGGTACACCTGCAGACTTCAAAACAACCGCGGTACCGCTCGCATCAATAACAACCTTTGCACCAAAAAACTCTCTGCCCTCAACACTTTCGCAAATAATTCCCTTGCAAACATTTCCCTCCATAACAGGACAAACTCCAAGTGTGTCAAAGCGGAGCTTTACACCGTTTTGGGTAACAAATTCATCAAGAGCAAGGGTGAATATCGTAGGTGAATAGAATGTGGAATATCTTTTGTTGACAGCCGTTGTTTTATCCACACTTCCTCCCCATTTTGAAGATAAGCTATCGAATGAATATTTAACAGAAAGCTTAATAAGCTCCTCAGCAATTCCGTAAATCATCTGATTACCCTTGCCGTCGCAAAGAGGCTCATACCAGGAAATAAGTCCACCTGTTGCAAGGCCGCCAAGGTTGATTTTCTTTTCAATCAAAAGCACCGAGACACCCTGACGTGCCGCCGATACCGCTGCAGCAACCCCGGCAATACCTCCACCAACCACCGCAACGTCATAGCTTTCTTTTTCAATAATCGGTCTGTTATCTTTTATCATTACTGTAAGCTCCTACTTTTCATCACTCTTATCCTTTTCTTCTTGCTCAAGCACTTCCCTTGCCAAATCACGAAGCTTGAATATACAATCCGTCTCCTTGGCATAACCACGTACAATATCCTCAGCCAAAGCACGGCAGCTGGGCGAGCCACAAGAGCCGCAATCAAGCTTGGGGAAGCTTTCGTAAAGCTTTTCAATAAGGTTCATCTTTCGCATTGCCTCGTTTATATCAGGGTCAAGATTCATAACAGGTCTGTAAACCATTGCACTGTCCCAAAACATATTCTGCTGGCAATTAAAGGGTTTTCCGTCTTTTTCGATATTCTTACAGATTCTTTGAATTTTTGACCGTGCCGAAAAGCTGTTTTCTGTTGTAAGAGGTCCACCCACACAGCCACCGGGACAGGCAAGTGCCTCAACATATTCGATATCGTCAAGCTTGCCATCTTCAATTTCTTCAAGAACCTTTATTACATTATGTATGCCGTCAACCGCAATATGCCGCTTAGCACAGCTTGCCTCGGCCTCGCCACCGCTTGTTGCCCATAAAACGCCCTCGCTGCCTGATTCATGAAGTTCCTTTACTTCATCAATCCTGCTGAATAATCTTGACATTTTTATACATACATCTTTTATTGAAATAACCCCGTCAACATCGGATTTTTTTACCGTATAGCCACCCTTTATAAATGTAGCCTTTGCTGCACAGGGGCTTATGAAAAATATACCTATTTCTTCCGCCCTCAAGCCGGTCTTTTCAACCGCCTCAGTACGTGCCTGAGCGGCAGAAATCTCCATAGGCGATTTGAGTGGTACAATATTGTTTATCAGATTGGGGAACTTTATGGCAATAAGCCTGAGGACTGCCGGACAGGCAGAGGAAATAGACGGTTTTAAAAGTTCACCCGTCTTTAAAAGCTCGTTTGTCCTTTGAGTAATCACCTGTGCACCACGTGCAACCTCAAACACATGGTCAAAACCCAGCTTGATAAGTGCAGTAAGCATTGCATCAATATCCTCAGTTCTTGAAAACTGTCCGTAAAACGCCGGTGCAACAAGTGCAACGTTATATTTAAAATTTTCAAGCATTTCAAAGCTATCCGTTACAGCCTTTTTTGCCCGATATGGACATACTCTTATACATTCACCACAGTCAATACAGCGTTCCTTTAAAATTTTTGCCTTTCCGCCCTGAACACGGATTGCCTGAGTGGGACAATGCTTAAGACAATTGGTACACCCCTTGCACAAATCCTTGTCTAGAGTTACCGAATGCCAGTATTTTTCCACAATTATCCCTCCTTCGCCAAAATAACAAGTTTGAGTGTTGTTCCCTTTCCTACCTCGGTATCAATTATCATCTCGTCAGAATTCTTTTTGATGTTGGGAAGTCCCATTCCCGCTCCAAAGCCAAGCTCACGAACATTCTGGTCAGCGGTTGAAAACCCTGCCTGCATTGCTTTTTCAACATCAGGGATTCCCGGTCCGGTGTCCTTCATAACAATCTCAATTTTTTCAGGATATATGTCAACATCAATTGTGCCGCCGTTTGCATGGATTACCATATTAATTTCAGCCTCGTACATAGCAATAGCAACCTTGCGGACAATTGCAGGATTAAAGCCAAGCTGATTGAGAGTCTTTTTTACCTTGCTTGAATTCTCCCCTGCACAAGTAAAATCGTCCCCGTTAACGTCATAATGTAACTTCATTGCATCTGCCACAGCTTATTCCTCCCCATTCCTTCCTTTTAGTCCGTTTGAATACAGCTTTCCGCTGGCAACATACATCGAATAATCGGTCGTAATAATAACCATATCCTTTGATTTTGCAAGCTCTATGATACTTTCATCAGGGGTTTTGCCACGAACAAAAACTATCGCTGAAATATCCATCATTTCAGCCGTACGAACCACCTGCGGATTCACAAGGCCCGTAAGAAGCAAAACTCTCTCCTCAACAAATGCAAGAACATCACTCATAAGGTCACTGCCAAATGCGGCGTCTACCTCTTCATCAAGTTTGTTCTCACCTGAAACAATCTTACCATTTAAAACATCTTTTACTTCCGACAACTTCATTTTACATTCTCCTCTCGTTGTATAAAAGTTGATTTGAACTATTCTTCTTTTTTATGTATCCTGTTATGAATTTCAAGTTCTTTTGCTGTTTTAATTATATTCCCGCCATACCTTGTATGAAGGTCAAATATGGCATTTTCAAGTGCTTCGTTTTTCGCCTTTTCTTCAGTCTTTCCGTCAATCTGGTCAAAAAGGGAAAGTTGCTCATATTCCTCATCCTTGTTGTCTTGCAAATTGCCAAGAGTAACTCCCACAAGTCTTACGGATTCATCAATTTTAAGCCTGTCAAGCATTTCGCAGGCAATGCGATAAATATCCCTTGAAGAATTTGTAGCCGAAACAGTATTTGAGCGTGTTATCTGGTGCATATCACAAAACTTAATCTTAAGAGTCACCGTTCTGCCGTAAAGGCCTTTGTTTTTTGCACGCAGGCTTACATCCTTTGACAGCAAAACAAGGGCATCCTTCAAAACATCTTTGCTGTCAATGTTGACCTGAAAGGTATGCTCTCTGCCGATTGACTTTGAAACGCTGTCCGCCACCACCTGTCTGTCATCCTCGCCTTTTGCCAGTTTCAGCATTGCATAACCCATTTTGCCAAACGCTTTTATTATGGCAGGCGGTGTAGCAAGCAAATCTCTTACTGTTGATATGCCTATACTTTTTAATCTTTCCGTGGTTTTTTGACCTATTCCACATATAACATCCACAGGTCGGTCTTTTATAAGTTCAACAAGTGCATTTCGGTCAGGAATAACAAAAAACCCGTCAGGCTTTTTTTCCTCACTGGCAAGCTTTGCACCCATCATAGAATATGAAATTCCTACCGAGCAGGTAACACCAACGGCATCAAAAATTTCTTTCTTCAATCTTTTGCCGATTTCCTCGGCACTGCCAAACAGCCGCATTGAACCTGTTACATCCATATATCCCTCATCAAGAGCAACAAATTCAATCAAATCGGTATACCGAAGCATAATTTTATGTATCTGTTCTGATACTCTTTGATATTTACGCATATCCCCATGCATATATACACCATTAGGACATCTTCGGTATGCTTCTTTTATGTTCATTGCGGAATGTACGCCAAATTTACGCGCCTCATAGCTGCAGGTGGAGACAACACCCCGTTCATGGGGAAGCGCCCCAATGATTAATGGTTTCCCTTTAAGGTCCGGGTTGTCACGCACCTCCACCGAGGCAAAAAAGGCATCCATATCCAGATGGATTATGGTTCTTTCCACTACTCTACGGCTCCCTTTTCAATATTTTCAATACCCTGATATATATCAAAATATAAAGGCTTGACATCACCCTTAATCTGCTTGCTGTAAAGCATAACGCTGTCTTCAAAATAAAGGCCCGTCACAGGGTTTAATTGTTCAAACAAGTTTATAAATTCAGCGTATGCATTCCTGACTTCCTCTTCGGTCTGCTTTTTCTGCATTTCGGTTGCAACAAACCGCATTTCCTCATCTTCAAATCCGTAAATATTTTCTTCGCCAACAAACTGCAAATAATCAAGCTCTGGCGAAAGACCCATACTTCCCACAAAGGTATCAAAGCTACCCTCGGCTATCCTTTTTTCATATTCATCAAAAGCTACCTTTACAACGCTTGCTTTTATCCCAAACTCCTCAAGAGCTTTGGAAATCATAGCCGCCACATTGCATCTTACCGTGTTTTCCTCGTTTACAAGAATAGTAAATGCTGCTCTGTATTCAACGCCATCGGATACTTTTTTGTATAACCCGTCATTGAAAGTCCATTCGTTTTCCTCAAGAAGTTTTTTTGCAGATTCAGCATTCTGCTTTAAATCAGATTTCTGATTTTCACAAACAAACCACTCGGGTCGTACAGGAGAATTTACCGCAACCCCATACCCAAGCCGCGCCTCATCTATAAGCTCATCGCGGTCAATAACAAGAGAAATAGCTCTGCGAAGCTCCTTCATTGCAAGCTGAGGGTTTTTGTGATTTATTCCAAGAAAGGTATATACAGGTGTCGCAACAGAGGTATATTCAGACTCGGTAGGGTCAACAAATTTTCCCCAGTCAAGATTGTCTGCAGGTATCAAATCAATACTGTCAGAGCCAAACGCATAAAGTGGAGTATCTCCACCCGGCAGCATTCGCACCTGAATCGTATCAGTTTTTACATTTCCGCCCCACCACTCAGAATTCCTTTTCAGATAATAAATATTCCCGTCATTTTCAGGCTGTAATATATATGGTCCTGTACCCACAGCATCAAAATTAACCAAATCAAGCTCATCGTCACCGGCTTTGATTATGGGAAAGTATAAAAGATTTATAAAATTTGCACAAGGCTTTGAAAGCTGAATTTCCACCGTATAGTCATCAACCGCTGCAATTTCGCTTATAATTGACACGTTGTATAAATACGGACTTTTTTCAAGCTGTTTCACCCTGTTAACCGTATAGACAACGTCCTTTGCCGAAAAGCTTGTGCCATCATGCCACTTTGCATTGTTTCTCAGCTTTACTGTCCATTGGGTGCAATCCAATGCACCTGACCAGCTTTCAGCAAGGCAGGGTATTGGAGTAAGCTTTTCGCTGACCTGAACAAGACCCTCATAAATGATTCCAAGCATATCAATATTAGCCTGATTGTTGCTTGCAACAGGGCAAAGGGTGTCAGGCTTATATGAAAAAACGGATATTACACTCTCGTTTTCATCTTTCTTTGTTTTCTTTTCAATTTCCTTGTCGCCGCAGCCTGCAATGCTTATTGCAAAAACCACCGCAAGTAATACTGTCATCGTTCTTTTAAACATTTTTTCTTTCCTTTATTTTATCATAATTACTGCACCCATACGTCCCGTTCTGTCTCCATGGGTACGATACGAATATAATATGTCACTTTGACATATTGTGCATATACCAAGCACATCAATATTTTCTTCACAAAGTCCCGATTTCTCTAGAATACGTCTGTTTGCCTCCCAAAGGTCAACCTTGAACTTTCCGTTATCTTCCGACCTAACCAAATCGCTGTCAAAATTGCAGGCAACCTCTTCACCTGTTTCAAAGCAGCATTTCCCGATTGAAGGACCTATTGCCGCTTTAATGTTTTCAGGATTCGACCCAAACTCATTTTTCATTATATTTACAGCATTTTCGGCAATACGACTGACTGTACCTCTCCAACCCGAATGCACCGCTGCAACAACACCCGTCTTGCCGTCTGAAAGCAAAATGGGCACACAATCCGCATAAAACACCGTAAGGGCAATTCCTTTGCAGTTTGTAACAAGTCCATCCGCTTCAAAGGTCTTGGAAAGGCGGCTTACACCACAGCCTTTTTCTGCCTCGGTTATTATCCTGACATCCTTTGAATGCGTTTGCTTTGCCGAAGTAATCCCACTGTACGGTATATCAAAATCCATTGCAATTATGTGGTAATTTTGCTTTACCGAATCAATATCATCACCTACACGAAATCCAAGGTTAAGTCCCTCAATATTGCCACGGCTGACACCGCCTAATCTGCTTGTGAAAAAGTGCTGTATATCAGGCTCGGTCTCAAGAATGCTGCTTTTAAAATAAAGTCTGTCCTCTATTTTTAATTTCTCAATCATTTTATGCACTCCATCTATTAGATTTCTGCTGCATTGAAGTAAAGCCTTTCAATATCGGTAACACATTTTTGTTTTTCATCATAATCAAAAACTGCACCCGAAAACCAGACCTCGCCTTCAGCCTTTTCAAAACGAAACTTTTTTCGTGTATAAAACATTTCCATTATTATTTCCTTTTTAACACCAAGAACCGAGTCTCTAACCCCAGTCATACCAATATCGGTGATATACGCCGTACCGTTTGGAAGAATATGGTTGTCGCTTGTCTGTACGTGAGTATGTGTACCGAAAACAATATCTGCCTTTCCATCAAAGTAATTCGCAAAAGCAAGCTTTTCACTTGTAGTCTCAGCATGAAAATCAATTATTTTAATATCCGCTCTTTCGCCAATCTCCAAAAGAATTTTCTCCACGGCTCTGAACGGACAGTCAACAGCATCCATATTAATTCTTCCGATTGCATTTATAACCGCTATTCTTATATTTCCCAAATCGTCAATTACATAACCTTCTCCCTCGGTTTCAGGAGGAAAATTGGCAGGTCTTATCACCCGCTTGTTGTCGGTAAGCACACCTTTATATTCCTTGTTGGCAAAGGTATGGTTGCCCATTGTTATTACATCCACGCCCGACCTCAAAAGGCTGCTTGCAATATCCATTGTTATACCGTTTGTGTTTGCCGAATTTTCTCCATTTGCTATGCAATAATCTATTTTGTATTTATTCTTTATTCTGCCTAAGTTATTATATATAAATTCACGTCCGTCTGACGCAACAATATCTCCCACCGCAAGTATTCTCATATATTTTCTCCTACCGATTTAATATAGTTTAGCTTAAATCAAAAAATACGGAAAAAGGCTGCAAAAGCAGCCTTTACATTCCTTTTCACAGGAGCACGGGCTCCTTATTTCGCATATTCAACTGTTCTCATTTCACGAATAACGTTTACCTTAATCTGTCCTGGATATTCCATTGTGCTTTCAATCTGCTTTACAATATCCTTTGCAAGAAGAATTGTCTCGTCATCGTTAACCTTGTCAGGCTTAACCATAATTCTAATTTCACGGCCTGCCTGAATTGCAAATGATTTTTCAACCCCTGCAAATGAATTTGCAATGCCCTCAAGAGCTTCAAGACGCTTGATGTAAGACTCAATATTCTCACGTCTTGCACCTGTACGTGCTGCAGAAATTGAGTCTGCTGCCTGAACAAGACATGCTGCAAGAGAGTTGGGTTCAACATCGCCGTGATGTGCCATAATAGCATGGATAACTTTGTCATTTTCCTTATACTTTTTGGCAACATCCGCACCGATTGTAACGTGAGAACCTTCAACCTCGTGGTCAATAGCCTTACCTATATCATGAAGAAGACCTGCACGCTTTGCAAGTGCAACATCAGTACCAAGTTCTGCCGCCATAAGTCCTGCAAGGTGTGACACCTCGATAGAATGTTTAAGAACATTCTGACCATAGCTTGTACGATATTTAAGACGTCCAAGGATTTTGATAAGTTCAGGATGAAGTCCATGTACACCTGTATCAAAGGTTGCCTGCTCACCCTCCTGCTTAATAATCGCCTCAACTTCTTTTCTTGACTTTTCAACGGTTTCCTCAATTCTGCCCGGATGGATACGTCCGTCAACAATCAGTTTTTCAAGTGAAAGTCTTGCAATTTCACGTCTTACCGGGTCAAAGCTTGAAAGAATAACCGCTTCGGGGGTATCGTCAATGATTAAATCAACACCTGTAAGAGTTTCAATTGAGCGAATATTTCTGCCCTCACGGCCGATAATTCTGCCCTTCATTTCATCGTTAGGGAGCTGAACAACCGAAACAGTTGTTTCGGCAACATGGTCAGCAGCACAACGCTGAATTGCACCGGTGATAATATTCTTCGCTTTTGCTTCGGCCTCTTCCTTTGCCTGGTCCTCAATATTTTTCATAAGAACCGCAGCATCGTGCCGTGCATCGATTTCAACCTGTTTTAAGATAATTTCCTTTGCTTCCTCGGCAGAAAGCTCTGCCACCTTTTCAAGCTGGGACATCTGAAGCTTTTTAACCTTTTCAACCTCAGCTTTAAGCTCATCAACTTCAGCAATTTTTTCCTGAACCTGTTCTTCCTTTTTCTCAAGGACCTGTGTCTTTTTGTCAATTGCGTCTTCCTTTTGCTGTACACGACGCTCCTGACGCTGAAGCTCGTTTCTTCTTTCTTTTATCTCTTTTTCAAGTTCGTTTCGTTCTTTATGTATTTCCTCTTTTGCTTCCAAAAGTTTTTCTTTTTTTGTATTCTCTGCATCTTTTACTGCTTTAGACTTTGCATTTTCAATAATTCTTTTTGCCTCTTCTTCTGCACTGTTTATCTTGATTTCAGCAACCTTGCGGCGATATGAATAACCGTATCTGAACGCAAGAAACATACCGACAACCGCAACCAAAACAACGCCGACGATTATGGCAATATATAATCCGTCTATGGCCAACACCTCCTAAACTGTTTATTTGACGATTAAATCATAGAATAATTGTTAAGATATACCGATGATATCCACCGATTTGTAACGCTTTATTTAACAACGTAACCGTTTTGCAAGAAATACATTATAAAGAACAAAGTGTGTGTTTTGTCAATGAAGTATTTGAAAAAGGTCCATCACTTTGACAATAATCCACACAGTATAATTTTAATAAATTTACGGCAATTTGTCAAGTATTTTTTGAACAAAATTGTGCATTTTGCAAAGTTTTTTGCAAATTAAAGCCGGCTACCGCTGCACCTCGGGCAAAACCTCGTAAAGTGTTGCAGCTTCGCTTTTTCCTACCTGTTCACGCACCTCTGTTACCTTGATTTTAAGGGTACGACTGCCGAAACGGATTTCCATTTCGTCACCCACCTTTACATCGTAAGATGCTTTTACCACTTTTCCGTTAACCGAAACACGTCCGCCGTCACATGCTTCGTTTGCAACGGTACGACGCTTAATCAGTCTGGAAACCTTAAGATATTTGTCAAGCCTCATTCTTTTTTCTCCATTTTAAGATTCGTATTTTTCAAATTCTGATATAAAGGAATTTATATGCCTGCTAAGTGCCGTCTCAGCATCTACACCATGGGTTTTGGCAACAGAAACAAGCTCAAAAAGCATCTTGCCTATATATTTTTCTGCAATTTCCTTGTCCTCGTTTGCTGAAAGAATATTTGTCATATTGGCAATGCTTTCAACAGCCACAGGCGGCTCGTTGAATATATATCCGCTTTTTTCAGCCTTTCCCTGAATTTTCTGAGCACGCATAAGCGACGGTATAAATTTGGATACCCCCTGCATTTCCTGAGCAACCGTCTTTTGTCCACGGTCATCACGTTTGATTTTGTTCCAGTTTTTCAAAACCTCGTCACTGTCTTTTACCGATACATCACCAAAGACATGGGGATGACGGTGTATAAGCTTTTTGCATACAGCCGAAATAACGTCGTTAATGTCGTATTCACCGTTTTCCTCGCCTATCCGGGCATGAAATACCACCTGCAAAAGCAAATCTCCGCTTTCGTCAGCCATTTGGGAGAAATCGCCGTCCTTCAAAGCTTCAATAAACTCATAGCCCTCTTCAATTATGTTATGCTTGATACTGTCATGAGTCTGCTCCATATCCCATGGGCAACCGCCTTCACCTCGAAGTTTTTTAACAATTTCAAGCAAATCTTCAAATGTATATTCCTTACTCATATAAAAGCCCTTTCATCTTCTGTTCTGCCGGTTAAAGCAGTTTATATTTCGTCATAATCTCTGCAATTTGAGAACCCTTAGGCAAATTAAGAACGTCCTCTTTTTTAAGTCCCCTTATCGCAATCAATGCTATGCCATATACAACTGCCCCAATGCCGATTGCCGCAATCGTAACAATTTTTGACGCAGGCATAACTTTATTAAGTGCCCCATATACCAAAACAACCGCAGCACCCATAATTACCGCAGCAGCAACAGGTTTTATAACCATATATAAAACACTAAGTCTTACCTTTATCATACCTGTAATACAAATAATATTCAGTATAGCAATAATTGCATAGCAGGCTGTTGTTGCAATAGGTGCCGCATCAATACCCCATACGGGTATAAGCATATAATTCATAAGCACCTTGACAATTCCGCCCGCAAGCATATTCACAACAGGATAATACACCTTTCCGTACGCCTGAAGCACAGCATTGCTGACCGAGACCAGTGCGACAAAAACAACAGCCGGTGCAAGTTTTTGAAGCAGAATATATGCATTTGCATCGCTGTAAAGCACTTTCAGTATAGGCTCGGACAACACAAAAAATCCCATAGCACAGGGAAGTGCAAAAAGCATAGTTATTCTGAGTACGCTGGCTGTAATTTCGTGTGCATCACGGGGTTTGTTTTCAGCAAGTGCAGTCGAGATTGCCGGAACAATACTCATACTAAGTCCCACAACAATAGTAAGGGGCAGATTAAACATTGTCTGTGCCTGACCGGTATACATTCCATACAGAGAATTTGCCTTTTTCTGAAGAAGAACAATGCCTTCCCAGCCTTCCTCGACCATAGATTTTGCAAATTCCGTGCCTTTGGCAAATATATGTGCATAATTTTCAAACACATCCGGATTAACAACAAGACGGTTCATAATAGTCGCAAGGTCAACAAGACTTGTAAGGCTTGAAACCGATGCACCGATTGTAATTGGAACTGCAATAACAACAAGCTGTTTAAGAATTTCACGTCTTGGTCTTATGGCTTGATTGCTAATCAGATGAGGTCTTTTTCCCTTGCAGGCAAAAATAATCATCATCAATATAAGGGCAAGAAACGTACCTGCTGTCACACCAAAAATTGCACCTGTTGCCGAATATACTGTCCTTTCGTGGGATGATGAAAAAATTTCTTCAGGAACGCTTGTGCCCGCCGGATTGTACGGGGTAAACCTCATACTCATAATTGCAGAAGCCGCAACAATTCCCAAAATCAGCTTTGATGCTGCCTCCACCACTTCGGACGCAGCAGTTGGATACATATTCTGCCGTCCCTGAAAATATCCTCGGTATGCCGATACCAAAGATACAAAAAACACAGCCGGAGCAATTGTCCGTATTGCCATTTCTGAATCAGGATTGTTAAGAAGCGCCGCAAGCTTGTCAGCAAATGCATAAAGCACTATACTTCCGGCAAGGCCTATAACACCTAAAAGCACCGCTGCTGTTTCAAATATCCGCCGTGCATCATATTCGTCATTTTTTGCGACACTTTCGGCAACCATTTTTGAAACCGCAATAGGAAAGCCTGCCGTTGCGATTATAAACATAAATGTATAAATCTGATACGCAACGTTAAATACACCGTTTCCATCCTCACCAATGAGGTTATAAAGCGGAACCTTAAAAAAAGCACCTATTATCTTTACAAGAAAGTTTGCCCCTGCAAGTATAAGAGCACCCTTTATAAATCCGGTTTTTTTATCCTTCAAAAAAATTCCTCCCGATAATTATATTTTAAGCCGAGGGGAGTCGAGCCCCTTAAGCCTTAAACTTGATTAATTTGCACCCTTTCAACTTGTCGTCCTTGAAAGGCGCTAGCCTGTCTTCGTCCTCCGCATTGAAATCGCACTAAATTTCTCTGCGTTTAAGGTCGAAGAGTTTAAAAATAATAAATTTTGATGAAAGACAAGGGAAAATTTTTGAATAATACTTTTGTATATTTGCGGATTTTTCCACAGTATTTCACAAAATTTATATTTTTAAACCTTATGGCGTTCAACTCCCCTCGGCTTAACCCGTTTTTAATTTATATTACCGCAAGTCCGGCATTTATTCTTAAAACATTTTATATCAAACCCAAATTTTCCATCATATTGATAGAATACTACAAATCCTGAAAAACGTCAAGCAACCAACCTTCCGCCAATACCAAATTTTAATTATTTTTTTGCTTTTTTCTCTCTTTTAGTTTACATAATATTTATTCTATATGTAAGATTTAGTCATTTTTTGTCAGTTTTTCTTTATAAATAAGGATTTTTTTATTTGTCGCTTTTTGTCGATAACATTAAATGGAAATATTTTTTGAAAGCGATAAAATATTTCTTGAACACTAAACTCAATTGGGAGGTACTTAAAATGGATACTACCATAACAGATAAGGAATATACATCATCCTGCGGCACAAGCTTTCAGGTTATTTGCAACCGCAATACAGATGTTCCCAGACACTACGGAATAAAAGCGTTCTCAAAAACAGATGCCGAAGACTTTGCCACAGCTGAAAATCTGTTCTTTACACAGGAGGAAGCATATGAATACTGCCGTTGGCTTGCAGAAAACGATGTGTATCCTGTTTCGCTTTGCGACGTTCTGGCAAACATATATATTATTTAATACATATTTCTTCTTTAATACAAAAGGCACTTATCAGATTTTTTCAGGAAATTTGACAAGTGCTTTTTGTTTTGGTATAATATAAGCATCAATATTAAAATTTGGAGTAAAACAGCTATGAAAATTAACGAATCTGCTGAAAACTATCTCGAAACTATACTGATGCTTTACAAGAAAAACGGTCATGTGCGTAGCATTGATATTGCTCATGAGCTTTCTTTTTCAAAGCCCAGCGTTTCAATTGCAATGAAGGCTCTTCGCGAAAAGGGGCATATTTCAATTGACGAAAACGGCAACATACTTCTTACCAAGCAGGGTCTTGAAATTGCCGAATATGTCTATGAACGGCATCAGACTATTGCAAGTGCCCTTATGGCACTTGGCGTTGACGAAGAAACCGCATACGAAGACAGCTGCAAGATTGAACACGACATCAGTGACGTAAGCTTTAATAAAATAAAGGAATTTTTATCAAAAAACAAGCCCGCAACCAACCGTTCGGGCGATATTGACGTTGTTCTTTTATAATAAATATTGATATGTCGATGAAACATTTATTATAAAAACGGAGGCTTTTCTATGACATATATAGGCTGTCCCCTTGACGATATAATTTCCATTGACCAGCTTTTTACGGTTCATTACTACGAATTTTCAAGCAAATGTCATTATTCAGGCGAAGCCCATGATTTTTGGGAAATGGTCTATGTTGATAAAGGCAAAATTACAGTTATTGCCAACCAAACCGAACATTCTCTTGAACAAGGAAGTATAATTTTTCATAAGCCCGGCGAATGGCACAAGCTTAAAGCAAACTGCACTGTTGCTCCCAACATTGCAGTTGTTTCGTTCAGCTGTAAATCAGATGCAATGACATTTTTTGAAGATAAAATTCTATCGGTAAATAATTATCAAAAAAAACTTATCTCGCGTATGCTTGCTGAATATTCAAATGCCTTTTCAACTCCACTAAATATTCCAGGCAATGGCTGCCTTGAGCTTAAAGCAAACAGCTCAATCGGTTCAATGCAGCTTCTTAAACAAACCATAAGCGAATTTTTAATTTCACTTATGCGAAGCTCCGTGCCGTTATCAAATCAGGCATCTTTGTTTAAAAGCACCTCCTCTGATGCACTTGTTGATCTGCTTGTAAACTTTATGGAAGACAACATCTGTAAAAACCTTCAGTTATGCGACCTTATTGCATACAGCGGGGCGAACAAGGCAACCATTACAAATTCCTTTAAGGATAATTTTGGGATGGGTGCCATTGAATATTTTATCCGACTTAAAATTGAGCAGGCAAAGCGTTTTTTGCGTGAAGATACCTATAATATAACCCAGATTGCAGATGTTTTGGGGTATTCGGGAATACATTATTTTTCAAGACAGTTCAAAAAGGTTACGGGAATGTCACCAAGTGAATATTCACACTCGGTAAAAACAATGTAATTTAATAACAAAGTAAAGCGGCTGTTGCATTACGCAACAGCCGCTTTTTTTAGGAATAGGTAAAATTGTTTCTTCTATTCTTCTATATATTTTTTCATATACTCCGGCATCTCGGCTTCTGAGATTGCATAGTTCTTTTCACCAAACCAAATCTCGTCACCTACATTTCGTGTCCGGCAGAATACGAAATAGCTTTTACCCTCAGGAATGTTTCCTGTACTTCTGCCTGCCAACCAGTTTGCAAGCTTTGCAGCGTCCTCCACGCTCAGGCTTGCAAAATCCGATGCACCTACACGAAATTCTTCAAATCTTCCCACATCTCCCTTATAGGTATAAGTTTCCCCTTCACGGTAAACCGGTTTTTTTGCTATGCACAGGCTTTGTGATGCCTGATTAATAATCTGGTCATAATATCCTTTTTCCTCCAAAAACGCATACGCATTTTTAAAGCTTGGGTTAATTGCAATGTCAAAGCTCTTTATTGCATACTGTGCTTCTTCGGAATCTGCACTGTATCCGGGATTCTTAAATATCTGTTTTGTTACATTTTCAAGCACGGTACAGCTTACCTCAAGTCTTATACGAAGAGTTCTGTCATAATCCTCGATTTCCTTATATGACCCCTCTTCTATATCCTTTTTAACAGCCTTCAAAAGCTCCTTTGCATCCTCGTTAAGAGAAATGTAATAGTTAAATCTACCCATATATGCGCCAAGGGTCAGGTTGTCAACATTCTCAATGTTCAAATTTTCAAGTCCTGTCACCTTAAGCTTATATTCCGTATTCTCATACATTTTTGAAAGTGCATTATCATACACCTGCTGAGATACACGGTATGCTCGGTCAAGGGTTTTGCCATTAGTTAATTGGTATGAAATCTTTAAATAACCATGTGCATTATCATCTACCACCGGAATGTCCGAAATAATATCTTTGTGGATTGCCCTTACATCCTCTATCAAAGTACGGTCATCAACAACAGGTTTTTCTTCACTCCATGTAACATATGCTGATGCTTTTTCAATATTTTCGCTTTTGGGTATTCTTGTTTCGTATCCAAATACACTTGTAAAGGCAAAGAATGCAATAAATGCTGCACAGCAAACTGTAAATCCGCAAAAACCTTTGTATGAAGTCTTAAACACCTTAAAAGACTTGTTCATAAGCATTTCAGCTGCAAAATACACAATTGCACAAAGCACCAAAGCCACAGTAAATATAAAGAATGCACTCATTTCTGTTGAAGCAAGTATCCCCAGAACCGCTGCAGCAACTGCTGTCACAACCGTATATTTAAGTATAGGTCCAAACACCTTGAATGCTGCAACATCACCACAAGCCTCTACCTTTCGGTTTCTGTAAAGCAAAAACGCAAGAGCATAAACCAACACTGCCCCAATCAGAAAAATCCACATCTGCGGCTCTGTAAATATGTTAAAGCCACTACGGTAACCGTTCACGGTTTTTCCAAACAGCCATACAACGGGCGTGTTTGTCATCAGTTCGTCGGCAATAAAGCTGTCGGACTGAATAAAACCATACAAAAACTCTTCACTTATCAAAAAGATTATAAGCGCCGCAATCATGGGTATTGTATGAATAAACACATTTACCCCAATATGTGCCGCTGTATTTCCCGTTAGAAACGCAGTGAATACAGCAACCGAAAACATTATGAACAGAACTGAAAGATTTACAAACATCCAGTATACGACCGACCATGATGAAATAACCTGACTGTATGCAGTAAAGCTCATAATCATAAGTATTGCTCCATTAAGTACAACAGGTGCTGCCATAAGCACAAAGGATGCAAGCAGGTTTGAAATATAATTTGCCTTGCGGTCAACCGGCAGGCTGTGGACAAATACACTTTGCTTTGCAGAATGCATATTGTTGAAAACAAGTGCCGCAACCACCGTTGGGACAAGTATTGCAAAAATCACCGGAAATCCTATGTAATCACCTCGCATCAGGATAGGACTTACATTCATTGAAAGAGCATATCTTTCAACAAGTTGGCTGGCATCCTCAACAAGCAGGGCAAAGGGCACGCTTAAAAACAATATTACAAAATACAAAAAGCTGCCCCATTTAAATCTTTTTAATGCATTTTCAAATATTCCTTGATTAAACAATGATGTGCGTAAAGTCATAGCCCAGACCTCCCAACTCATAGATAAATACTTCCTCCAAGGTAAGACTTACCTTGTCAAAAATCACGGGACTGTATGCCCGTATTTTGTCTTCAACCTCTTTGCTGTCGCCCCGTACAATTACGGTTGTAACTGAGCCTGTTTTTGAGGTATGAAGAATTTCAAGCTCGCCTTGAAGTGTCTCGGGGAACTCATCCTTAAACACCAACTGAACCTTTTGAATATTACCCTTAAGGTCATCAAGCGGCTTTTCCATTACCATTCTGCCCTTGTGGATAATTCCGACATGGTCACAGATATCCTCAAGCTCACGCAGGTTGTGGCTTGAAACAAGCACGGTCATTTGCCTTTCAGCAACGTCCGAAATAATTATGTTCATAATCTGCTTTCTCATTACAGGGTCAAGACCGTCAAGGGGCTCGTCAAGAATAAGAACTTCGGGCATACAGGAAAGCACAATTCTGAAAGCCACCTGCTTTTTCATTCCCTTTGAAAGTCTGCGTATCTGGCGATTTTCCTCAATTTTTAAAACCTCGCCCAATCTTTCGTATCTTTCGCGGTTGAAGCTTTTATACATATCCTCATAGTGCTTTGCCATTTCCTTTACGGTAAAGCTTGGATAAAAATACCATTCGTCATTTATGCAAAGAACCCTTTGCTTCAGCTCGCTGTTTTCCCAAACAGCCTCCCCATCTATCTCAACAAAGCCTTCAGTTTGCTTAAGAACGCCCATAAGATGATTTATTATTGTAGTTTTACCAGCTCCGTTAGGTCCTACAAGTCCGTATATACTGCCCTTGGGCACCGTGATACAAAGTCCGTCAAGAGCACGAAAACCGCCAAAGGTCTTTACAACATTTTTTGCTTTAATCACACAGCATCCTCCCTTTCTTCAATAACCTTATCAAGCACTTTTTCAATGCTTTCTTTGCTTTCGCCGTAGAACAAAATCTCACGCATCGTTTCAAAAAGTGTATGATAAAGGCTGTCCATGGTCTTTTGGTCAGCTTCAGGCATCCTTGCTACAAAATTCCCCTTGCCGCGAATTGAATATATTACCCCCTCTGCCTCCAAAGTCTTGTATGCACGCTGTACCGTGTTTGGGTTTACCGTAAGGCTGACTGACAAATCCCTCACCGACGGCAGCTGCTCATCAGCTGCCATTGCACCGCACATTATCAAATCCTTTATCCCTTGAGTAATCTGCTCGTGCAAAGGTTTGTCGTTTTTATAATCCAGTTTTATCATTGTATCACCTCGCATCAACTGTATTATTTGTATTAATACAGTTATAATATAGCACAGCATAAAATATTTGTCAATAGGTATTTGTAAATTTAATCTGCAACAATTTCAAGGAGGTAGCGAAAAAAGAGTCAGAATGAACAAACGCCATCCCGACGGCGTACTTTGTGTACTCCTAGTGGTGGCGTTTGTTTATAGTTAAAACCGCTCAGGCTTTAAACGATCTGAACTTTTTTAGCATCTCCTAAATTTTGTCTAAGTGCCAGATTCTTTCATTATAATCCATAATTGAACGGTCACTTGAGAAGAAGCCTGCCTTTGAAACATTGATAATAGCTTTTTTGTTCCATACATCAGGATTTACAAAGTCTTTTGCCATTCTGTGACTTGCATCAAGGTATGATGAAAAATCACGAAGCAACAGATACTGGTCAGCAAAGCCGTTTCTGCCGAAAACAAGCTCGCGGTAAAGCTCTTGAAAGAGGTTTTGATTTTCCTTTGAGAATGTACCATCAATAAAGCTGTCTACAATTGCCTTTATAACCATATTTTCAGAATAAATCTCTGCACTGCCTGAATGTCCTGACTGATAGATGTTTAAAACTTCCTGAGACGTAAGACCGAAGATATAGATATTATCATCCCCTACACGCTCGGCAATTTCAACATTGGCACCGTCAAGAGTTCCTATTGTAAGTGCACCGTTGAGCATAAGCTTCATATTGCCTGTGCCAGAAGCTTCCTTGCTGGCAGTTGAAATCTGCTCACTGAGGTTGGCTGCAGCAACAATCTTTTCAGCAATGGAGACGCTATAATTTTCAATAAATACAACCTTTAAAATATCCTTTGTGCGTGGGTCATTGTTTACCACTTCGGCAATATTGTTGATAAGCTTGATTATCAGCTTTGCGGTGTGGTAACCGGGTGCAGCCTTTGCACCAAAGATAAATGTCTCGGGCAGCATACTTGCCTGCTCGGGATTTTCGGTAATCATTTTATAGCGATAAATTATATGCATCGCCTTAAGCAGCTGACGCTTGTATTCGTGAAGACGTTTAATCTGCACATCATAAAGAGAATTGGGGTCAACATCAATACCATTTGCGGTCTTGATATATTTTGCAAGCTTAATTTTGTTGTCAAGCTTAATCTTTGCAAACTTGTCACGGAATGCACTATCATCGGCAAATGCCCCTAATTTATCAAGGTCGTCTGTCTTCTTTATCCAGCCGTCACCGATTGCATCGGTAATAAGTGCCGCAAGCTCGGGGTTTGCGTGAAGAAGCCAGCGTCTTGGTGTCACACCGTTTGTTACATTCTTGAATTTTTCAGGATAAACACTGTAATAATCATGGAATGTTTCGTGTTTTAGGATTTCGGTATGAAGTGCTGCAACACCATTGATGCTGTGGCAAGCAGTAAGGCAAAGGTTTGCCATATTTACATTGCCGTTTGAGATAACCGACATATAATCAATCTTGCCCATATCGTTACCAAATCTTTCACCAAGGAAAATACGCTGCCTGCGGTCAATTTCCTTGATAATCATTGCAACACGAGGAAGAAGTGATTCCACCATTGAAACTGGCCACTTTTCAAGAGCCTCACACATAATGGTATGATTGGTATATGCAAAAATCTGCTGTGCAATATTCCATGCTTCGTCCCATCCAAAGCCTTCTTCATCCACCATAATTCTCATAAATTCAGGGATTGCAATGGTTGGATGTGTATCGTTTATGTGAATCTGAACATACTTTGGAAGCTCGTGAAGTCCGTGTCCACGACGTTTTTGCTTTGCAATAATCCACTGTATTGTTGCCGAAACAAAGAAATATTGCTGTTTTAATCTCAGCAGCTTGCCCTCGTAATGATTATCCTCGGGGTAAAGTATCTGAGATACAACCTCTGCAAGCTCCTTGTCCTTAACCGCCATTGCATAGTCACCACGGTTGAACTCGGTCATATTGATAACCTGAGGCGACCTTGCACGCCAAAGTCTTAAAGTATTTACAAGCTTTGAATCATAACCTGATATAGGCATATCATAAGGCTCGCCGATAACCGTGTTATAGTCCACATGACGGAATTTCATACGGTTGTCCTCAAAATATTCCTCAATTCTGCCGTTATAGTGAATTTCAACGCTGTCCTCGGGTCTTTCAATTTCCCAGGCGTTGCCGTCTTCAAGCCATGGGTCAGGCATTTCAATCTGGTATCCGTCAACAATCTTCTGACGAAACAGTCCGTATTCGTATCTTATACCACAGCCGAATGCAGGAAGTTCAAGAGTTGAAAGTGAATCCAGAAAGCACGCTGCAAGTCTGCCAAGGCCACCGTTGCCGAGACCTGCATCGTTTTCAACCTCTTCAACCTGCGAAAGGTCAAGACCAAGCTCTGAAAGCGCCTCGGTATAAGCCTTGGTTTTCATTATATTCATTATATTATTTCCAAGAGCTCTGCCCATAAGGAACTCAAAGGACAGATAATAAAGCTCTTTTTTGTGACCATTTTCAAGAATTTCTCTGGATTTTGCCCATTCTTCCATAATTTCATCACGGACAGTCATTGCACAAGCCTTGTATATTTGTTCAGGCGTTGCTGTTTCAACCGTCTTTGCATAATAACGGCGAAGCTTGCCCGAAATATTACTTTTTATCTGTTTCTTCATTTCTGAAAGATTGTCCTTTGTCTTTACTTTTACTGTAGGTATTTTTGCTGTCGTTTTCGTTGATGTTTTTGTCTTTGTTGTATTTGCCATTTTTTCCTCCAAATAAGTCTTGCTTAAATTGTAACCTTTATTTATACAGTTTGTCATACTGTTTAGCAGATTCTTCCCATGAGAAGTCCTGCTTCATCGCATTTTTAACCAGTTTTTTCCATGTATCCTTTTCTGAATAAAAGTGCAGTGCACGTCTTAATGTAAAAAGCAAGTCGTGGGCATTTGCCGGATAAAAGCTGAAACCGTTGCCCTCGCCTGTAAACTCGTTGTATGCCTGAACCGTGTCCTTAAGGCCACCGGTTTCTCTTACAATAGGGATTGTTCCGTATGCCATTGCAATAATCTGGCCAAGGCCGCATGGCTCAAAAAGCGACGGCATCAGAAACAAATCACTTGCCGCATAGATTTTGTGGGCAAGGTCATTGCTGAATGTTATGTTTGCCGAGACCTTTCCGCTGTTGCACCATGCATAGTGACGAAACATATTTTCATACTTCTCCTCACCGGTACCAAGGATAACAAGTTGTATGTCAAATTCCATAAGCTCGTTCATAGCATCGGCAATTATGTCAAGACCCTTCTGGTCAACCAGTCTTGAAACAAGACCTATCATCGGCTTGTCTCCATCCACCGGAAGCCCAAGCTGGGTCTGAAGCGCCATTTTGTTTTCACGTTTGCCTGATATGCAGTCCCTGAGCGAATACTTTGCCGCAAGGTAATCATCGGTGCGGGGATTGTATTCCTCGTAGTCTATGCCGTTAAGTATACCGAAAAGAGAATTGCTTCTTGCACTTAAAAGTCCGTCAAGACGCTCGCCCCCAAGAGGTGTTTTTATTTCCTCGGCATAAGTAGGGCTTACGGTTGTAACTACATCAGAATATACAATTCCTGCCTTTAACAGGTTTGCACAGCCGTGGAATTCAAGCTTGTCGTCAGTGAAATATGACGAATCAAGAGAGTAGAAATCCTTAACCGTATCAATGGAATATATTCCCTGATATTTAAGGTTATGAATTGTAAATACAGTTTTAATATTGCGGTAAAACTCGCCCTTGTCATAGTACGCTTTAAGCACAACGGGAACCATACCCGTCTGCCAGTCGTTGCAATGAATTACATCAGGCTTAAAATTTATACGTGTAAGAATTTCAAGGCACGCCTTGTCAAAAAACGCAAAACGTTCAAGGTCGTCCCAGCGGTAAAGGGTTCTGTCACCGAAATAATATTCATTATCTATAAAGTAATAAGTAACGCCCTTTTTATAAAGAGAAAAAACACCGCAGTATTTGTTCCGCCATCCAAGAGGGACATACATATAAAATTCAAACTGCATTTCGGACACAAATTTTTCGTCTATAAGTCCGTATTTGGGTAGTACAACCCTTACATCGTGACCAAGCTTTGTAAGCGCCTGGGGCAGTGCCCCTATTACATCACCAAGACCGCCGCTTTTTGCATAAGGTGCTACCTCGGATGAAAGCATAAGTATATTACTCAAAGTATTGCACTTCCTTTCTGTTTAATGCTTTTGTGCCGTTAATACTTGTAGTGAAACAGCCAATACGGCCGTTTCACTACAAGAAATCTACCAAATAATTCTTTATGAAAATTACACAATAGTTCTTTTGCCAATTACAACAGGATAGGTTTCCTGTCCGATAAGCTTTTTGCCGTTGCAAAGAATAACCTCTTTGTCAAATATAGAATTTTCAACCCAGCAATCGTCCATAATCCTTGCATTCTGCATTATTATCGAATCCTTAACCACCGAGTCCT
>JAZRJL010000012.1:0-5468 GCA_045645805.1 Clostridia bacterium | reverse complement strand
GGAACTTCGTCGCTCTTAACATACTTGGGCATAACGGCAGCAATCTGCATAGCGATATCCTTTGCTGCAGCCTTGAATGCAGGCTCTTCTGCCTTTGCTTCATCAGCAAGCTTGAAGTTAACAAGAACACCAATTCTGCCGCCGCCGTGGATGTAAGCTTCGTTTACACCCTCGAAACGTTCAAAACGACGGAGGTTCATATTTTCACCGATTGTAGCAATCTTTTCAGTAAGAGCTTCGCCAACTGTCTGTCCGTCATAAAGAGGAGCAGCCTTAAGTGCTTCAACATCAGCAGGATTTGCATCAGCAATGCACTTTGCAACGTCCATAACAAATTTCTGGAAGTCAGCGTTCTTTGCAACGAAGTCTGTTTCGGTATTGATTTCAACAACAACACCAACGTTGCCGAATACTACTGAAGTAACAAGACCTTCAGCAGCAATTCTGCCGGCTTTCTTTGCTGCTGTTGCAAGACCCTTTTCTCTAAGGTACTCAACAGCCTTATCCATATCACCGTTTGATTCGGTAAGAGCCTTTTTGCAGTCCATCATACCGCAGTTTGTCATCTCTCTGAGAGTTTTAACGTCCTGTGCAGTAAATGCCATTTTATTTCACTCGCTTTCTCAATTTTATAAATAAATTATTCTTCAATCATATCCAAAGAAACTTCTTCAGCAGCTTCTTCTGTTGCTTCAGGAACAATCTGTTCACCCTGCTTGCCCTCGATAATAGCGTTACCGATTGTTGAAACGATAAGCTTAACGGCACGGATAGCGTCGTCATTACCGGGGATGGGATAATCAGCTTCTTCGGGGTCACAGTTTGTATCAACAATAGCGATTACGGGGATACCAAGCTTGTGAGCTTCTGCGATTGCGTTCTTTTCCTTTCTTGGGTCAACAACGAACATAGCAGCGGGGATATCCTTCATTTCCTTGATACCGCCGAGATACTTTTCAAGACGTTCTTCTTCAAGGTTAAGCTTTAAAACTTCCTTCTTGGGAAGAAGCTCCATTGTTCCGTCTTCGTTCATCTTTTTAAGCTGATAAAGTCTGTCAATTCTTCTCTTAATTGTCTTGAAGTTGGTGAGGATACCGCCAAGCCATCTTGCGTTTACATAGTACATACCGGTCTTTTCAGCTTCCTCACGGATAGCGTCCTGAGCCTGTTTCTTTGTACCTACGAAAAGAACTGTACCGCCGTCAGCAACGATGTCGCGAACGAAATAGTAAGCTTCTTCAATCTTCTTTGCAGTCTTCTGCAAATCGATAATGTAGATACCGTTTCTTTCTGTAAAAATGTACTCCGCCATTTTAGGATTCCAACGGCGTGTCTGGTGTCCGAAGTGAACACCTGCTTCAAGCAACTGCTTCATTTGAATAACTCCCATGATTTTACACCTCCAAAAGTTTTACACCTCCACCATAGTCAACTTGCAAGGGAGCTGTCATGGGTAGTCTAGCACCGCCCCTGCAATCGTATGATGTGCGTATTTTATTTTGTCAAATGCACAATATTCCACATTTAACTGAGATATTATATCACGGCATTTACGGCTTGTCAACCATAAAAATAACATTTTAGAAAAATTTTTTCATTTTCTTTACCAAATCTTAATTTACGCAGAATTGACATTTATTTTATATAATGCTAAGATGTTTTTGGAGGGATATAAAGTGAAAAAATTAAAGGTGAATATAAATATAAAAGAACTTATTATTGCAACAGTAATACCCTGTATATGCTTTGCAATTTGCCTGATTGTGCAGAATATACTTAACACTGAGATGCTTGTTACTGCGATTTTTGTTTTGGGTGCATTTGTGACGGCTTCTAAAACAAATGGATACATATATGCAGCACTTACTGCATTTTTGAGTGTACTGGCAATAAATTTTGCATTTACCTTTCCGTTTTTTAAACTAAACTTTACCTTGCCTGGAAATCTTATTTCTGCTCTTATAATGTTTTTTGTAATAATGATAATATATGCAATTACTGCAAGACTGAAGTTTCAGGAAGCTATAACAATGGAAATAGAAAAGGAAAAAATGCGTGGCAATCTTTTGCGGGCAATTTCTCATGATTTAAGAACACCTCTTACCACAATTTACGGGTCAAGCTCGGCACTTTTAGAGCACACTGAAGATTTTTCTGATGAACAGAAAAAAAGGATAATAGAAGGGATACAAAAAGACTCGCTTTGGCTTTCGCGAATGGTTGAAAATCTGCTTTCAATAACAAAGCTTGATAATAATGGTGTAAAAATAGATAAAAATCCTATTGTAATAGAGGAACTTGTTGATTCAATTCTGGTTAAATTTAAAAAAAGTTATCCAAATCAAAGGGTAGAGGTTGACATTCCTGAAGAGCTTGTGATTGTGCCGATGGATGCAATGCTTATTGAGCAGGTTGCTATAAATATTCTTGAAAACGCAGTACAGCATGCTGAGGGTATGACAAGGCTTACGTTTAAGGTATTTGCAAATTCCGAAATGGCAATTTTTGAAATTAAGGATGACGGATGCGGTATTCATAAGGATAAGATAAAAACAATATTCTCGGGAATTTGTGAACCGGATAATGCTGTTTGTGACGGTAAAAAGCATAATGCCGGCATAGGGCTTTCGGTTTGTGCGACCATAATTAAAGCACACAATGGGGAGATATATGCCGAAAACCGCAGACATGGCGGTGCTTGCTTCAGGTTTATTCTGAAAATGGGGGAAGACTATAATGAACAGTAATAAATATAAAATCCTTGTGGTTGAAGACGAAGAAAATATAAACAACCTGATAACAACCTTGCTTGAGGCAAATGGATATAAGGTAATAAGAGCAATGGATTGTGCCACAGGAATAATGCTGTATGCATCGCACAGACCCGATTTGATAATCCTTGATCTTGGACTTCCTGATGCTGATGGGATTGAGCTTTTGCAAAGTGTAAGAAAAGAGTCGCTCACACCAATAATTGTTCTTTCGGCACGAAATGAGGAGTCGGATAAGGTCAAGGCACTGGATCTTGGTGCAAATGATTATGTAACAAAGCCTTTCGGGACAGATGAGTTTATGGCAAGAATAAGAACATCTTTGCGTATATCGAGAAACAGTAGCGAAAACGGCAAATTTCCGGGCGGAAGATTTGTGATGGACGGTCTTGAAATTGACTATGATGCAAGACGGGTTTTTGTCGAAAAGGACGAAATAAAGCTTACACAGACCGAATATAACATTATTGCACTTTTATCAGCACATCAGGGAAAGGTTCTAACCTATACGTTTATTATTAAGGAAATTTGGGGTTACAATGATTTGGGAAGCATCAAAAAGCTTCAGGTGAATATGGCAAACATACGCAAAAAATTTGGTGCCAAGCCGGGACAGAAAAGCTATATTGAAAACGAGCTTGGTGTAGGATATAGAATGTGTGAGCAAAATAATTAAAAACAGACAGGGTTGTTGCTGAAAAGCAATGACCTTATTTGTTTCTTAGCCGCATCTTTACCGAATATATGTTACAATAAATTTGTAAAAATTGGAAAGAATAAAAATATGAGGTGGAAAAATGGATATTTTTAATGTATTGACGCTAATTGGTGGACTTTGTTTGTTCCTTTTCGGAATGAGTGTTATGGGTGATGCACTTGAAAGGCGTGCAGGGTCAAGTTTGAAAAATATTCTTGGCAGACTTACCAAGAACAGGTTGACAGGGTTTTTAACAGGGCTTGCAGTGACGGCTGTTATTCAAAGCTCATCTGCCACAACGGTAATGGTTGTAGGATTTGTAAACTCGGGTATTATGACTTTAAGGCAGTCAATCGGTGTTATAATGGGTGCCAATATAGGTACGACGGTTACTGCCTGGGTACTCAGCCTTGGGGGAATTTCAAGCGATAATATTTTTATGCAGCTTTTAAAACCCACATCGTTTACACCTGTGCTTGCGTTGATTGGCACAGCACTTCTGATGTTTGGCAAAACAAGCAAGAAAAAAGATACAGGAACAATTTTTTTAGGCTTTGCAACATTAATGTTTGGTATGGATACTATGTCTGATGCGGTATCCGGTTTAAAGGATATCCCTGCGTTTCAGAATATGTTCCTGATGTTTAAAAATCCCATTCTTGGTGTGTTGGTTGGTGCAATTCTTACAGCGATTATTCAGTCAAGCTCGGCGTCGGTTGGTATTCTTCAGGCTCTTTCGGCAACAGGTCAGGTTTCATATGGAGCGGCAGTTCCAATTATAATGGGTCAGAATATAGGAACCTGTATAACGGCACTTTTATCATCCCTTGGCACAAACAAAAATGCAAAACGGGCTGCTGTTGTGCATCTGGCGTTCAATATTGTAGGAACAATTATCTGGCTTACAGTTTTCAGTATTATTTCCTATGCTTTAAAGCCTGCGTTATTTGATGCATCGGCAACGTATTTTGGTATAGCGATAGCTCATTCAATATTCAATATTGCGTGTACTGTGCTGTTGCTTCCGATATCAGCCTTGCTTGAAAAAATTGCAATCAAGCTTGTCCCTGATTCAAAAAAGGAAGAGGAGATTGCAGAGCTTGACGAAAGACTTCTTGCCACACCTCCTGTTGCAGTTGAAAGATGTGCAAGCTTAGTTTGTGAAATGGCAGAATTTTCGGTGACGGCATTTAAAGAAAGTCTTAATATGATAGAAAAATATGATGCAACAAAAGCAGAAGAAATTCGTGAGGCAGAGGGCAAGGCAGACCATTACGAGGATATACTGGGCACATATCTTGTCAAGCTCAGCGGACATCAGATAAGCGACAGTGACAGCAGTATGGTATCCAAGCTTCTTAAGCTGATTGGTGACTTTGAACGGATTTCAGACCACAGTGTAAATGTTCTGGAATCAGCCGAGGAGCTTTCGGAAAAAGGAATTGTTTTCACCGACGATGCAAAAAAGGAAATGGATACACTTTGCAGTGCGGTTTCTGAGATTCTTACACTTTCATATCAGGCGTATGTGAATAATGATTTGGAATCAGCTCGCAGGGTTGAGCCTCTTGAACAGGTTATTGACGGTCTTAAAAAGAAATTGCGTAACGGGCATATTGTGAGATTGAAAAATAGGGAATGTTCAATAGAGGCAGGTTTTGTGTGGGCGGATTTAATTACCAATCTTGAAAGAACTGCCGACCATTGCTCAAACATTGCAGTATGCGTTCTTGATGCGGTTGAAAATAATATGAATCTTCACGAATCTTTGCGTGCGAGGAAAGAGGGGAATCCTTACTTTGATGAAAAGTTTAAGGAATATGCAAATAAGTATTCTGTTTAAAGGATAATAAGATGGGGGTTGCGGCAAAACCGCAGCCCCTGAATTATTGAAAATAAAGGGACTGAATTATTGAAAATAAAGGGATAAATTCTTGACACAAAAGGCGGAATATGGTATTCTTATAAATATCCATAACTTTATGAAATAACGAGGTGTT
>JAZRJL010000011.1:0-25801 GCA_045645805.1 Clostridia bacterium | reverse complement strand
TATTTCACTCACAATATCAAACATATAAACCCTTACGCCCGATACGCTAATTGTTGACAACAAAATTCCCAAAATTGCAACCGCAATAAGAATTTTGCGAACAGTGATATGTCTTTTGTTTTCAGCTTTGCCTCGATTGGCACGCTCTGACATAATCCTTTGTGGGATATCTTCAGGCGGCAATGTATATCCCATTGCCAAAAGCTCTTCATCTGTTATTATATCTTTTCCGTCATTCATTTCTGCTTCAATGCTCTTTTTAATCATTTTGTCAAGTTCTTTATCACTTATTATGTACTTTTTATTATTCTTCATGCGTCAACCCTCCCTTTCAAAGTCTTTAACTCACTTTTTTCACGCAAAATAGCCTTTGCCTTTTTAAGTCTTGAATAAACGGTGTTTAGGGGAATGTCACATTTTGCGGCTATTTCCTTTGGAGTCCATTCCACATAATAAACCCAATAAATCACATCGCGATAAATGGGCTTAAGTTCGTTAATTATGCTTAATATTTCTGATATATTTTCATTGTCGACAAGCTTCTGCAAAGGCTCATTCTTTGGTGAGTCACTATATTCCGTAAAAACCTCATTGTTATTAGGTTTGAGTTCAAAATGTGTTCGGTAGGTTTTAGTTTTTCTGTTATAATCTTTTGTCTTATTGTATGCAACCGTTTTCAACCATCTGACCGCATCTTCTTCGCTGTCAAAATCCTCAATATGCACATCCAATGTTCTAAAAACATCCTGAAGAACTTCCTCGCATAACTGCTTGTCCGCCAACTGCTTGCATATGATAAGCCAAAGCTTATTTTTGTATGTTTTATACATATATTCAAAATCCAAAAAGTTGTCATCCTTTTGAATATCTGTCTTCATAGATATAGACAATGCCAACACCTCAAATTTCATTTTCCTTATTCTATTATATTATTAAATAGAAATATTTGCAAGCAAAAATGTGCTTTTTAACACACACATATTAAAAAAAGACATAAGTGAATGGCAATATTAGGACACACGGGGACGATTCGGTTGTCTGTTCTTTGGGCACACGGGGACGGTTCTGCTATCTGTTCTTCGGGACTTAATTTGTACTTTTATCTTTTCACCCTTCCCGCTTCGCTTTTCTCTATATTGTTGTTTCCGGATTCATAAAAAGCGGGATATTGGGCGGAAAAAAGGTAAATATTATAAACAAACAAATTGTTGCAATCTCAAGAATTTGAAGAAGAACACCAACTTCCTCCATTTTGCATGAGATGGTTAGTTTATAAACAGCAAAAAAAGCAATTATAACACTGATGTAAAAAATTGCTATATCGACAAATGCAACATTAAAGCCTATTATCCCCGAATACGTGTAAAATAGAGTTATAATCATTACTATGCCCAAAAGTGACC
Source organism: Clostridia bacterium (assembly GCA_045645805.1). Lineage (GTDB taxonomy): Bacteria > Bacillota > Clostridia > Monoglobales > Monoglobaceae > SIG440. The sequence continues at coordinate 24,398 of JAZRJL010000011.1, read as the reverse complement.
CTGCAATCATTGCAGAGCTGATACAGGGATATTTTGTGCTGATTTTTTTGTTTAGGTATACAGAGTAGATTAACATAGGAAAGAAAATTAATTTTGTATGCTCCCATATTGACTCATTAACAGGTGTAAAGATACCAACAAGAATGTTGTTTCCTGAAAATTCGTAAGCAAAATGAAGCAGAGTACCAACAACAGAAACAAAGATTATTCCTGTAATCATATAGACCTTAAGTCCTTTCATAAACATCACCAATATATAAGTATTAATGAAGCACAGAAATATGCTTATGATTTACTATTCTTCTCGTGCATTGTCCGTAAAATACAGAATGATTGCATATGACAGGTTTACTATCTTTTATACTTATCGTATAAAAAATGAAATAAGTCCACACGCTGCAGACATATTTCACATTGCGAAGCAATATTTCATAGCAAAGCTATTTCACAAATCCGAAGGATTTATTTCATTGAAAAACGATACAGTAAAAACTGTATCGTTTTTCTGGTGGAGGCGAGGGGAATTGAACCCCTGTCCGAAAACCTATTCATATCCGACGCTACGAGCGTAGTCTTTGTTTAAGATTTCCCACAGAGTCAGTCCAAAGACAGGCAAACTCTGCCGGTAGCTTCATAAAATCGTGACCGGGTCAAAGCTTTCCCGGTTCATGTGCACCGCTTTCGTTGATGCCCTTATCCCTAAGCGCGGTAATCAGGGAAGGACAGCCGCCGTTATTTAGGCAGCGTAAGCTAAATTATTGTTAGCGTTTAATTTTAAAAATTGGGTTTTTTATGTGGCACCCGCCACAGCTCGCTCCGAATACTTCAAAATCCCCGTCGAAACCTTTACGCCCCCGTATATTAGGGAAAAAGCAATAGCGAATAAGGAATAAGTGAAGTTAATATTTTTCTCTTTTGTTACATTCAGCGTATTTGCTCTTTCATAGCCCTTTCAATCTGGCGTTTTGAATCCCGCTGTGCGATTGCTTCACGCTTGTCGTAATTCTTTTTACCACGGCAAAGTCCAATCAAAACCTTGACATAAGAACCCTTAAAATACATTTTGAGCGGAATAAGTGTATATCCCTGTTGTTGCGTAAGACCGATAAGCTTGTTTATCTCTCGCTTATGAAGAAGCAGCTTTCGCTGTCTAAGCGGGTCTTTATTGAATATATTCCCCTTTTCATAAGGCGAAATATGCGTTCCGATAAGGAAGGCCTCGCCTGTCTTGACAGATATATAGCTGTCCTTTAAATTTACCCTGCCCTCACGCACCGACTTGACCTCGGTGCCAAAAAGGGAAATCCCTGCCTCATAGGTCTCATCCACAAAATAATCGTGATATGCTTTTTTGTTCTGGGCAACGGTTGTATCAGGTTTCTTTTCCTTTGCCATATAAATCTCCATTCCATTCTGCAATCAGCTTTTTCAGTATATCACAGCAAAATCACTTAGTCAATGAAAAATAACTGCCGTTTTTGAATTTTTTTGTCAAAAAATCCTTTTCTCAATTTACCTTTATGCTTCTGCCTTTGTTCCTCCGGGAGGTAGCTTAATTGTAACCTTGGTATACTCACCCAGGCTGCTTTCCATCAAAATTGTTCCGCCGTGATTTTCAATAATTTCTTTCGCAATTGCAAGGCCAAGACCCGTACCGCCCTGCTCGCGAGAGCGAGCCTTGTCAACACGGTAAAATCTTTCAAATATATGCGGTAAATCCTGCTCGGGAATTCCCTTGCCTGTATCCTCAATCTTGATATACACCTCGCCATAAGCCGCACCTACAAAAACGTGTATACTGCCACCCTCGGGGGTGTACTTCATAGCATTTGAAATTATATTTTTAATGGCACGTTCAATCTGGAATATATCACCTAAGATAGGCGGAACCTCATTAACCTGATTATATACCAGCTTTTGTTTTTTATTCTCGGACTCAATCCTGAAGGTCTCAACAATATCCCTGACCATAACACACGGGTCAAAAAATTCCTTCTTCAGTTCAACGCTTTGTGCGTCAAACCGTGACAGTGTAAGCAGATTTTTCACCAGATTGGTCATTTTGTCGGTCTCGTTATGAATTGTCTTTAAAAACGAAATTGTCATCTCGTCACCAACAGGATAGTTGTCAAGAAGAGTCTCGGTATAAGTTCCAATGGTGGTAAGTGGCGTTTTTAATTCGTGAGAAACCTCGGCAACAAACTTTTTCCGTGATACATCAAGATTAAACTGCTCAGTAATATCACTGAACACACAAACCACGCCTGCAACCCTGTCCGTTTCAAGCTTGAACGGCAAAAAATATGCCTTTATATGCTTGTCATTTATCTCTATCTCACGCATCTCGGTACGAAACCGTGTCAGATACAAAAATTCCGCCATACATACGTCAGCATTAAGATCAGCAAAAAATCTGTCAAAGTTCACCGCATCGGTATTCCCTATGCGGAACATATTTTTTGCTGCCTGATTAATTGATATTATCTGCTGTCTGGAATTAAAGGCAATAATACCGTTGTTGATATGCTCAAGAATAATTTCCAGCTTGTGCTTTTCGCCTGCAACTTCAGAAATTGCCTTTTTCATAACACCGCCCATATAGTTAAAGGTCTCAACCAGTGTTCCTATCTCATCACGGGACTGTGGTTCAAGGTTTGAATCAAAGTTCCCCTCGGCAAAATCCTCTGCCTTTTCTGTAAGCACCGATATGGGGTTGGTAATTGCCTTTGACAGAAAATAACCGAGAAAAAGTGAGGCAATAACTCCAAAAAGAAGAGCCTGAATAATTATATAAAGTATATTATGCGTTACGGTATTTACACTTTGCTTGCTGTCACGGACATAAAGGATATATCCGTGAGGGTTTAATCTTCCGCCGTCCACAAAATACGCATAATCCATATAAGCCGCATTTGAACGAATCCGTCTGCCCGTCTCGCCGGACATTGCAAGAATAATATTGGGAGTTTTTTCAACCGAAACCGCCCCCGAATTTACATCAATACGACTCGCATCCTTTGCATCAAGAACAACACATTGCCTTGACTCAGAAAGTCCCAGCTGACTTGAATATGCGGAAATAACCGTATTTACCCTGTTTGCCCGTGTGTTGGCATCAATATCTGCATTTAATGTCTCACTTACAACTCTGCCAAAATCTCCTGACATAACCTTGTCCATCTGCACGCGAAAGCTGTCACTGTACATACGGACAACGCTGCCGAACATATAAAAGCCAACCACAAGCATAATAGCAAGAACAAGTGCAACAAATATACACACTATCTTCCATTGCATTTTTTTGAACATAACTTAAAACCTCTTCATCCAGAACAACAACAGTTATATATAACTAACCCAACCGTTGCCAAGCTACTGAATTTTATTTTTCACCATATATTCATAATCCTTTTGTCTTGCTTTAAAGACATCATCAAAGGCGGTTGCTGTTGCTTGCCAATACACCGCCTCGGCACTGCCGTCTGCCGCTAAATTCTCCATTTTGCGTGCACGGGCACTGCGTTCTTTTACATTCATATCATTCCAGTCCTGAGGTGCATAAAGGTCACGTCTTAAACGGTACTGGGTCATTATTCCCGAATACGCCGTCTTTTCAATATGCTGAATATTAAACCTCTCGGGGTCAATCCGGTGCTCAACAAAGGATTTGGAGTTAAGAGCAATTTTTTTATGTATTGTCTCCATCATAAAGCAAACCAGAGTTTCCTCACCACCGGCAAAATTGTTGCCTACCCTGCCATACCCTGTACGGAATCCTCCGATGCGTCGAAGCTCACTGCATCTTGCAGCAAAGTTTGCACCGTAGGGAAACTCACCATAATCCTTTGCATATCTTATTTCATCACCGTCTATACGCAAATCACTCCACAGACCTATGGTGTTTTTAGTTACAAGCTCCTTTGCTTTTTCAGGTATGGTTAGTCTAACCTCACCGCCAGCAACCCCGATTTCCTGGTCTGCCTCAAAGGTACGGATTGTCTCGCTGACAACCTCTTTGTCCATAACAGCATCATCATCAACATAAAGAATATATTCGCCCCGTGCCGCCCACATTCCGGCATTACGTGCAAAGGACAAACCCTTTTGCGGTGCTGTTATATAACTGATTTCAAGGTCTTTGTATTGTGCCTTGAATTCCTGAACAAGTTCCTTAAGAGAAGTTTCACGGAAGTCATTGTTTACAAAAACCAACTCATAACAATCATGCGAAGCCGTTTGATTGCAGATTGCATTTATGCAGTCCTTAAGCGTATCCGACATTTTGTATGTGCACAAAATAACCGAAAGCTTTTTATTAAAGGTTTGGGGAGTTTCGATTATCTCCTCAAGACGGTATAAATAATCGTTCTTTGCCCTTGCATCAAGGAATGACAGCATGGTTGTCATATCCGCAAAACGATATTCAGGCATTTCAAAATTATTATCTGCCTGATTTCCGATTGCGGCAAGAATATCAAACTGCTCCCGTTTTTCCTCAGGGGTTGAAATACCTATTTTTATTGTACCTTCCGGAAGGGTGACATCTGTTTCAGCACCGCCAAAGGAAGCAAAGCAAAGCGCAGGACAGGAATTACCAAAATACAGCTGTGCAAAATCATCATATACCAGAATTATATGTCCGGCACGTTTCAATTCTTCTTTGAAGCCTTCCGCCAGGTCAGCCGTTTCAGGTGTGGCCTTTATATACCACATAAGCGGTGTAAGATAAAAATCCCGACGAAAATCATCAAGCACCATCAGCTTGAAGCGGTTTTTAGTTATACCAAGCTCCTTGTCCTTTGCGGTCAATGAGCCATCGTGCCAGCGATATGAATATACCGGCTCGGTAAAATCTGTATGCTGAATTTTGCAAAGACAATTCATACGCATCCAGTAATCATAATCCTCAAGAGTATGTTTAAAGCTTGAATAACAGCCAAGCACCTCTTTTGCAGATTTGCGGTACATAAACGCCGCACCGATTGTATTGTTTGCGTAAGTATTAAGCTCGCAGGTGTTCATAGGAAAGATAACGTTGCTGCTGCCAAAAGGATACTCAAACCAGCCGTGCTTGCGAAGCTTTTTACCCTTTGCATCAATAAGTCGCATATTTCCAAAAATCATTCCCGTATCAGGCTTTGATTTAAGGTCATTAACCATCTTTTCAAGAAAGTCCTTATCCATTACATTGTCAGCTGAAGTCCAAGTAAGAAATTCACCCCTTGCCTCACGAAAGCCACGGGAAAGAGTTCGGGGAATTTTTTTGTTTTCCTGAGTAAGAACACGTATTCGGCTGTCCTTTTGGGCAAATTCCTTTGCAATTTCAAGAGTATTGTCCTTTGACCCGTCATTAATAATAATAAGTTCAAAATTCTCATAGGTCTGGTCAAGCACCGACTGAATGGAATCCGCAAGGATATCACCACCGTTATATACCGGCAAAACAACAGATATAAGGTCATCAATCTGCGGAACATACACCTTTGAAAAGGGCAACGGGTACGTACTTTCTCTGTCCTCCATATATCTTATAAACTTGTACTGATAAAGGTTAAGAGGTTTTTTTTCAGGCTTTTTTGCCCCAAATATCCATTTCTTCAAAATATCCAGCATTGTCTAATCCTCCTGATTGATTTCGGACATATATCCAAGAAGTCTTTTCCACGCATCAAGGTAACACTTTTTGTAGTAAACGTCAAGGGAATCTGCTTTTTTTCGTGTAAGAATATCTATTTCACGCTTTGCAATTTTTATCTGGCTTTTAACATAAGCCTTTGTCCAGCCAATATCTGTAAACAAATCAATAAAGAACCTGTACGTGGTTATTGTGCCTGCCATAATTGTTTTTTTGACGTGCTCGGTGGTAAATCTGGAATGTTCAACCCTGTGTAAAACCTTTGCGCGAGGCTGAAGTCCTATTCCATACCCTATTTCAAGCATTTTAAATGCAAGCGCTGTTTCCTCACCGCCGGCAAAATCGTTACCGACTCTGCCATAGCACATACGGAATCCGCCAACCAGCCAGATTGCTTTTCGGCTTACACTGTAATTTGCACCATAGGGAAACTCAAACTGCTGTGAAACCTCGCGGAAAACGTGCCCCGAAATCTTGAACTGGCTCCAAAGACTTTCCCAACCCTTGCGTACTACCTTTGGGGTGGGAAAGGGTTTGTCAAGAATAACCTGACCGCCCACAATACCCACGTTCGGGTGATACTTAAATCCGCTGTAAATTTCTTCAAGCAGGTAATAGTCCGCTAAAACGTCATCATCAAGGAATAAAAGATACTCGCCCTTTGCATTCCACATTCCTGCATTACGTGCATAGGAAAGACCCTTTTGCGGAGCACTCATATATCTTATAAAATCTTCAAACTCACTGTATTTTTGCTGAAAATCCTCAACAACCGTGCGTATGCCCGAGGTAAATGGGGCGTTGTCAACAATAATGATTTCATATTCCTTTTTGCTCATTGACTGACGTATAACCGACCAGATAGCGTCAACTAACTTCTCGCCCCTTAGATATGTGCAGATTATAATTGAAATCTTTTTTTCAGGTGCAGGCGGGTCATCAATAAGTGCTTCAAGGCTGTGTAAAATGTTGTTTTTCAGCTTGCTTTCAACAATATCAAATATTGCGGACGGCTGTTTTGCAAAAAACCATCCTTTAAAGCCTTCAAGCTTTGGCAGTTCTGTTTTGTTTTGTGTTATGCAAATATCAAATTCATTTGCGACGGGGTTTTGTGTATTTGGGGTTACAAGTACCGTACCCGAAAACCGCTTCATCTCATCAAGACCTGGCTTTGAAACTGCGTCACCGAAATATACATAGCAGGCACAGGAATATTTTTCACCAAGTCCGCAGGAAAGAGCCTCATCTCTGCTCATTCTCACATGACCAAGCTCGTCAATTTTTCTTATAAACTCATCATAAGCAGGGTTTTCGCCATCATCCTTCTCCACAATCCACACAAGAGCCGACATGTAAAAATCACGTCTAAAATCATCGTGAACCATCAGCTTGTAGCGGTTTTTTGTAATACCCAGCTCACGGTCGTGTGCAGTAAGAGAGTCGTAATGAACACGATAGAGATAAAGTGGTCTTTCATCATCGCAATGTTCAATTTTAAGCAGAGAATTCATCCGCATCCAGTAGTCATAGTCCTCGATGTTTGTTCTGTACTTTGAGTAATCTCCTAAAATGTGCGCACTCTCCACGCGGTACATAAATGCCGCACCAATGGTATTGTTTGCAAAGGTGTTTAAAGACTTTGTTTCCTTTGGCAAGCATACATTCCCCGAAAAAAGCGGCTTTTCAAACCAGAAATGTCCACGTTTTATATGTCCCTTTGCATCAATAAGCCGCATATTGCCGTAAACCATCGCCACATCAGGCTTTGCTTTTAAATCTGCAACCAATGTACTTAAGCAATGTGGCAGCATAATATTGTCCGCCGAGGTCCATGTAAAAAACTCGCCCTTTGCCCGACGGAAGCCAACCGACAATGCTGTGGGCAGCTTTTTATTTTCCTGGCTGATAACCTTTATACGGCTGTCAGTTTTTGCAAATTCTTCTATAATATCAGGAGTTTTATCTGTCGAGCCATCATTGACAATTATAAGCTCAAAATTTGTATATGTCTGGTCAAGGACGCTCTTTATTGCATCGGCAATCACATTTTCGCCGTTAAATACTGGCAGAACCACAGAAACAAGGCCTTTTACTTTAGGTACATCAAAGTCATTAACCCTGCAAGGAACCATGTCCTCTCTGTCACGCTTGAAACGCATAAATTTTTGTCTGCAAAGCTCCAGCTTACGCTTTTTCTTTTTGCTTACATTTTCACGAAGAAGTCCCTCTGTTATGCCCTTTCTAAGGGTCACAGCAAGCCCCACCCTCTTGTAATCAGCAATTTCAAGAAGAGAACGCACAAATGCAATACCTGTTTTTTGCAAAACCTTTTCCATTCTAAGACCCGTTCTCCAGACATAGGTCTCATGAAGGTCAAGCTCCTCTTGCTTGTGTTGCTTTGCCTCAAACTGTATTTGCATTATGGCATTGCGGTCTGCCTCGATACGTTCCTCAAGAGAGGCTATCTTTTCCTCGGCAAGCCTTAATTTTTCTTCGGTTGTTAAGTTTTGGTTAGTTTTATCTAACTCATTTAAAATTTCAAGTTTTTCTTCCATAAGCCTCTATCCTAATGCAATTTCTGCAGGCTCGCACATAACCCCAAAATACTCTCTGTCGGTAAGTATTTTTATATATGCCGAGCCCTCAATATAATCAAAATAACTGATTGGCAATGTGTGACGATGCTCAAGCCCCGTAGTCAGGGTGTATTCACCACAGTTCAGGTTTGCATCAAATTTGAATGTTACGTGATTTATTCCGGTTTTTTTAAATCGCATATCATAGTCGTGAAGAGCAAACACAAGCAAATCTGTGCCGCTTTTATCCTTAACCGAAATTGCAAGTCCCGTTGTATCAAGGTCTGCGTCATCTGGGATGTCAACCATAACCTCAACGCATATCTTTTCGCCAACATTAAAAATTTCGGTTTCGTCGTCACCCTTAAAGACACGGACATTCTTTATTGTTCCCAAATCGTCACCAAAGCGGTTAATTGCATCAAACTCTTTTTCCTCCACCGCCTCGCGTTCTTTTTTCTTTTTATTTATAACCGCCATTGCGTCGGTCTCGTTGCTTGTTATAAATTCCATATACTTTGACGAAACGCTGTTTACATCACCGTCCATAACAACTCTGCCGCCGTCAAGCCAGATGGCACGGGTGCAAAATCTGCGAACAGCATCAATGTCGTGGCTGACAAAAAGGATTGTCTTGCCACGTTCTTTCATTTCCTCAAACTTGTTGTAGCATTTTGCCTGAAAACGATAATCCCCAACCGCCAAAGCCTCGTCAACAATAAGGATTTCAGGGTCGGTGTTGATTGCAACCGCAAAAGCCAGTCTTACAAACATACCGCTTGAGTAGTTTTTTACAGGCTGATTTATAAAATCACCAATCTCGGCAAAGGCACAGATTTCTTCTATTTTTTCTTCCATTTCCTCACGGGGTATTCCCATTATAGTCCCGTTGAGATAAATATTTTCAATACCCGTATATTCAGGGTTAAAGCCTGTGCCAAGCTCTAACAGTGCCGAAAGGCTGCCCTCCATAGCCTTCTTCCCCGAGGTTTCGCTGATTACACCTGTCAGAATTTTAAGAAGAGTGGATTTTCCTGAACCGTTTTTGCCGATTATACCAACGGTCTCGCCCTTTTCAATTTCAAAGGATACATCCCTAAGGGCATAAAAATCCTTAATTCTGCTGCTGTACCTTTTAGGAAAAAGAGCTTCCTTAACTCTTTCTCCCGGATTTTTATACATTTTGTAAACCTTGGTTAGATTTTTAACTTCTATCATTTGTTGTACCTCACAAAAAAAGGCCCGAAAGTTATTGTCTGCATTTAAAGTCACAGGAAACGCCGTTTTCGGCATTCCGGCACAAACATTTTTTCAAGCCCTCCTTTATTTAATTTCTAACATATTTAACAAAAGTAATGTAAATTCCCTTTTGCGTCTTTATCATTTCCTCGTTTGCAATCCGCCACTGTGGAAGATTGTCAAAGTCAACCAAAAATCGGTCTGCATCGTACTCATTATCAATTTTTGTAATATAAGCCACATCACAAAAAGGTTCAGCCTCAGCATACACCGCTGCCCCGCCTATAACAAAAATATCCTCATCATTATACTGCCTGCGGGCAAGCTCAATTGCATCACCCAAACTATCACAGACTGTAATATCGGGATAATCAAAGCTTTTGTCGTGGGTCAAAACAATGTTCAGACGATTGGGAAGTGCCTTTGGTCCAGGAAATGATAAAAAAGTGTTCTTTCCCATAATGACCGCCTTGCCCGATGTAGTCTCCCTGAAAAATTTCATATCCTCGGAGATGTGGTCAAGAAGGCTGTTGTCCTTGCCAATTCCCCAGTTTTTGTCTGCTGCTGCTATAATATTCATATGTGTTGTTCCTTTTAAATAATTTTGTTTCCTTAGGTCTTTCAAGAGCTTCAAGAGTGGATATTAAAGACTAAGGTGCAAATTATACGAAGTAATTTTTTTGTTAGGTTCTTCAAAAAACACAGCAAATACTTTGTGTTTTTGCGAGTATTTTTGATGGGCTTGGCGGAAAAATAACAAGTATAATTTTGTGCCAGAGGCTTTGATTTCCGCTCTTAATACTACACTGCTATTGGTATATTTTTTATCTGTTCATTTGCCTGATAGTTTTCAAGAACAAAGTCATCAACGGTGAAATCGTAAAAGTTCTTTATATCCTTATTGATAATCAGCTTTGGTGCATCAAACTGAGGCCTTTCGATAAGCTCCTTTACAACGGGAACGTGTCTGTCGTAGATATGTGCATCTGCAATTACGTGCACAAGCTCGCCCGCATCTAAACCGCTTACCTGAGCAAACATTAAAAGAAGCGCACTGTACTGAACAACATTCCAGTTGTTTGCCGCAAGGACGTCCTGTGACCGCTGATTTAAAACTGCATTAAGGCGATTGCCCGATACGTTAAAGGTCATACTGTACGCACAGGGATAAAGATTCATTTCTGAAAGGTCGCTGTGAACATAGATATTTGTCATAATGCGTCTGCTGTAAGGGTTGTTTTTAAGGTCAAACAAGACTCTGTCAACCTGGTCAAATTCGCCCTCGGGATAACGGTGCTTTACCTGCATCTGATATCCGTAAGCCTTGCCGATTGATCCGTTTCCGTCAGCCCAGCTCTATCATATATGGCTATTTAAGTCCCTGATGTTGTTGGACTTTTTTTGTCAAATCCAAAGAATTTCATCAATGGCACTTTTAAGGTAGGTGGGACGAAGTGTCAGCATAGGAAACTCCTGTGACAAATCATAACGATTTACCACACCAAACTTCTTAATTGTGTGGGCAGGCGTTCCGTCTTCCCATTTGGGGCGAACGTCACACTTGGTATCAGCCCAGCCGTTTTCAATTATATCACGGCACATATCAATAAATATCTTGTCTGCTTTACTCATAAAATCACCTGTTAAATATCCAAATTAATCACGGTTTTGGAATACTCTTCAATAAAATCACGTCTTGGCTCAACCTTGTCACCCATAAGAATTGTAAAGGTCTCATCGGCACGGCGTGCATCTTCAAGGTCAACACGCAGCATTATACGTTTTTCGGGGTCCATTGTGGTTTCCCACAGCTGTTCGGGGTTCATTTCACCAAGACCCTTGTATCTTTGGATTGATGCATCCGGGATTTCCTCGAGAGCCGCTTTTAAATCATCATCGGTATAAGCATAAATAACCTTTTTGCCCTTGTAAACCTTGTAAAGAGGCGGCTGGGCAATGTAAACATGACCATGCTCTATAAGTGGCTGCATATATCTGAAGAAGAATGTCAGAAGCAGTGTACGGATATGGGCGCCGTCAACGTCGGCATCGGCCATAATTACAACCTTGCCGTAACGGATTTTTGAAACATCAAAATCGCTACCTATGCCTGCACCGATTGCGGTGATTACGGGAAGAAGCTTTTCGTTGTTGAATACCTTGTCAATCTGAGATTTTTCAACATTGAGCATCTTTCCCCAAAGAGGCAGAATTGCCTGAAAACGTCTGTCACGCCCCTGCTTTGCACTACCGCCCGCTGAATCACCCTCGACAATATAAATTTCAGTGAACTCGGTGTCCTTCATTGAACAGTCAGCAAGCTTACCCGGCAGGGTGCTGCTTTCAAGTGCCGATTTTCTTCTTGTATTTTCTCTTGCACGCTTTGCAGCCTCTCTTGCACGTGATGCTGTAAGTGCCTTTTCAACAATTATTTTTGCAACTGCGGGGTTTTCTTCCATAAACTCGCTCAGCTTTTCGTTGAGCATCTTTTCAACAATGGTACGCATCTCGCTGTTGCCAAGCTTGGTCTTTGTCTGACCCTCAAACTGAGCCTCGGTAACCTTTACCGATATGATACACGAAAGACCCTCACGTACGTCCTCGCCCTTAAGGTTCTCGTCATTTTCCTTAATCATCTTGTACTTTCGTGCATAATCATTGATAACCTTGGTAAGTGCCGCCTTAAAGCCGGTTTCGTGCGTTCCGCCCTCGGTGGTGCTGATATTGTTTGCAAAACTTTGTATATCCTCGGTATAGCCGTCGTTGTACTGCATTGCAACCTCGGCTTCGGAATTTTCACGGATTGAATTTACATAAATTACATTCTCGTGGATAGGTGTTTTGTGACGATTGAGATACTGAACAAACTCACGGATACCGCCCTCGTAATGAAGAACCTCTTCACGGAGTTCACCCTTGTCGTCAGGTCTTTCGTCCTTTAAAATTATCTTTACGCCTGCATTGAGAAATGCTTGTTCACGAAGCCTTTTATGCAAAACAGAAAAATCATATACAAGATCTTCAAAAATCTCAGCGTCAGGCTTGAAGTGAACAAAAGTACCTGTTTTGTCGGTCTTGCCGATCACCTTCAGATTCTCCTGTTTTTCGCCACGAATATACTTTTGATAATGAATGTTCTCACCATCAGATATTTCAACCTCAAGATATTCAGAAAGAGCATTTACAACCGACGCACCAACGCCGTGAAGACCGCCGGATACCTTGTATCCGCCGCCACCAAACTTACCGCCGGCATGAAGAACGGTAAACACAACTTCAACCGCAGGCAGACCTGTCTGTGCCTGAATACCAACAGGGATACCACGTCCGTCATCACGTACAGTAATGGAATTGTCCTCTTTTATAGTAACAACAATCTCCTTGCAGTATCCTGCCAAAGCCTCGTCAATGGAGTTGTCCACAATCTCGTAAACAAGATGATGAAGACCCCTTGAGGTTGTAGAGCCGATATACATACCCGGTCTCTTTCTTACCGCCTCAAGTCCTTCAAGAACTTGAATCTGACTCTCGTCATATGTGGTTTCAACCGGAACATTTAAATTGTTTTCTGCCATAGTGTTTACCTGACCTTTCTGAAAATGAAAAACTTTATCTGAAAAGTAAATCTAAAAATTTTCCCTTTTTTTAATTCGCCCTGCAAGGGCTTTGGTGGAAATGTTGGTGATGTACACCACCGACTGACCCATTTCCTCGCATATTACAACCGACCTTGGAATTTCGTCGGACACGTTTCTTACAAACCCTTCCTCCTCAACAATCTTCAAAAACTCCTTTGAAATTTTTGAGACCGAGGTACTTTCAAGGTCCAGAACCGATATTATATCCTTTGTGTTTACGACCGTGTCACGGCCTAAATGGAGGTACACTCAATCATTTCCCCTTTGTCTATTCTTAAAAACATACCTTTTTCAAGGCTTTTAAACTTCTCGCTGTCGGTGCAGGTTATAAAAATCTGCATATCCTTGATTTTGTTAAGAACAAAATCCTGTCTTGTGGTGTCAAGCTCGCTCATTATATCATCAAGCAGAAGAACGGGATATTCACCCGTTTCCTCAAAAAACAGCTGTACCTCGGCAATCTTTTGCACCAAAATTGCCGTCTTTTGCTGTCCCTGTGAGCCAAACAGCTTTAAATCCTTGCCGTTTATATAAAACTCAATGTCGTCACGGTGCGGGCCAAATACACTTTCACGGTATTTAAGCTCTCTGCTTCTTAATTCTACCATTCTTTGAGCGTACAATTGGGACAAGTTTTCGACATTTTCTGAACTGACCTCAATTCCGCAGGAAATATACCTCATTGAAAGCTCTTCCTTGCCACCTGAAATATCGAGCTGTATTTTTTTTGCCAGAGTCTCAATCTTTTTTATATACTCAAATCTGTATTTTGATATAAACACCGAAAGCTCAAGGATTTTCTCATCAATGACCGAAAGCAAAAGGTTGTCAATTCGGTCACTTTTAAGCAGACTTCCCTTTTGCTCGTTAAGCCGCTTGTATTCCGAAATTGCGTTAAGATACGCAGGCTTAAGCTGACAAATCATAATGTCAATATTCTTGCGGCGTTTTTTTGGACCCTCGCGGATTAAACTTAAATATTCAGGCCCGAAAAACACAACGTTCAGATTTCCCACCAGCTCGGAATTTTTACGGACGGGAATGTCATTTAAGAAAATCTTTTTCCGCTTTGCATTTTCAAGAACAACCCTGCCCGAAACATTGCGACTGTGTGAAGAAAATTCAATCTCCGCCTCGGCAAAGGTCTCGCCAAACCTAATCATATCGGTATCCTTTGCGGCACGGTTAGACTTGCCTAACGAGAACAAATATATAGCCTCTAGTATATTGGTTTTGCCCTGGGCATTGTTGCCGTAAATTATATTTACCTTTTCGTTAAATTCAAATTTCTGTTCCTCGTAATTTCTGAAATTGCGAAGCTTTAAACCCTTTATAATCATTATTTAAGGCGTCTGGGAAGAAGAAGGTAAACGTAATCGTCACCATCAACAGGTGTGATAATCATAGGATTGATGTTCTTTTTAAACTTAATCTTCACGGTTTCATCATCGCAGGCACGAAGAACACCAATAAGAAAGCCGTTGAAAAAGCCGATTTCAAGACTTGCGTCACCTGTCGCAACCGAGATATTATCATCAACCTTACCCACAATTGTCTCACAGGAAATATTTATATTGTCATCTTCAATCTTAAACTTTACGGGTGCATCGTTTGAGTTTTCGGTTATAATCAAGGACGCACGGTAAACAGAATCATAAAGCTCGTAAAGAGGACATTCAATCTCAATTTCGCCCTGGTCGTAAATTGCACTGTTATAGTTGATGTATTCACCCTCAATAAGACGGGTAACAACCTTGTAATTATCAAAAATAAACACAGCATTTTTTGAGGTGCAGTTTATCATAACCTCGTCATCGTCGTCTTTAAGTATCTTGTTTATCTCTGCAAGGGTCTTTGACGGGATAACAACCTTTCTTTCGCCAAAATCTTTTTCAAGATGATAGGTGCGCACAGCAAGACGGAAACCGTCTGTTGCAACCATTTTCACTGAAGTTCCTGAAATATCAAGAAGCGAACCCTTAAGAACAGGTCTGTTGTCGCTCATTGACGCACAGAAAATTGTCTTTGCAATCATTTCCCTCAAGGTCTTTTTGGGGATGCTGATTGAATAATCAGGGTTCACAGCCGGAAGTTCAGGAAAGTCAAGGGCATTCATGCCTGTAATTTCAAACTTTGAATTTCCGCTTTTGATTGTGCAGATGTTTTTTTCATCAAGTTCAAGAAAAACATCCTCAAGAGGAAGGTTTTTAACAATGCTGCCAAGTATTTTGGCATTTAAAACACATCTTCCGCCCCGTGTAACCTCGGCATCGATTTTTGCCTCGATACCCATTTCCATATCGTTTGAAACAAGGGTAACCTTACCGTCTTCAGCGGCATAAATATAGATACCCTCAAGTATTGGCAGATTCGAGTGTGTTGATACCGCCTTTGAAACTGCGGTTATTGCATCGTTCAATATATTTTTGTTACAAAGAACCTTCATTTTAAACTTCCTTTCGCACCTTAAAAATTCATCAAAAAATCGAAAATTTAATTTTTAGCTAAAAAATTGCCTTTTTTAGAGGTTTTTTAAAATTTCATATATACCCTTACTATTGTAACATAAATTTTAATAATTTGCAAGGATTTTTTTATCTTTTCAAAAAAAGGACTGTTACATTAACAATTTTGTTTAATGCAACAATCCTGATTTGTATCCTCAATATTATATCGCCGTAAAATACGGCACCCCACGGGAAATTTCAACCTCCGTTTCAGGGAAGCGGTGGTGGAAAAATTCCGCTAAAAATTCACAGATTATATTTTCGGTTTCAAAATGTCCTGCATCAATCATATTAAGACCGATTTCTCGGGCCACTCTGCCATGGTCATGCTTTAAATCACCTGTCACATACACATCCGCTCCCGAATGATACGCCGCATAAAGTTCCGACCCGCCGCTGCCCGAACACAGTGCAACCGTCTGCACAAGCTCATCCGGATTTCCCGTAAACTTAAGTGCCTTGCAGCCAAGAACGTTTTTTGTATGCTCAATAAACTGAGCAAGCGTCATTGGTTGTTCCAATGAACCCACTCTGCCGATTCCCTCAAATTCCTCACCGTTTTCGCCGATACATTCGTCAACCGTAAACTTTCGTACGTTTTCAAGACCAAGCCGCTGTGCAAGAAGGTCGTTCATACCACCGTCGGCAATATCAAAGTTGGTATGCATAGAAAATGCAGAAATATCATTTTTAATAAGTGTCCGTACAATGCTGCCCGTTATGTCATTTTCGGTGATACTCCTGAGCGGTTCAAAAATAAGGGGGTGGTGAGATATTATCAAATCCGCACCAAATTCAACCGCCGCCTTTACGTTTTCACTTGTAATATCAAGGCAGACAAAAACCCGTTCAATCCTTTTACTTTCATCGCCCACAAGCAAACCCACATTATCCCAACTGCATTTCATCTGCGGTGGCGCAAGCATTTCAAGCTCTTCAATTATTTTCGAAAGTCTGACCATCTTAAAAGCCCCCTTTTTTATTTGTTTTTTACCAAATCAAGCAAAGCCCGAACATCCTTTGCCTGACTCAAATTTTCCAAAATTACCGATTTTTCAAGGCCGGCAAGCCTTTTTTCAAGCTTTTGAATTACCCTTTTTCTGTTTTCTTCAAAAAGTCCTTCCTCTGTCTCCTCAACATTTTTACCAAGCAAAATCTCTTTGGGCGAATATTCACACTGACCGCCTACGTCCACACAGATTATGCTGTAAAGCTTGTCCTCCTCGGCAACAAGAACTTCTTTCTGCACACAAAAGCTGTTTTGACAAAGATATTCCCTAAGCTCCTTAACCGCTGTCATTGGCTGAAGTATAAGGTGTTTTGCCTCATTTACCACATCCTTTGACTTTTCCAATATGTCGGAGATCAAAATCCCGCCCATTCCGGCAATCACAACAACATCTGCCTCGCCCGGTTTAACAGTTTCAAGCCCGCCCCCAAGCCGAAGTGAAATCTTGTCTTCAAGACAAAAAGCTTTTACATTTTCTTCGGCACGCCTGATTGGACCTTTGTTTATATCAGATGCAATTGCACTTTTGCAAAGACCTGCAAGCACCGAAAAAATCGGAATATATCCGTGGTCTGTGCCAATATCCGCAACCGCTTTGCAATTTGGCACAAGTCTTGCAATCTGCAAAAGCCTTGGATTTAACTGTAATTTTGATAAAGCCTGCTCTTTTGTCACTTTAATACCTCTGTTTACTTAATATACATTTATTATATAGGTATTTTAAACTGTTTGTCAACTAAAATGCCGATTTTTTTCCTTTTGTACTTTTCCATACATAATTCCTTATTGTCGACAAAACAAATCCCCGCACCTTTACGGTGTGGGGATTGTTTGTTGTTGAAGTTTACGGGTGGACACAGTTCGCCCCTACATATTTATTTTTTCAATGCAATTACTTCTTTTGCCTTTTCAACAATTGTCTTTGCGTCAAGTCCATATTCTTCAAACAATACGGCAGGAGCACCAGACTTACCGAATATATCCTTTGTGCCGACTCTTAACATAGGTACGGGACATTCTTCGCAAAGAACCTCAGCAACAGCTGAGCCAAGTCCGCCGATGATGTTGTGTTCTTCAGCAGTAACAATTGCACCTGTTTCCTTTGCCGCCTTTACAATAATATCACGGTCAATAGGCTTGATGGTGTGCATATTGATAATTCTTGCAGAGATACCCATTTCTTCAAGAGCTGTCTTTGCTTCAAGTGCGTGAGCAACCATAAGACCTGTTGCAATAATTGTTACATCCTTGCCATCTGCAAGCTGTACTCCCTTGCCAATTTCAAACTTGTAATCCTCGCCAAAGATGGTGGGTACTGCAAGTCTGCCGAAACGAAGGTATACAGGACCCTGATGGTCGATTGCAGCCTTAACTGCAAGACGTGCTTCCTGACAGTCAGCGGGGTTTAAGATAACCATATTAGGAATAGTACGCATAAGACCCATATCCTCAAGACACTGGTGTGTTGCGCCGTCTTCACCAACAGAGATACCTGCGTGCGTTGCACCCATTTTCACATTGAGCTTGGGATAGCCGATTGAGTTTCTTATCTGTTCAAAGGCTCTGCCTGCTGCAAACATTGCAAAAGAGCTTGCAAAAGGAATTTTTCCGCAGGTCGATATACCTGCTGCAACTGTCATCATATTGCCCTCGGCAATACCGCAGTTGAAAAATCTTTCAGGAAATGCCTTTTTAAAGGTTCCTGTCTTTGTTGCAGGAGAAAGGTCTGCGTCAAGAACAACAATTCTTTCGTCACTGCCGAATTCTGCCAAAGCCGCACCGTAAGCTTCACGGGTTGCCTTTTTTTCACCTATTGCGTACATTAGCAAGCACCTCCTAAACTTTTGATAATCTCGTCAATTTCTGCCACGCCTTTAGCATACTGCTCGTCGTTGGGAGCAGCACCGTGCCAGTTTGCATCGTTTTCCATAAAAGAAACGCACTTGCCCTTGGTGGTGTTTGCAATAATCATTGTTGGCTGACCCTTTGTTTTCTTTGCCTTATTGACAGCTGCTTCGATTTCCTCGAAGTTGTGACCGTCAATAACGATTACATTCCAGCCAAATGCTTCAAACTTTTTATCAAAGGGAGTGGGGTTCATAACCTTTGTAATTTCGCCGTCAATCTGAAGACCGTTGAAATCAAGAAATACGCAGAGATTGTCAAGATTGTAGTGTGCAGCAAGCATTGAAGCCTCCCATACCTGACCCTCTTCACATTCGCCGTCGCCAAGGATTGCGTAAACGCGGTAATCCTTTTTGTCATACTTGCCTGCAAGAGCCATACCGCAAGCGGCACTTATACCCTGACCAAGCGAGCCTGTTGACATATCAACACCGGGAGTACCCTTCATATCAGGATGTCCCTGAAGATAGCTGTCTGCCTTGCGGAAGGTTTTGATGTCTTCCTTAGGAATAAATCCAAATTCAGCCAAAGCTGCGTAAACCAACGGTGACGCGTGACCCTTTGACATAACAAATCTGTCTCGGTTTGGGTCCTTTGGATTTTGGGGGTCGACCCTAAGTTCCTCTTTGTAGAGATATGTAAGAATGTCGGCTGACGAAAGTGAGCCGCCCGGGTGACCGGATTTTGCACTGTGAACCGCTTCAAGTATCATTTTGCGGACATTTGCCGCAGAAAGCTTAAGTGAGTTCAGCTTTTCTGAGTTCATTTGCATTAACCTCCGTTTTTATATAAATAAATATTTTTTCAAAAAGTTTAATGGCTGTTAAAGCCGTTTCCCAAGACCTCACGGGCATCCGAAACAATAACAAAAGCACTTTTGTCAGTTTCCTTGATTATGTTCTTAAGCTGTGGCACCTCATATTTTCGCACCACACACAAAAGCACGGTTTTCTCCTCGCCCGAATAAAATGACCAGCCATGAAGAAGCGTTGTGCCCCTGTCCAGTCTTTGGGATATTGCCGTTGCAATCTCCTTTTGCTGCTTTGAAATAATGTATGCAACCTTTGCAGCATTACCGCCCTCGGCAATTATATCAATTATAAAGCTGCTGATGTAAAGTGCTATTGCAGAATACAAAAGCACCTCCCATTTTTTAAATGTAATCCCCGCAACGGCAATTACAAAGGCATCAATAATCAACACAAATCTCCCCACCGACACCGATGGGAATTTCTTTTTAAGAATCTGTGCAACAATGTCTGTGCCGCCGGTTGTCCAGCCTGAGCCAAACACAAGACCTATACCAAGGCCCATTAATCCTCCGCCATAAACGGCTGAAAGCAATATATCCTCGGTTATTTTGGGAAGAAATGCAAAAATCTCCACAAACAGTGACAGCAAAAACATCCCCGTTAAGGAATACACCATAAACCGTTTATTAAAGTGCATCAGTCCCCATATTATGACCGGAATATTAAGAATAAGTATTAAAACACCAATTGGCAATCTCGTCAGATGATTTAAAACAACCGAGAGACCGCTTAATCCCCCCGGGGCAATGTCCGAAGGTGCAAGAAACACATCAAGGGCAATTGCCGCAAAGACTGTCCCTGCAATTACGGTAAGGAAGGTTTTTAATTTTTCACGCATTTTTACATCCACCTCAAAATAAAGTATGTAAAAATTCAGAAATTGTCAGGCTACCAGGTTTTTAAGGATTTCAAGAATCCTTTCACTTTCACCCTTCAGGTAAAGATAACCTATAAGTGCCTCAATACCGGTTGCCGATTTGTAGTCAACCATATCGGCATTCTTGGGCGGATGCGAATTTGTGTTTCTGCCCCGTTTGTATACGGCAAGCTCATCCTCTGTAAGGCTGTCCTTTACCTTTTGAAAAAGGTCCGACTGTGCCTTTGCGTTTACCATACCTATTGCTGTCTTATGCAGCTTGTTTACAGGGAAGTTGGCATCCCTTAAAAGGTATGTGCGGACAAACAGCTCATATACCGCATCGCCTATATAAGCAAGGGTCAACGGCGAATACTGTGAGGGCGGAACCTTTTCGCCCAAATTAAATTCTTTTGTAAATGTATCAAGCATAATTTTTCACCGTTATGCCTTTGTAATCTGCTGTCCCTGAGGTGTGTCCTTTACGATTATGCCCATTTCTTTAAGCTTATCACGAAGCTCGTCGGATTTTGCCCAGTTCTTTTCGGCACGTGCCTTTGCACGTTCTTCAATAATCGCCTCTACCTCGCTGTCGAGTGCGTCATCGGTCTTTGAAAGCAAGCCAAGAACACCGCCAAGCTCGGAAATGGTGTCTATTGTAAATGTAATAACTTCTTTTGAGAAGCCGCTGCCTGATGTGATTGCCTTGTTTGCCTCGGAAACAATTTCAAATATAACCGAAATAGCATCCGCTGTATTTAAATCATCATCCATTGCGGCAATGTATTTTGCCTTAAGGTCTGAAACAACCTTTTTGTATGTGCTTTCAGCCTCTGTAAGCTCCACGCGGCTTTCGGCATTTTCTGCCGCAAACTTCATATCACTGAGACAGTTGTAAATTCTGTCAAGGCTTGCCTTTGCAGACTCCATAAGTGTCTTGCTGAAGTTGATTGGACTTCTGTAATGTGCTGAAAGCATAAAGAAGCGGATAACCTCATAGTCAAATTCAGCCGCAACCTCACGCACGGTAAAGAAGTTGCCAAGTGACTTGGACATCTTGCGGTTGTCAATGTTTATATAGCCGTTGTGCATCCAGTAATTTGAAAAGGTAACGCCATGGGCACATTCACTTTGTGCAATTTCGTTCTCGTGGTGGGGGAATATAAGGTCCTGACCGCCGCTGTGGATATCAATTGTTTTTGCAAGGAACTTGTTTGCCATTGCGCTGCATTCAATATGCCAGCCGGGTCGTCCCATACCCCATGGGCTTTCCCATGCAGGTTCGCCCGGTTTCTGCTTTTTCCACAGGGCAAAGTCCATCGGGTCGCGTTTTGCTTCGTTTATATCAATTCTTGCACCGCTTTCAAGATCCTCAAGGGGTTGGTGCGAAAGCTTGCCGTATTCGCTGAACTTCTTTGCGGCAAAATAAACATCACCGTCTACGTTGTAGGCATAACCCTTTTTTTCAAGAGCCTTGACAATTTCGATAATTGCGTCAATGTTGTCGGTTGCACGTGGGTGCCATGTAGCACGCTTGATACCAAGACCGTCAGCATCCTTGAAATATTCGTCAATGTACTGGTCTGCAAGCTCCTTAACGGTAATGCCCATCTCGTTTGCCTTGTTAATCATTTTATCGTCAATGTCGGTAAAGTTCTGCACAAAGTAAACCTTGTAGCCGCTGTATTCAAGATATCTTCTCAATGTATCAAAAATGATAAAGGGTCTTGCATTGCCGATGTGAAAGTAGTTGTATACGGTAGGTCCGCAGGAATACATACGCACAACGCCCTTTTCAACAGGTACAAATTCTTCTTTTTTACGGTTTAAAGTGTTAAAAATTTTCATATATTAATCCCTTTCGTTGGTCTCAGAATTTTCAGCAATCTGTTTTTTAAGATGTTCAAGCTCAACACGCAGCTTGCAAAGCTCCATTGAAACAGGGTCAGGAATGTGAATCTGGTCAAGGTCAATCTTTGCAGGTGCAACCTTTACGTTGTCACGCTTTACAATATGTGCCGGAACACCCACGCAGGTGCTGTTGGGCGGAATTTCGTTAAGCACAACTGCATTTGCAGCAACCTTGCTGTTGTCGCCCACGGTAAAGGGTCCAAGAACCTTTGCACCGCTGCCGATGGTAACATTGTTACCAATGGTTGGGTGACGTTTGCCCTTGTCTTTGCCTGTACCGCCCAAGGTTACGCCCTGGTATATTGTACAGTTGTCACCGATAATGGTTGTTTCACCGATAACAACGCCCATTCCGTGGTCAATGAAAAGGCCTTTGCCGATTTTTGCCGCAGGGTGAATTTCAATACCCGTTCTGCGGCGGGTACGCTTTGAAACCCAGTCTGCTAAAAAGTACAGCTTGTTGCAGTAAAGCATATGCGCAAAGCGATAGCTAAGTATCGCCCTGACGCCCGGATACAAAAACAATACCTGAAGTCTTGATTTTGCTGCAGGATCACGCTCAAACACAAGATTTATTTCTTCGGTTAAAGTTCTGAAAAACTTCATAGTATCAACCTCATTTTGTCTGTAATACATACATAGATTATTATACAACATTTTTTTTGCTAAGTAAAGTAATTTCTTAAATTTGTGAAAAAATAATCCAATTTTGTTATTTTCTTTTCATTATATGCACATTTCCTGAAATTGCAATCGACAAAAACTCTAAAAGTTTTCAAAAGCTATTGAAATTATTCTGCATTTAATGTATACTGTTATTTGTAATATTGTGTGTAAATGAGAATAATTATATTATCAGTGCTGTAAAAAAACGACATACTGTCGTTTTTAGCAGAGCAAGCTCTGCTGCTGACAAATTTTCAATTTGTCAGATACGCCTGATTTTAATAACATCGATTTATGAAAACGGATGTTTTCATAATAGTTTGCGCAAACGCAAACAGAAACATTTATATGTTTCATCGATATTTATTATATTATGATATTCTTTTATTTTTAAAAAGAATACAAAGTTGCAGGTGAAAAGACTTGATATTTAAAATTTTTGCAGATATTTTTCAGCTTTGCCTTTTTGTAATCGGCTGCTATTACTTTGCTGTGGGATTGTTTTCACTTACGGTTTTTGAAAAAAAGCCATCAACGCAAAAGGCAAACAGCTTTGCCTTGATAGTTGCGGCACATAACGAGGAAACGGTTATCGGTGACCTTGTAAAAAGCCTTAAGGGTCTTTCGTACCCGTCAGACAAATACGGTATTTTTGTAATTGCCGACAACTGCACTGACAAAACAGCCGAAATTGCCCGAAAAAGCGGTGCCACGGTGTGGGAACGCAACGATACTCAAAACCGAGGCAAAGGCTTTGCTATGGAATATGCATTTCAAAAGCTTTTTGAAATGGAAAATGGATTTGAATACTTTTGTATATTTGATGCTGATAATCTGGTAAAGCCCGACTTTCTTACCCATATAAACACAAAGCTTAATCAGGGCTATCGTGCTGTACAGGGTTATCTTGACAGCAAAAATCCCACCGACAACTGGCTGACCTTTTCATATTCACTGTGGTATTGGCTTAACAACCGCCTTTCACAGCTGGCACGAGGAAACCTTGAACTTGGCTGCCGCCTTGGGGGTACAGGCTTTGCAGTTGAAGCAAACCTTATAAAGCAGTTTGGCTGGGGTGCAACCTGCCTTGCCGAGGATACCGAATTTACCCTTAAGCTTGCCTTAAGTGACATATTGGTTGGCTGGGCACACAAAGCCGTGGTATACGACGAAAAACCCACCCACCTCGGTACTTCAATCAACCAGAGAAAAAGATGGATGCAGGGTCTTTCCGATGTTGCCACAAGCTATGTAAAGCCCCTTTTTAAAAAGGCCGTAAGCGAGAAGTCAAAAACAGCATTTCATATGCTTATGAACTTTTGGTGCGATACCCTTTATCCCCTTTGTATGATATTCTTCAGTATCGTTTATGTTCTTGCAATTTTTGTTGATAAGGGGACTTTTCTGCACACATTGCTGTGCCTGTTTTGGGCAACACCTTTGAAAATGCTGTTGCTGTCAGTGTTTGTTTGGGGCAACCTTATACTTATACTTTCAGGACTTTATAACGACGGCAGACTTGACAGAAATATAATGAAGAATTTTATGGGCTTTGTTGTTTACATTCTCTCGTGGATTCCCATAGGTATAATGGGATTTTTGAAACGCGACGAAAAGGAATGGTTTCATACGCCACATTCAGGG
>JAZRJL010000010.1:0-7670 GCA_045645805.1 Clostridia bacterium | reverse complement strand
AACAGCCGAAAGACCTACATCATAGAGACCACCCTCAAAGGATGCGATACCGCCTCCAAAGAAGTAGCTTGCGATAATCGCAATACCAATAATTATTACAGGAATTGCCGTTGATCTCATACCAAGAGCAATACCGTCAATAATAATTGTTGCCGCACCTGTTCCAGAGGATTCTGAACGCTTCTGTGTAGGTTTGTATGAGTCAGAGGTGTAATATTCGGTAAAGTAACCAATAAGAACACCAGCCAAAAGACCTGCCATAACAGCACCGAAAAGACCAATCTGACCAGGCATAAGAACCTTGATTGCAACAAAACTTGCAATTGCTGAAATAATCGCTGCTGAATATGTTCCCTTTCTCAGTGAACCGAGAAGCATCTTTTGCGATGCCCCCTCCTTTGTTGAAACAAAGAAGGTTGAAACAATTGAAGCCAATATTCCAAGTGCCGCAATAATCATTGGAAGAAGCACGCCGTTAATTCCAAGGCCCGCTGCAACAGCCAATGCACCGCAGGAAATAACCGAGCCTACATATGATTCATAAAGGTCAGCACCCATACCTGCAACGTCACCTACGTTGTCACCAACATTATCAGCAATACAAGCAGGGTTTCTGGGGTCATCCTCGGGGATGCCTGCTTCAACCTTACCAACAAGGTCAGCACCAACATCGGCAGTCTTGGTAAAGATACCACCGCCAACACGGGCAAAACGCGCCATTGAGCTTGCGCCCATACCAAATGTAAGCATCGCAGCCATTGTTTCTTCAATACCAAGCTTAAATACAAATCTTAAAAGAATGAACCAGAAGCTGATGTCCAAAAGGCCCAGACCAACTACAGTCATTCCCATAACCGTGCCTGACGAAAATGCAATTTTGAGGCCCTTGTTAAGACCATCTCTTGCACCATTTGCAGTACGTGAGTTTGCATATGTTGCAATTTTCATACCCACAAATCCTGAAAGACCAGAGAAGAATCCGCCTGTCAGAAATGCAACAGGTACAAAGGGTGATAAAAATCCAAGTACTGCAAGGATTGTAAGCAATACAACCATTACAGCAAAAAAGATACCAACTGTTTTGTACTGACGCTTAAGATACGCCATAGCACCACTACGGATTTTTGCAGATATTGAAGCCATCTGCTCAGTTCCCTCGGGCAATTTACGTACTGAATAAAACTTAAATCCTGCAAAAATAAGTGCAAGAATTGAAGCAAACAGCACGAAAAACGGTATAAAGTTTTCCATATTAAATCTCTCCTTTTATTTTATTGTTACCTATATCCAATCATTTTAACAAATTTAGCTGAATTTTTCAATAGTTTTAATGTAATTTTTAAGGTTTTTTATTTTTTGCAAATAATATGTGTTTTTGATGCCTTGTTAAATTTTGTATTGACAAATATTTCTTTTAGGTGTATAATCCAAATAAATTGAATTTGTAGGGGAGCTTGCATTGCAGGCTGAGAGGAAGTTTGGCTTCGACCCGTAAACCTGATTTGGATAATGCCAACGTAGGGAACAATTATTTTGTTTTATTAAAGGTTGCCATATATCCGTGGCAACCTTTTTTCGTTGTTTTATCCATCAAATTTAACCTACCCCTAACGGTAAAGAAAGGATTTGATGAAATGAACGAAAAAACCTCAAACCTATCCCTTGCACTTATCTGGTTTGGTGCAGGGATATCAATTGCAGAAATTCTTACAGGTGCACTTATTGCACCCCTTGGACTTTCCAAAGGTCTTTCTGCAATCATACTTGGACACCTGATAGGCTTTGTGCTTATGTTTTTTACAGGTCTTATCGGTGGAAAAATCGGAAAAAGCGCAATGGAAACAGCAAAAATGTCCTTTGGACAAAAAGGCTCAATCCTGTTTTCAACACTTAATGTTTTGCAGCTGGTTGGCTGGACAGCCATAATGATTTATAACGGTGCTGCTGCCGCCGCTACCATTCTGCCCGGTTTGGGAATGTGGCTTTGGAATATTATAATTGGCGGTCTTATTATACTTTGGATTGCCATAGGAATTAAAAATCTTGGCAAAATCAATTCAGTTGCAATACTGTCATTATTTATAACAACAATTTTGCTTTGTTTGGTAATTTTTAAAAAATCAGCACCCACGGCTGTTTTTTTTGCAGACAGCATTACCTTTGGTGCCGCGGTTGAGCTTTCGGTGGCAATGCCCCTTTCATGGCTGCCGCTGATTTCGGATTATACGCGGAATGCAAAAAAGCCGTTTTCAGCAACCCTTACAAGCAGCGCTGCATACTTCTTTGCAAGCTGCTGGATGTATGTTATCGGTCTTGGTGCCGCAATTTTTGCAGGAAATTCCGATATAGCAGGAATAATGCTCAAATCAGGACTTGGTATTGCAGGCCTCATAATTGTTATATTTTCAACCGTTACCACTACATTTCTTGATGCATACTCTGCCGGAGTAAGTGCAAACAGCATTTCACCAAAACTTCGTGAAAAGCCAATTGCAATATGGGCTGCAATACTTGGAACAATCCTTGCAATTTTTGCACCCGTTTCAAAAACCGAAGGCTTTTTATACATAATCGGCTCAGTTTTTGCACCAATGATTGCAATACAGCTTGCTGATTTCTTTATTCTTAAAAACGACAGCTCTGCAAAATCTGTAAATATGCTTAGTCTTATCATATGGCTGATTGGTTTTGTTATTTACAGATTGTTTATGAGACTTGATACACCCTTTGGTTACACTCTTCCCGCAATGCTTGTTGTCGGCATTTTATATTTCATTGCCGTCAAAATAAAACTGCAAATCGGGAAATAACAACCTTTACAACCGAATACTCATTTTATGAAGCTTCAGGCGGGGAGCGCCGCAAGAGGATTTCAGAGTATTTTTCACATAAAACAGCGAGGGAGTCTGTGTTTCAGGCTGAGAGGAAGAAATTAATCTTCGACCGACCCTTTTGGGGTTTTCACAACTTTAGCCTGACAGTAGTTATCCAAACCTGCCTAAAAAGGCGTAATTTCGGTATGTTTTAGTTTGTCGTCTTTGCCAGGCGACAGCCTGCCTGCATCCTCCGCACCAAAATCTACTCAAAATTCCATCCTTTTTAGGTCGAAGAATTTTAAGTGAGCTGATTTTTGTCTAAACAAGGCAAAAACGAAGCTAATCCTTGGTGGCTTAGCGAGTATTTTAACACAGTTTGGGCAAAAATCAGCCACTTAAAATCAGGTTCGGATAGCTACTGTCAGGCTAGCGAACGCTGTTTTTATATCTTTGTTTTGAAAACCTCAAAAGGAATTATTTTAAAGAAAGAGGTTTTTAAAATGAAAAACACAAGAAAATTAGTAATTGCAGGTCTTTTAATCGCTCTTGCTGTTGCAGGCTCAACATTTTCTATTCCCGTATTCGGTTCAAAATGCAGTCCCGTTCAGCATATGGTAAATATTATTTCTGCTGTTGTTTTAGGTCCCTGGTATGGTGTTACGATGGGTTTTCTGGCAGCACTGCTACGCATATGTTTTGGACTTGGAACATTTATGGCTTTCCCCGGAAGTATGTGCGGTGCTCTGGTTGCAGGTATAAGCTATAAATACTTTAAAAATATACCTTCTGCCTGCATCGGCGAGCTTTTTGGTACAAGTATAATCGGCGGACTTCTGGCATACCCGGTTGCTTTATTTATAATGGGAAATTCCTCGGCAGCACTTTTTGCCTACATTATTCCCTTCTTTATAAGCTCCGCCGGCGGAACAATCATTGCCGCTATAATAACAACTGCACTTCAAAAAACAAATATTTTTAAAACAGGATCGGGTGATAAATTATGATAAAAAATATTCTTGATAATCTCAGAAAAGCCGTACCTCTGGTACACTGTATGACAAATTACGTCACCGTAAACGACTGTGCAAACGCACTTCTTGCCATAGGTGCATCACCCATTATGTCAGATGACATTAATGATGTAAAAGATATTACTGCTATATGCAATGCTCTTGATATAAATATAGGTACACTCAACTCAAGGACAATTGATGCGATGCTTGAAGCCGGAAAAATTTCAAACCGACTTGGTCACCCTGTTGTTCTTGACCCTGTGGGTGCAGGCGCATCTGTTTTGAGAACAGAAACCGCAAAAAAGCTCATTTCCGAAGTAAAATTCACCGCAATCCGCGGTAATATTTCAGAAATCAAAGCACTTGCCCTTGGCACGGGTGCAGCACGGGGTGTTGATGCCGATGCACTTGATGCTGTTACTGACAAAAATCTTTACGAAACAGCCGAATTTCTAAAGAAATTTGCAAAGGAAACCGGAGCTGTTATTGCAGTAACAGGCGCTATTGATATTATTGCCAACAGTGACAAAGCCTATGCAGTGCGAAACGGCAGACCGGAAATGAGCAAGGTTTGCGGTACAGGCTGTATGCTTAGTGCAATACTTTGTGCCTTTCTTTCTGCAGCCAAGGACTCGCCCCTTGAAGCAACTGTTGCTGCAGTTTGCACTATGGGACTTTGTGGCGAAAAAGCTTTTGAGAGATTGCTTCCCGCACAGGGGAATATGACCTATAAAACCAATATAATTGACGAGCTTTACAACATCGACGGAAAAACCATGAAGGACGGTGCAAAATATGAAATTATCCGAAAATGACCTTTTGCTTTATGCCGTAACAGACCGCAGCTGGCTAAAAAACGAAACCCTTTTACAGCAGGTACAAAAAGCTCTTGACGGGGGCATTACCTGCCTTCAACTTCGTGAAAAGGAGCTTTCTAATAACGAATTTTTAACCGAAGCCGAAGAGTTAAGTATACTTTGTAAAAAATATCATACTCCCTTTATAATAAACGATAATGTGGACATTGCAATAAAGTGCAAAGCCGACGGAATTCACGTTGGTCAAAGCGATATGCTTGCCTCAGACGTGAGAAAAAAAATAGGCAATAGTATGATTCTTGGTGTTTCAGCACAAACTGTAAAACAAGCTGTTCTTGCCGAGAAAATGGGGGCTGATTACCTTGGTGTGGGTGCTGTTTTTTCCACCTCTACCAAGCTTGATGCGGATAGTGTTTCACTTGATACGCTAAAAGAAATCATAAACAGTGTATCAATTCCCGTTGTTGCAATTGGCGGAATTTGCGAAGAAAATATTCTTAAGCTTAAAGGCAGTGGAATATGCGGTGCAGCTGTTGTTTCAGCCATTTTCGCAAGTGATGATATCACTTCAGCATCAAAACGGCTTTTAAAGCTTTGCAAGGAGGTAACATCAAATGAAGGTTGATGCCGCAATTTTTGACCTTGACGGCACACTACTTGACTCTATGTTTGTCTGGGAGAATCTTTGCAAAAGGTATCTTTTAAGCCTTGGCAAAACGCCTGACCCCAATTTAAACAGCACTATATCCACAATGACAATCCTTCAGGCATGCGACTATTTAAACCGCGAATACAAACTAAATACCACACCCGAGAAAATTGCCGCTTTGCTTCAGGATACGGTTAAAGATTTCTACTTTTACGAAGCACAGCTTAAACCTGGGGCTAAAGAATTTCTTTTACATCTTTCGTCAATCGGTGTAAAAATGTGTATAGCAACAGCAAGTGACCGCCCCTATGTTGAGGCAGCACTTAAGCGGTGTGAAGTATTTAATTATTTTGACAAGATATTTACCTGTTCAGAGGTAGGCTTAAGCAAACAATCACCGGATATTTTCAATATGGCAACCGAATTTTTGGGTGCCGATGTATCCAAAACCGTTGTTTTTGAAGATGCCTATTTTGCGGCACAAACGGCAAAAAATCTTGGATATATTCTCTGCGGAATATTTGATTCAAGTGAGCCAAAGACAGATAAATTAAAAGAAATTTCAGATTTGTATATAAATGATTTTTTCAAAGCAGGTGATTATTTTGATTAAAAAGGTCCTTACAATAGCAGGCTCGGATTCAAGCGGCGGTGCAGGAATTCAGGCAGATATAAAAACAATAACTGCTCACAAGCTGTACGCAATGAGTGCAATTACAGCACTTACTGCCCAAAACACAATGGGCGTAAGCAGTATTTTTGAGGTATCTCCCGAATTTATCGGTCAGCAGCTTGACAGTATTTTCACCGACATTGTTCCCGATAGCATAAAAATCGGTATGGTCTCATCAAAGGAAATCATTGAGGCCATTGCCGCAAAACTAAAAAAGTATGACGCAAAAAATATAGTTATTGACCCGGTAATGGTTGCTACAAGCGGAAGCTCTCTTATGAAAAACGATGCCGTAACTGCATTGTGCAAGCATCTCCTTCCTATTGCATCAATTATTACGCCCAACATCCCCGAAGCTGAGGTTTTAAGCGGTATTAAAATTACAAATCAACAGGGTATGATTAATGCTGCCGAAAAAATATCAGAAAACTTTTCGGGTGCAATTTTAGTAAAAGGCGGACATCTTGTATCCGATGCTACCGACCTTTTATATGAGAACGGAAAGGAACAATGGTTCTCTGCCAAACGTATTGACAACCCAAATACTCACGGCACAGGATGTACTCTGTCCTCTGCCATTGCCTGTGGACTTGCAAAGGGTCTTTCTGTGGAAGAAAGTATAAAAACTGCCAAAGAATACCTCACCGGTGCAATTGCAGCAATGCTTGATTTGGGTCATGGTTCAGGGCCCCTTGACCATACATACTGTATATAAATACTCCGTATAATAAAATACACCAGTTTCTGTACAAAGTACAAACTGGTGTATTTTAAAATTTACCCAAAGACATTTATTTTCATATTACCCTATCCTGACTTCCACAAATTCCTTTATTTCAAGCAAATCAGGCTTAACCCGGCAATTAACCGCACAAACTTTAACACCACATTCCTTTGCTTTTAAAAGTGCATCGGCAAATTTAGGATGAGTATCACGATTTGGCATAAAAAGTTTTGCATTTTCCATTTGAATTACAAAAAACAAATATGCTTTGTATCCGTCCTTTATGCATTCACAAAGCTCGTTAAGATGCTTTATTCCCCGCATTGTAGGGCCATCAGGAAATTTAACCACACCGTCATTTTCAAGGGTAACACCCTTGACTTCAACAAAAATCTTTTTATCATCTGCCTCTATATAAAAATCAAATCTTGAATTTTTGTATTTTGCTTCAGGCTTGACAAGGCTTATATTTTTGAAGTATTTATTTATCCATTCACCAAAAACCTTATTTGGTGCTTGACTGTCCATATTAACAAGCTGATTTCCCTTTAAAACCGCGATTAAATCATACTTTGTCTTTCTCTCGGGATTATTAAATTGCTGAACATAAACCCTTGCACCAGGTACAAGAAGTTCACTGCATCTGCCTGTGTTTTTTACATGACATACTTCAACCTTGCCATCAATCTCCACATTGGCTATGAACCGATTAGGTCGTGATATAAACTTTCCTTGTTTTATATTTTTATATTTCATAATATTTACCCAAGCAACACGTCCGAAACAAGCATAATGCAAAAACCAACCAGAAGTGCATAAGTTGCCCCTCTTTCACTTCCGTGAGCGTGGGTTTCAGGTATCATTTCGTCACTGATTACATAAAGCATTGTTCCGCCCGCAAAGCTGAGAGCAAAGGGAAGTATTGCCGCAGAAAAGCTTACTGCAAAAAAGCCAAGCAAGGTTCCCAAAACTTCAAC
>JAZRJL010000009.1:0-23489 GCA_045645805.1 Clostridia bacterium | reverse complement strand
AGCCGTCAAAATCTATGATTTTGTATACGGCGTGCGGTTCTTATTACGAGCAGACGCGAATAACAAGGTTCGCTCAGCCGTCAAAATCTATGATTTTGTATACGGCGTGCGGTTCTTATATCCTCTTTACTACGGGGGCATATAAATTTCCAAAGGTCAGTATACCATACTTCCATACTTTATGCAAGACCTTTGGTTCAAATTTTAAATAAAGTCCGAGAGTATGGCATTGCTTACAAAAAAGCCTTTGTCTGAAAAACGCAAAAAATCATTTTCATCAATTAAGAAACCAAGATTAATGTACTTTTCTATTTGGTGCCCAAAGCAATCCTTTATATTTTCCCCAAATCTATTTTTAAATTCTGTTTTCGATATTCCCTTTTCGCACCTAAGGCCTAAAAACACAAATTCGGACATTTGTTCGGCAAAAGAAATTTCCTCTTTTTCATTCATGGCAAAGCCTGTGGAATTCACCTTTTGAATATATTCAACGATATCCGCTGCGTTGTTAAATCTTACATTGTTTAT
Source organism: Clostridia bacterium (assembly GCA_045645805.1). Classification (GTDB taxonomy): domain Bacteria; phylum Bacillota; class Clostridia; order Monoglobales; family Monoglobaceae; genus SIG440. The sequence goes on along the minus strand of JAZRJL010000009.1, from coordinate 22,961 downwards.
ACAGGAATATGCACCTGCTCCAAGCCCCAGAAAATCACAGCATTCCCAATATTTTTGATTGTGTCGGGATTCCTTGCCCGGCAGGGCAAAATTTGAAATCTCATAACGACAGTATCCGTTTTGACGCAAAAAATCAACTGCTTTTTCGTACATATCTGCACATAAATCCTCGTCGGGGAGGTTAAGATGCATTTTTGAGAAAGGAGTCCCGTCTTCAATCTTGAGAGCATATGCAGAGATGTGCTGTGGCTGATATGAAACTGCTTTTTCAAGAGTTTTTTCCCATTTTTTTATGGTCATATCGGGCAGACCGTACATCAGGTCAAGGGAAATGTTATCAAAGCCGGCAAGTCGGGCAGCGGCAAGGCATTCTTCAAAATCGTTAACCGAGTGTATTCTTCCAAGAACGGACAATATTTGATTGTCTGTTGATTGCAGACCAATGCTTATACGGTTTACGCCTGCTAATTTCAGCTTTTTAAGGCCGTCAAAGCCGATTGTTCCCGGATTGCACTCAACAGTAATTTCACAATCAGACGAAAGGGAAAAACTTTTTTTGATATGCTTAATACATTTACATAAAATGGAGGGGTCGACAAACGAAGGTGTTCCGCCGCCAAAATAAACTGTGTCAAAATGCCTGCCGGAAAGTTTTTTTGACCAGGCGGATATTTCGTTATTCAGCGCAGAAAAATAAGGCTCTATATCCTTTTCGTGATTTGCAAAAGAATTAAAGTCGCAGTATTTGCACTTTGATTTGCAAAACGGAATGTGGATATAGAGGCCTGAATTCATCAAATTTCTCCTTTAAATGTATCATATTGAACAAATTTGCAGGTTGCGGAACGACACGTAGGTCGTTCCCTACAAGTGTTCATATTACGTATAGTTAAAATTAGTTTAATCAAGTTTCAGCACCGACATAAATGCCTCTTGCGGAACTTCAACCGAGCCGACCTGACGCATACGCTTTTTACCCTCTTTTTGCTTTTCAAGAAGCTTCTTCTTTCGGGTAATATCACCGCCATAGCATTTAGCAAGTACATCCTTACGCATTGCGCGTACGGTTTCTCTTGCGATTATTTTACTGCCGATTGCAGCCTGAATTGGCACTTCAAACAGCTGACGGGGGATAGATTCCTTTAATTTTTCGGCAATTCTTCTGCCACGACTGTACGCACTCTCTTTGTGAACAATAAAGGAAAGTGCATCAACCATCTCGCCATTTAACAAAATGTCAAGCTTAACAAGCTCAGACTTCTGGTAATTCTTAAGTTCATAGTCAAAGGATGCATAGCCACGGGTGCGGGATTTAAGAGCATCAAAGAAGTCATATATAATTTCATTAAGAGGCAACTCGTAGTTAAGGGTGACACGGTTTTCGTCAAGATAGGTCATATCAATATATGTTCCCCGACGTTCCTGACAAAGCTCCATTATGCTGCCTACAAATTCCTTTGGTGTCATAATGGATGCCGAAACAACCGGCTCCATCATATAATCAATCTCCTGCGGTTCGGGCAGATTGGTGGGGTTTGAAATCATCAGCTGCTCGCCGTCGGTTTTTACCACAATATACTCAACCGAGGGGGCTGTTGTAACCAAATCGAGGTTATATTCACGCTCTAAGCGTTCCTGAATGATTTCCATATGCAAAAGACCCAAAAATCCGCATCGGAAGCCAAAACCAAGAGCAACCGAGTTTTCGGCCTCAAACTGAAGTGCCGCATCGTTAAGCTGCAGCTTTTCAAGGGCATCACGAAGATCGTTGTATTTTGCGCCGTCGGCAGGATATACACCGGAATATACCATTGGCTTTACTTCTTTGTAGCCGGGAAGTGCTTCTTTTGCACCGTCGGATATTGTTGTAATGGTATCACCTACACGTACTTCACGGACATTTTTGATGCTTGCTGCAATAAAGCCAACCTCACCTGCTTTAATTTCTTTTGCAGGCAGCATACCAAGGGGATTGAGATAACCAACCTCAACCACGTCAAAGGCGCTGCCGGTTGCCATCATTTTTATAGTCTCTCCGGGACGCAAGCAGCCGTCTATCACACGGACATAAGCGATAACTCCCTTGTAACTGTCATAGTACGAGTCAAATATAAGTGCCTTAAGCGGTGCACTTTCGTCACCCTTGGGTGGCGGAACAAGCTCCACAATCTTTTCAAGAACAGCTTCGATGTTTATGCCGTTCTTTGCTGAAATCTGAGGAGCGGTTTCGGCATCAATGCCTATAACATCTTCAATTTCCTTTTTCACCTCTTCGGGTCTTGCACTGGGCAAATCTATTTTATTAATAACCGGCACAAGCTCTAAGTCGTGTTCAAGTGCAAGATAAGTGTTTGCAAGAGTCTGTGCCTCAATACCCTGAGCAGCATCAACAATCAAAACAGCACCTTCACAGGCGGCAAGGCTTCGGGAAACCTCGTAGTTAAAGTCAACGTGTCCGGGCGTGTCAATAAGGTTAAGAACATATTGCTGACCATCATTTGCCGAATACATAAGACGTACTGCACGGGCTTTGATGGTAATTCCGCGTTCGCGCTCAAGCTCCATATTGTCAAGAATTTGCGCCTGCATTTCACGGCTTGTAAGGGCACCCGTCTTTTCAAGCAGACGGTCTGCCAATGTGGACTTTCCGTGGTCTATATGTGCAATAATTGAAAAATTGCGTATGTTCTTCTGGTAATCGTTCATATAAACTCCTTATTCTTTAGTTAAGCTTAAATTATGCTTTATATCCGTTGGGGTTTTGCGACTGCCATCTCCAACTGTCGGCACACATATCATCAAGGGTTTTCTTTGCAACAAAGCCGATTTCTTCCTTTGCCTTTTGGGGGTCTGCAAAGCAGGCGTCAATGTCGCCGGGACGACGGTCTTCAAGCTTGTAAGGAAGCTCTCTTCCGCAGGCTTTGCTAAAAGCTTTAATCATATCCAGCACGCTGTAACCGGTGCCTGTGCCCAGATTGTAGGTGACAACGCCGGATTTTTGTTCAATCTTTTTAAGGGCGCAAATGTGACCGTCTGCAAGGTCAACAACGTGGATATAGTCACGAACGCCAGTGCCGTCGTGGGTAGCGTAATCACTGCCGAAAACGTGTATATACTCACGTTTTCCAACCGCAACCTGTGCAATGTATGGCATAAGATTGTTTGGAATACCCTGAGGGTCCTCACCCATAAGACCGCTTTCGTGAGCGCCAACGGGGTTAAAGTATCTGAGAAGCGCAATATCCCAGTCGGGGTCCGAAACTGCAAGGTCACGAAGAATTTCTTCAATCATAAGCTTTGTTCTGCCATAAGGATTTGTGCAGGAAAGAGGAAAGTCTTCACGGATGGGAACGGATGCAGGTTTGCCGTAAACCGTTGCTGATGAGCTGAAAACTATTTTTTTGCAGCCATATTCGGACATAAGCTCGCAAAGGTTGATTGTGCTGTAAAGGTTGTTGTGGTAATAAGAAAGAGGCATACGTACAGATTCGCCCACGGCCTTAAGACCTGCAAAGTGAATTACTGCATCAAACTTATTTTCTTCAAAAACAGTTTTTAATGCAATCTTGTCAACCATATCTATCTTATAGAATTTGAGATTTTTTCCTGTAATTTTTTTAACTCTTTCAAGGGCTTCCTCACAGCTGTTTGACAGATTGTCAACAACAGTAACCTCATAGCCTGCATCAAGAAGCTGAACGCAGGTGTGACTTCCGATATATCCGGCACCGCCGGTAACCAAAATATGCATAACAATACCTTTTAACCTTTCTGTCCGCAAGATATACCTGCCGGATTATAAGCTGCGGACCCAAGCTCTGCTTAGCCTATTAAGCTAACTATCCGACTTGTTTTGAGTTAAGCATTAGTATAGCATATTTTTAAAAAATTTTCAAGCATTTTGCGGCAAAAATACATTTTGAAGATTGCAAAGCGGATAAATCCGTTTCCTGCGGGATAAAGGTGTAGCGAAAAAGGAAAAGCTGTTTAAGGCTTGTTGATTTTTTGATTTGCACATAATTCTGTGGATAAACGAAGCGTATATTTTGTGAAATCGGTTTTGTAGCTGTACTAAGGTACTGTAAAAAGCGATTTCGCAAAAAGCAATAAAAGTCAAGGTGAAAATTCCTTGACTTTTATGCGGTAGACCGAGTTTATTAACGAATGATAACCATTTCGGTTACTTGGTCTTCACTAATCTTTATAAACAGTCTTACTTCGTTGCCTTCTTCAAATACTTCGATATCTCCTGCTGTAACTACATTTACATTATTGGTCTTTCTTGCGGAGTTATATTCGTATACATATGCGTTTGCGGTTGAAAAGTTTCTTACTTCGCCGTTTACACTTACGTTTACTGAATTTGAGAATTTCTTTGTAACACGTCCGTATACTACATCAAGGTCGGTTGCAATGTTCTTGCTGAACTCGGTTGCCTTATTGTCAACATCAAAGAGGAGAGTTATTTTGTCAACCTCGCCCTTTGCGTTTGTGCTGTACTGGAATATATCACCCTGTGAAAGCTTTTTGCCGCCCTTGACAAAGACTGTTTTGTCTGAGGACATAAGCTGAACCTCTTTGCCGTTCTCGATACCGTAAACGATATCAACTGCGTCAAATTCCTCGTTCTGACCTTCAGCGATTTCGTCAACAAGAACTATGGGTGAAGTTGCTTCGGTAATACCTGTTGTATTTGTTACAATAATTGCACCTGCCGAGAAGTCCTCTTTAAGGTCATATACTATAATGTCATAAGGTGTGTTGTTTGAGAACATTGCACTTGTACGAACCTCATATCTTGTGGTGTCTGCACCGCTGTCTGCAGGAATATCAAAGATTACGGTTTCACCGGTTACCTTGACATTGCCAAGGGTCTGTGATGCACTCTTGTAAATCTGTTCTGCTGCTGCAATATTCTTTGTAAATACACCCTTGTTTGGTTGTTTTGTGTCTGTCTTGTCTACTGCAATATCCATACCTGTAAGTCTGCCCTCAGAGTTTGTTTCGTAGGTGATAAGCTGAGGTGTCACGTTGCCGTCCTTGCCAAATGCTGCAAGAAGCTCATCTGCGGTAAGACCGTATTTGTCGTTAAGACGGATTTTTGAAGTTCCTTCAATTATTTCAGTGTTGCCCTGTGCGGTAAATATCTTGAAGCTGATTGTCTCGTCAAGAACACCTGCTTTTGCTGCACCTGCAAGATATCCGTATCTGCCGCGGATTGCTGCACCTGTTGAGGTTGCAGTTTTGTCTACTGCTGCGACATTGCCTTCAACATCAAGATAGAATCTTCCGCTGTCACGAAGATTTATTTCGTCGGGATAGTTTGCTGCCTTTTTATAGGTTTCCTCAGAATTGTCAATCTTAAAGCCGTCCTTTGAAATCTGTGTTACTGTACCCAAAATACTTTCGGTTGAAACATAAGCCTTAATAAGCTGCTTGTCCTGGCTGACTGTATAGGAAATTACATTCCATTCTTCAAGCTCTGTAGGCTCGATTTCTTCGCCGTCTTTAATAAGAACAAACTTTGTGTTTGTATCCTCGGGGTCAAGAAGAAGCGAACCGTTGTTATATTTATCGGTTACACGGCCTGTTGCACTTGAAACAGTTTCAACAACAAGGTTTGTAAAGTGGTTCACAAAGACTATATCGTATACATTGTTTGTGTCTGTGTCAAGAAGAATAAGATTACCTGTTGTGGGTTTTAATTGCTCATTTGCAAGGGTCTGTGCGTATTTTCCGTTGTAGATATAAACAGGCTTTGCAACAATTGAAGCAGTTTTTGATGTTGTATCGTCGGTATTACGCCAGTAGGTTACGGTTTTGTTGGTATCTGCATCGCCTGTTACAGAAACGATATTACCTGCTGCGATTTCAAGAACATTGTTCTTGCTGTCCTGAGCAATAACTGCAATAAGTGTCTTGGTGTCGGTTGTACGGTCTATACGGGCATAATATACTACATTGTAGCCAAGCATCTGGCTTGCCATTGTGTCGCCCTCGTCAAAGGTTTTGTCGTTAATCATTACCTTGTCTTCGGCAACTGTACTACCGCCGCTTAAGGTTGTTTCCGAGGTTCCGGTAATCTGACCGTAAGCCTTTTCAACATTAAGTCTGTCATAAAGCAAGGTTTTGTCAACAACCTCAAAGCTTGCGTTTGAGCCAAAGCCGGTCTGTTCCATCATATTTACAGTAAGGCTGTTGAAAACAAGCTGAGCCACATCACCACGGGTCGCGGGTGCTGCCGCTGTTGCTGTTATACCCTTTAACATCTGGTTGTCCGAGGCTACTACCATATATCCGCTTGGGTAACCGCCAAGACTTTCAGCTTTGGGTTCATAGCCAAGTGCTCTTACCATTATTGTTACAGCTTCCTGGAAAAGAACGTTGTCGTCGGGGCGGAAGGTACCTACATCATCACCGATAACCATTCCCTGCTGGGTTGCGACATTGATTGCACCGGTTGCCCAGTGGTTTGAGGGGACATCAGGGAACCTGGTGGGATAATTTGCACCCTTTGCCACTTCTTCAAGACCTACCGAATATACGGCAACCTTTGACATTTCACTTCTTAAAATGTTGTCGTTTGGTCTGAACATTCCATCCTCGGCATCACCAACCATTATACCAAGTGCACCCAAAATCCGTGCTGCTTCAACATACTTTGTGTCGGCAATGTCGGGTGCAAGAGCAACACGTCGGTCGCTGTAACGGGAAAGACCCATTCCTTCGTAAAGCTCGTGCTCCATCATGGCATTGTTTTTTGTTTGATTTTCCTCTACTATTGCCATGCTGTTGTCCATTGTTGAGGTAACTCTCGGTATAGCATTACCGTTTGAATTCTGATTTGTGGTATTTGTGTTTGTCTGATTTTGTGAGTTGGTTGCATTTTGAGACGGGGTATTGGCTGTGCTGTTTACGCTGTTTGCATTATTTGTGCTGTTTGCGTTAGTTGTGCTGTTTGCGCCGTTTGTACCTTGACCGCCTCGGTCACTGCCCGCAAAGTCCGAAGGACTTTCGCCCGATACGGGGACTGCTTCTTCGGTTGCGGCAAAAACATTTACGCCTGCACCAAGCAGAAAGATTACTGTAAGGCACATCGCAATAAATCTTTTTGACATTTTTTATTCCTCCTTTTAAAATTTTGAAAAATGTTTCGGATTTATTGTGTGTAGCCAAAAGGAATTTACAACCCAAACTTTTTGCCACAAAAGCAAAAATATTACAATTTCTGTTTGCTTAATTATTTTTTAATAAATTTGTAATAAAAAAAATACAAAATATAGTTGAAATCTGTATAAATTTATGGTAATATAAGACTATATATTGAGAATGGCATATTTTAATTCATTTTTATTTTCAATAATAATACGTTAATTATACAAAAGGGGGAACAAATATGTTCAACAAAAAAATTTTGAGCGGAGTTTTAAGTGCGGCACTTCTTTTCTCAACTGCATCGGTTGCTGCTGCAGGATTTTCTGATGTAGAAAACGACCCCACTGTTAAATGGGCTGTACCCTACATTAACGAAATGGCAGAAAAAGGCTATATCAAAGGCTACGAAGATGGCACCTTTAAACCCAACAACACTATTTCAAAGACCGAGTCTCTCATTCTTCTTTCCAGAATGATTGGTGTAAACGATGCAGCCTTTGGTGATTCGGTTGAATTTGCCCTTGATGAATATTCTGCAGTTTTAAGCAAGTATTCAACAAACTACGGCAAAGAGGTATCTTTCCTCCTTTATGCAGGTGTTCTTGATGCAGATGACCTTGATACATATATTTCATCCGCAAACAAAAATGCACCGCTTAAACGTTATGAAGCAGCAATTCTTCTGACCAAGCTTCTCGGTGCTGAGGACGAGGTTTCAACCAATGCATTTGTGTCTTCATCTTATGCTGACACAGTTGAGATTCCTGCTGACGCACGTGCGTATGTTGAATATGTAAAGGAGCAGGGCATTATGCAGGGCATGGGCAATAATGATAATGGCGAGCCTATGTTCTCACCAAACACAAATGTTACACGTTCGCAGATGGCAAAGATGCTCTGCAGTCTTATTGATGTTATTGACCTTTCAACCCAGACAGGTACAGTTGTTGCAACCGATTCGTTTAACGAAACAATTACCGTTAAAATTGACGGAAGTGATATTGTAAACGAAGTAACAGCTGCGACAAAGTATAAAATCAACGGCTCAGACGTTACCCTTACCAAGCTCAAAAAGGGTATGCATGTAAAAATTACACACATTGCAGGCAAGGTGGCGCTGGTTGAAAATCAGGCAGCAATCGAAGACACTGTTATTTATGGTCTTGTTTCTACCACCAAGGATTCAGGAGGAACACAGTCGGTTGTTATTGTAGATGCAAATGATTCGTCAATCAAGGAAACATATATTCTTGCAGATGGTGCAAAAATCAGAGTTGGCGGTGCAATTGATACCTTCTCAAAGGTAAAGGCAAACAATTACGTTTCACTTACAATAGAAGACGGTCTTGTTACTGTTTTGGAGGTTGTTGATAAAAACACCACCGCTGTCGGAACTCTTACTGCTGTCAACTTTGCAGGGGATTTCACTGTACTTAGCGTAATGGATTCAAACGGCAACACAAAGGATTATGAAATTGCAGCCGAGGGTGTTGTTGTTTCCCGCAACAACTTAGAGGCTTCTATCAGCTCACTTACTGAAGGTGATACCATTTCGCTTCGTATGACCTACGGCAAGGTTACAAAAATTCAGGCAAGCAGCAAGACTAAGACAAATTCGGGCACAATAGACTATATTACACATTCAACAAGGGGTACAACAATCGGTATTGCTTCGGGCGATACAGTTGATGAATATAAGGTAAACAAATCTGTAAAGGTTTTGGTTGACTCGTCAGAAAGTGCATCAATCTATGACCTTCGTCCGGGAACTGCTATTGATATCAAGCTTGACAGCAATGAAATTGTTAGAATTGAAGCTGCAAGCACTGTTTCAAAACAGCAGTATTACGGAACAGTTAAAAATGTAAACGCAACCTATGGACTTATGGTGATTGACGAAAACGGAACTGAGGTTGACATTTACATTAACAGCAATACAAAGATTATTGACAGCAATACAGGAAGAAACATTCTGTTAAAGAATGTTGAAAAAGGTGTTTCTGCAACAATTACCGGTTCAAATTCATCCGGTGTGTTTGAAGCAAGCGTTATTGTTCTTCAGTAACCCAAGGCTACCTGTTACGGTGAAGCGGCAAAACGCTGCTTCACCGTATTTTTTATTTAATAGGAAATTGCGTAATTTCCTATTAAATAAAAATATCAATTTTATGCCCGTGCAAAATTTTCGGCTTTGCCGAAATGCACATGGGCAACCAAAGCGTTATTGCTCCGGCCACCGCAAGGCGGGCGGCAAAGCCGCTTTGTTCCATATTTCAAGAAAGGACGGCATAATCTATGAAAAAAATAATTGCACTTATCTTGTCGCTCGTACTCATTGTTGCACTTTCACCGGCTGTATATGCCGATTCAGGCAGCTCTGAGGAGGCGTTAAAGGTTCTTTCGGCTATTAAGCCCAGAATTCCCGATACCTCAGATTTTGAAGATTTTGACAGCAGCTCGTATCGTGAGGGTGAAAAAACCGTTTATACATTTAACTGGAACAGCAACAAAGACGGAATCTATCGTGGAATGTATGTTTCGGCACTTAAAAGCGGTATAATTACAAGCTTTGGCATAAACGAGGACAAGTTGACTCCCGATGACAAGATTGGCTTTAACCGTATCACAAAGGAAGAAGCGAGAAAGAAAGCGGATGTTCTTGTAAAGGCACTTAACCCTGCAATTGGTGACTGCCTGACTATTCAATCAGATGCTACAACTGAAAGCTTTGATGATAACGGATTTTTATTTAGTATTGTTCATACTGAAAGCGGTATCCCTGTGTTTGGGGACAGCGGCAGGGTAAGGGTTGATATCAATGCTGAAAAGATTACCTCTTTTAATCTTTCCTACACCGATGGTCTTTCCTATCCTTCACCAATTAATATAATTGACCTTGCAACCGCAAAGTCGGCATTTACCAAAGAAATAGGGCTTGACTTGTTTTACCGTGCATACACCGACACAAAAACAAAAGAGCTTGACATATATCCCTTATATGCACCAAAGAATGACGATATATACATCAATGCACTTACCGGCAGGGCTGAAAGGGTTGTGCCTTACTTCGACACATACTTCTCAAAAAATGAATCAGCCTCTGACTCAATACTGGGCAGCGGAGGCTCAAACGCCGGACTTACTGATGCTGAACTTAAAGAAATTGCCGTACTTCGCAAGCTTCTTTCACAAAAAGCGGCAGAAGACAGTGTAAGAAAAAACTTGCTTCTTGGTATTAATGAGGGCTTTACGCTTGAAGAGTTTTCAACCCGAAGACTTTCTGTTACCGAAGAGCTTTACGGACATTCTCTTGTGTTCAGACGTACGGTGAAGGATCGTATGCAGTATGTCTATGTTGACATCAATGCCGAAACAGGAGAGGTTATAAGCTATTCAAATTTTGGTACAAAAATTGATGACGAAGAGGTGCAGTTTACTGAGGGACTGAAAGCGGAGGCTCAGAATATTCTGAACGAGCTTTCGCCCCAAAAAGCTCCCGAATACAGACTTAAAAACTCTGATGAAGAAAACAGCCGATATTTTGTTTTTGAAAGAATGGTAAACGGAATTTTTGTTGAGGGCAACACAGCATCAATTGAATTTAATCCTGATAACAGTCTTGCATCATACAGAATACGTTATACCAATGCAAGGTTCCCCGAAATTGACAGCATAAAGACAGAAGAGGATGCGTGTGACAAATTCTTTGATTATACAAAGTATACCTTGCGATACATTCCGCAAAAATCATCAAAGGAGCTTACAAAACCGGATGTGGCGGTTTTGATTTATGCACCTGAGACAACGGATGTTTATATTGATGCATATACTTTGAATCGTGTAAATTATAATGGCACGGCATATTCTCAGCCTGTTCCTGATGAATATACTGATATATCGGGGCATTATGCCGAAGAACGCATTTTAGCACTTCGTCGTTTTGGAATTGGCTTCGAAAACAGTGAATTTTGTCCCGATTCCGAAATTCTGCAAAAAGATTTTATTATTCTTCTTGCAGGTGCATTTGGTGGAATGGGTCGCATTATGATAAATGAAAGCACTGACAAAGATGAGTATTATAAGGTAGCAAAACGGCTTGGAATAATTTTTGAAGACGAGGTTGCACCCGAAAACACGGTATCCAGACTTCAGGCGGCAAAATTCATCTGCCGTGCTCTTAAAATTGAAAAATATGCTCAGCTTGACAGCATTTTCAATTGCCCGTTTAAGGACGTAACATCTGACAAGGGCTATGTGACAATGCTGTGGGGACTTGAAATTGTCAACGGAACAGCCAAGGGTGTATTTTCTCCAAATCAAAAGCTTAGTCGTGCTCAGTCGGCGATTCTTATATATAATGCAATGGAAAAAGGATAATTGTATAAAACTTTTATTTTTTGCAAATACTTCCTGTATACTTATACTTTATATACAGGGAGCTGTGAAAACCTATGACCGACAAAAAATCAAAACGGGTGGTAATTATAAACAACATAAAATCCGATACCATTGACCAGGCAATATTTATTTTAAAGGATGAAGTTAAAACAAAGGGAATGTCGTTTTCGGAGATAAATGCCTCGGTAGAGGCACAGGAGATTATTAACAGTTATATCAGGCAGGTCGAGCGGCTTCGGACAAAGCCTGTGCGAAAACAAAAAAAAGCCAAGCCCCCCACAATCTTGCTTTTGTTGCTTGCAGCAACAAGTATTTTATGTATGGGACTTAGCATAGCTGTATTTAATTTGATTTTTTAGATGCAGGTTTAAAGAAGGTCAGCAACATTCAAAACTTCAAGCCCTGCGTCGCGGGCAAGGTCAAGGGTGTATGCTGTGCCGCCTGAAGTCTTTGTGCAATACGCGATACAATGCGAGCTTGCATCAACCATAACACGATTTCGCTGATGCATACAGCCTGTGCAGTATTTATCGTTAAGGCAATAAATTTCGTCGGCTACTTTCAAAACATTTTCATACTCCGTTTTTTCTCTTGCACCCCATTTTGCGTGCTGGTCACGACAGGGAAGAATCATCACAAGCGAAATTTCGGGGTGTGATTTTTTAATATAAAGGACTGCTTTTGCAGCAAGGATGTCAAAACCTACAGCTCCCCCCGATATAAAGGTTGTAATACCACATTTAAAAAGTTGCTCAATAGCATTACACAATTGCCTTTTTACTTTGCTTATATATTCTGCGGGGATACTGCGATGCCCTGTAAAGCAACAGGTGCTTTCTTTTTGAAATATACTGTCTGGCATATGCAATTCCCCTTTCGGATGGCTTAAAATGAGTTTTTTCTACAAAATATCCAAGTAAGTCTATCACAATTGCCTTTACTTTGTCAAGAAATTTAATTTACACATTTACTTAAATATGGTATAATTTAATTATTAATTTAATAATTGAAGCACTTATTTTGAGGTGACATAATGAGTATATTAAAAAAATTTGCTGTTTTGTTTTTGATATGTATTTTGTGTGATGCTATTGTTGCATTTTTGCCATTTTCGTTTCCGGGCAATGTGCTTTCAATGATAGTTTTGTTTATATGTCTTTTTTTTGGATTAATCAAGGTCAGAAATATAGAGTCTGCAGCAGATTTTATGCTTAAAAATATGTCATTACTCTTTATTCCTGTAACAGCTTCCATTGTGTCCTATGCAGACGTGTTAAAAAGTATACTGTGGCAGTTTATTTTTATATGTATTGTTACTACCGTTATTACATTTGTCTGCACGGCATATTCGGTTAAGCTTACCATGTATTTGATAAATAGATTCAAAGGGGGACAAAAAAATGACTGAGATTACCTCAACGCCAATTTTTGGTGTAACACTTTGTATTGTGACATATGTTGCGGCTCTTTCAATCAGGCAAAGATTTAATTATGCTATTTTAAATCCAATGCTGATGGCGGCGATTATGGTAATTGCTGTTTTAAAGGCTTTCAACATACCTTTTTCAAGCTTTATGAAGGGTGCGGATTTTGTATCAATGTTTCTTGCTCCGGCAACGGCGGCACTTGCATTAACAATGTATCGTCAGCTTGATACCATAAAGAAAAACTGGCTGCCTATAATGGTCGGTTCGGTTGTTGGCGCGGTCAGTGCTGTTTTAAGTGTTTATATTTTCTGCAAAATTTTCAATCTTTCCGACCAAGTAACCGTAAGCATTATTCCAAAATCAATAACCACCGCCATTGCGACCGAGCTCTCGGCTCAGCTTGGGGGTATTGTCCCCATTACCGTTGCGGCGGTTTGCGTTACCGGTGTTACGGGGGCAATTATGGCACCGTACTTTGTCAAGTGGTTTCGCGTAGATGACCCTGTTGCAGCAGGTCTTGCAATCGGTGCGTCAAGCCACGTTCTTGGCACATCAAAGGCAATTGAGCTTGGCGAAGTCCAAGGCTCCGCAAGCGGTATTGCAGTTGGCTTGTGCGGTCTTGTTACAGTAATATTAGCGGTATTTCTTTAGAATTAAACACAGCTTTATCCCAAATCTTGAGGATAAAGCTGTGTTTTGTTTTTATTTAAATAAACCGGTATGTTTTTTCAATGCGGTAAGCACAACATACCCAAGTATTCCGCAGGAAAGAATTTCACCAATTCCTACCGTTGCCATAAAATAAAGCACCGAACCCGAAAAGCCATAGGCGTATTTTAATACAAAGGGAATAATCAGCGTATTGGATAAAATTGGCGGCAATAATGCAGAATGAGGGTTATTTCTTAGTCTTCGGGAGAGAATTGCACCGATAAGAGTGGCGAGACTGCCAAAGATTACATCAAGTACAATACTTCCTGTAAGAAGATTTGCAATAATGCATCCCGCAAACAAGCCGGGAACAGCCGCAGCGGTAAAAACGGGAAGAATACAAAGTGCCTCGGAAAGGCGTAATTGTATCACGCCGCCGGACAAGCCAAACATTCCTGAAACGAGAGTAAGTGCCACATAGATTGCGGCGATTGCCGAGCTTTGCACCAGAAGTCTGGTGCCTTTTGTTTTTTTCATAATTTAATTCTCCTTAGTTTTGTTTTTAGTGAGGATGGTTACGAACTCACTTGGTATATATAAAAAGAGATGTTTTTAAATCAGCCCTTGTTTTTTTGAATACCGTAGGAAATTTTAAGAAGCAGCTTTGTGGGCAGGAATCTTTGAAAGATAACCCCCATACGGATGATAAATCCAGGGATAATTACAAGCTTTTTCCGAAGCATTTTTTTGATTGCATAGTTTGCCACAGCTTCTGATTTAAGAGATTTAAGATTAAAGCTAACATTGGCTGTTTTGTTAAACTCTGTATCAACAGGACCGGGGCAAAGCACACCTATGTATACATTACTCTTACTGCGTCGAAGCTCTTCGTAAATTGCAAGGGTAAGACGCTGAACATATGCCTTTGTTGCATAATAAACAGACATAAGAGGACCGGGTAAAAATGATGCAGAAGAGGAAACATTCAGTATGTAACCAAAATCCCGTTCTTTGAAGTCTGCAAGGAATTTTTTTGTCAGAATATGTACTGCACGTATATTCAAGTCTACCATCTCAAGCTCGCGGTTAAGGTCTGCATCGGCAAATTCACCAAAAGCACCAAAACCTGCATTGTTGATAAGGACATCTATGTTTTTGTCCTTAAGCTTTTCGTAAAGGGTATAGCAATTTTCTTCGATAGATAGGTCAAGAGTAATTATTTCAGGGGCTTCATCAAGCTCACTTTTCAGCTTGTTCAGCAAATCCATGCGTCTTGCCACAAGGTAAAGTGAATGTCCCATTTTGTGAAAAATACGTGCCATATCCCTGCCGATGCCTGAACTTGCACCAGTAATCAGTATGTTCACAAAATCACTCCTTTTCCATTTTTCTTAAGTTAGTATATCACAAAACAAAAGGCAGTGTCAATGCCTGTTTGAAAAGCATTAATGCCTCTTAAAAAAGATTGTATGAAAAGTTATAAAAGGTATTTACAAATCAAAACAAAAGTGATAAAATGATAACTAATTATGAAAAAATAAAAACTTTTAAGGTGAAATTATGAAAAATTTACTTGTTCTTCAGTCAGGTGGACCGACTGCCGTAATAAACTCGTCGCTTGCCGGCGTTATAAAACGTGGTTTTGACAGCTCTGATAAAATAGGTACGGTTTACGGTGCTCAAAATGGAATAGAAGGTGTTGAGGAGGAACGTCTGGTTTCTCTGGACATATTTAAAGATGACAAGAATTTAAGACTTTTAAAGCAAACGCCGGCGTCTTATCTTGGTTCGTGCCGAAAAAAGCTTCCCGCACTTGGCGAAGATGATGGTCTTTTTGAAAAGCTTTTTGGTATTTTTGAAAAATATAATATAGGATATGTATGCTGTATAGGCGGCAACGATTCAATGGATACAACCGACAAGCTCAGTCGTTATGCAGCGGAAACGGGTAAGGATGTAAAGGTTGCAGGAATACCCAAAACTGTTGACAATGACCTTGTTATCACCGACCATACCCCCGGTTATGGCTCGGCAGCAAAGTTTGTGGCAAACTGTATGCGTCAGATTGCTCTGGATACAGATGTTTACCGTATGCCGTCGGTGGTTGTTCTTGAAGCAATGGGCAGAAATGCCGGCTGGCTGACGGCGGCAGCTGCTTTGGCAAACGATAAAAATGGAAATTATGCAGATATTATATGCTTGCCTGAACGTGCGGTTGACAAAAGCGGTTTTCTTGCAAAGGTTGAAGAAATAAGCAAGACTAAAAAGACTATAATGATTGCTGTATCCGAAGGCATAAAGGATAAAGATGGAAATTATATAAAGGAAAATGCAAAACGCGGAGGAGCAGGCCACGACAGATTCGGACACGCTGCTTTGGGCGGTGCCGGTAAGACGGTGGAAAGTTGGATTTCGTCAGAGCTTGGCTTTAAGTCCAGAAGCATCGAGCTTAGTACCTTGCAAAGATGCTTTGCAGCAGGAACATCTCTTTGTGACGTTGAAGAGGCTTTTATGGCAGGCTACAAGGGTGCAGGCTTTGCTCTTGATGGTATGAGCGGAATTATGGCAGGCTTTAAGCGTGTTTCGGACAAGCCTTATAAAATGGAGGTTGAGCCGCTTCAGGTAATTGAAATTGCCAACAAGGAAAAAGCTGTTCCGGCAGAAATGATAAAAGCAGACGGCTTTGGTATGACAGAAAGCTTCATTAACTATGCGATGCCCCTTATTTCGGGCGAACCTGAATTGGTTTATGAAAATGGTGCTTTGCAGTTTGCACCAAAGCTTTGATAGAGAATGAGAATAGAAATAGAGGGCTGTAAAAGAGTTTAACTCTTTTACAGCCCATTTATTTGTTAGTTATACTTTATAAAATATTATTAAGCCCCTTTTTATTTAATACTGAAAATAATATCGCCGTAGGATGGTACAGGCCAGAAACCACGGTCGGATTCTGCCTCAACTGTATCAACAAGCGCTCTCAGCTTTTCCATTCTTGAAATAACTTCATTGCGATAATATACTGCAACCTCTAAAGCTGTACCCTTTGGCACATTTTTGAGGACATTGTCAAGGGAATTGTTGATTTCGGTAATTTCATCAGCTATTTTTGAAATCTTTTCAAGCAAACCTGTTTCGGTTTTTGCAGGAATGTTTGCCGAAACCTCACGCTTTGCAAGAATGGTATCGCAAAGGCTACGCTGAATTTCAGAAATTGCAGGGGTGTAGTCCTTCTTTACCATATCAACCATTGTAAGTGCCTCGATGTTCACAAGTTTTGAATATTCTTCAAGCAAAATTTCATAACGAGCATGCATTTCGGTCTCGTTGTAAACCTTGTGACGTTTGAAAAGGTCAAGATTTTCCTGACGTATGTAATAAGGAAGTGCATCAACTGTGGATACAAGATTCAAAAGACCTCGTTTTTCAGCTTCCTTAACCCAATCCTCAGAATACCCGTTGCCGTCAAATATAATGGCGTCGTGTTCGGTAATAATTCGCTTTACAAGTGCGTGAACAGCAACAAGAAAATCATCGGCATTTTCAAGCTCATCTGCAAAAAGCTGAAGCTCGTCAGCAACAATGGTGTTAAGCATTATATTTGTGCAGGCAATTGATGCACTTGAGCCAAGCATACGGAATTCAAATTTGTTTCCTGTAAATGCAAAGGGCGAGGTGCGGTTTCTGTCTGTTGAGTCCTTGGGAAATGCAGGCAGGGCATTTACGCCAACCTTCATTGTCTGTCTGCCTGAGGATTCGTATTCGCTGTCACATTTGATTGCGTCAAGAACACCGGCAAGCTCCGAACCCAAGAATAACGACATAATCGCAGGAGGAGCTTCATGAGCCCCCAGACGATGGTCGTTTCCTGCACTTGTTGCTGAAATTCTAAGCAAATCCTGATGCTTGTGCACAGCACTAAGCACAGCACATAAAAACACAAGAAATTGAGCATTGTCATGGGGGGATTTTCCTGGTTCAAAGAGGTTCTCTCCCGTGTTGGTGGTAAGTGACCAGTTGTTGTGCTTGCCGCTTCCGTTTATGCCCTCAAAGGGCTTTTCGTGAAGCAGACAGGTCATACCGTGGCGGTCTGCTACAACCTTCATAAGCTCCATTGTCAGCTGGTTATGGTCAGTTGCGATATTTACAGTTGTAAAAATTGGGGCAAGCTCGTGCTGAGCAGGGGCTGCTTCGTTGTGCTTGGTTTTTGCTAAGATGCCAAGCTTCCACAACTCTTCATCAAGCTCTTTCATATATGCCGAAACTCTTGGCTTAAGTTTGCCAAAGTAATGGTCTTCAAGCTCCTGTCCCTTTGGTGCCGGTGTGCCAAATAAGGTTCTGCCGCAATATACAAGGTCTTTACGCTTTTCAAAAACTTCTTTATCTATAAGGAAGTATTCCTGTTCGGGACCTACGGTGGGGACAACACGGGTAACCTCTTCTTTGCCAAAAAGTTTAAGAATTCTTACAGCCTGACGGCTTACTGCCTCAATTGAACGAAGCAAAGGAGTCTTTTTGTCAAGAGATTCTCCGCCATAGGAGCAAAATGCTGTAGGAATACAAAGAGTTCCGTCTTTAATAAATACATATGATGTGGGGTCCCAGGCAGTGTAGCCGCGGGCCTCAAAGGTTGCACGAAGTCCGCCTGACGGAAAGCTTGATGCGTCAGGCTCGCCCTTAATAAGCTCCTTGCCGGAAAAGTCCATAATAACATTTCCGCCGGGAGCGGGGGTAATAAAGCTGTCGTGTTTCTCGGCTGTAACACCCGTCATTGGCTGGAACCAATGGGTATAGTGGGTTGCACCCTTTTCGATTGCCCAATCCTTCATAGTACTTGCTATAATGTCGGCAACGTGGCGGTCAAGACTGACGCCTTCAAGAATGGTCTGTTTAAGTGCTTTGTAAATATCCTTGGGCAGACGTTCTTTCATAACGGTTTCGTTAAAGACAAGGCTGCCAAAAAACTCCGGGATACTGCTCATATTGATTCCTCCAGACGTATATAAAAGTCGGCTTTAAAAAGCCACAAATTTCCTCATTATACATATTAAAATTATACACGTAAGGAGCTGTTTTGTCAATAAAATAAATTTTTTTAAAAAAATTTAAAAAAACACTTGCTTTTTTTGAAAATATATGTTAGTATATGAAGTACTGATTTTAAGTAAAAAGAAATGTAGTTGGAGGTGAAATCATGCCAAACATTAAATCAGCCAAGAAAAGAGTAAAGGTTATCGCTGCTAAGACTCTCCAGAATCAGATGGTTAAGTCACAGCTTAAGACTGCTATAAAGAAGTTCGAGGCTTCTTTAGAAGGTGGCAAGGATGATGCCTCTGCATTATATGCTGCTGTTGTTAAGAAGACAGACCAGGCTGTTGCAAAGGGTATTCTTCACAAGAATACAGCTGCTCGCAGAAAGAGCCACTATGCAGCAAAAATGAATGCTCTTTAATGAGCAAACGCAATTAAACCGAGTGCTTTTATAAATTGCACTCTTATACAGGGGTATAGCTCAGTTGGTAGAGCAGCGGTCTCCAAAACCGCGTGCCGTGAGTTCAAGTCTTACTACCCCTGCCAAAAATACCGATACCGCAAATGCGGTATCGGTATTTTTTTGTGTTGTGGCAATGGGACTTGAACTCCGTGCGTGCGGTTTTCCGCGTGAACGGGTGAGGAAACGACCGCTGCCGGTGGCAGATGAAGGGAGCTGACCGAAGCGCAGTTCTCGGCTTGTAGCAAGGCAATTTATTGCCGTAGATAGAAGCCGAGAAGCACAAGAGGGCGCAGCCATTCAAGTCTTACTACCCCTACCATCGGCGGAACAAGCAAATGCTTGTTCCGATTTTCTTTTAGAAAATCTTCACTTGCCTTGCTGTTCCTCCTTTTTCCCGCAAAATAACAGATTTTGCGGGATGCCTTGAAAGATACCGCAATGCGATGTCGGTATCTTTTTATATGTGGTAATAACTTGAACTCATTGGCGCGCGCTTGTCCGTACCGAAGCGTTAAGCAAACACGCCTGTGACGTGTTTGTAGTGTAGGATTGCAAAGTGTGTAAGCACTTTGGTAATCAGTTGAAAAGCTGTGCGTTTCAACAATGATTTATTTTGAAATTAATTTTAAATTTATAATATTGTATTTAATTACGCATACTAAAGCAGAGGTGATTGTATTTATGAATGATAAGAAAAAACAGAATTCACAAAAAACAGCAACAGATAACAAATGGATTTCTACCGGGGTGGCTCGTCCTAATGACAAGTCTGAACGCAAGGACGGTCCCGGTGGCGAGGATGCAGATTAACTAATGAAAACACAGACGGCTAAAATTTTCAACTACCGTCTGTGTTATTTAGTTATATATGCTGAATGTAACAAAGTTAACTGTGGAGGGAATAATGAAAAATCAGCTAGAAAATGAGACAAGTCCATACCTTTTGCAGCATGCGGAAAACCCTGTAAACTGGTATCCGTGGTGTGAAGAAGCATTTCGTAAGGCAAAGGAGGAAGACAAGCCGATTTTTTTGAGCATCGGTTACAGTACATGTCATTGGTGTCATGTTATGGCACACGAAAGCTTTGAGGATGATAAAACGGCTGAAATTTTGAATGAACATTTTATCTCAATAAAGGTAGACCGTGAGGAGCGGCCTGACATTGACAGCGTATATATGTCTGTATGTCAGGCGTTTACAGGCAGCGGCGGTTGGCCTATGAGTATATTTATGACATGGGATAAAAAGCCGTTTTTTGCCGGCACATATTTTCCGCCTCAATCGCGTTATGGTATGCCGGGGTTTTCGCATATTTTAAATACAATAGCCAGGGAATGGACGACAAACAGGACAAAGCTTTTAGCACCTGCAGAGGAAATTGTTGAATATCTGAAAGATACAGAAACCTCTGTAAGTGCAAAAAATGATGGCGACTTAATACAGCGTGCGGTAAAGAATTTTGAGAATACCTTTGACGGCACTTATGGCGGGTTTGGCAATGCCCCTAAATTTCCTACGCCACATAACCTATTGTTTTTGATGCTATATGCCAAGCAAAACAATAGCTCCAACGCTTTGAAAATGGCAGAAAAAACACTGATGCAAATGCGAAAGGGTGGAATTTTTGACCATATTGGTTATGGTTTTTCAAGGTATTCTACCGACAAATATTATCTTGCCCCCCATTTTGAGAAAATGCTGTACGATAATGCCTTGCTGATAATGGCATATGCATCTGCTTACAGCATTACAAAAAACAATATTTATCTTGATACTGCCGAAAAAACTGCGGAATATATTTTAAAAGAAATGACAGCTGACGGTGGCGGATTTTACAGTGCTCAGGATGCCGACAGCGAGGGTGTTGAGGGAAAATACTATACATTTTCGATAAAAGAAATAATTGATATTTTAGGTGAAGACAAAGGGAAAGAATTTGCCGAAACTTTTGATATTACAGAAGGGGGCAATTTTGAAGGTGTAAATATTCCAAACCTGCTTAAAAGTAACGATTTGGATACCGAATTTCAAGATGAAATAAAAAAGCTGTACAGCTATCGAAAAACTCGTTTTAAGCTTCACCTTGACGATAAAATTCTGTTAACATGGAATTCTATGATGATTGCTGCTTTGTCTATGCTTTACAGGATTACAAAGGAACATAAATATGTAAATGCAGCACAAAAGGCACAAGGTTTTATTGAAAAGAATTTGTCTGATGGACTAAAGCTTTACACAAGCTTTCGTGATGGAAAGTGTTCAAAGAATGTCTTTTTAGATGATTATGCATTTTATGTTGCGGCTTTGATAGATCTTTACCACTCAACACTGGACAAAAATTACCTTGAAAAGGCAGAAAAAATTTGCAAAGGAACAGTAAGCTTGTTTATGGATGGAGAAAATGGTGGGTTTTACCTTTCCGAACGAAACAGTGCAGAGCTGTTTATAAATCCAAAGGAAACTTATGATGGAGCAATACCCAGCGGAAATTCAGTAATGACATATAATTTGGTGAGGTTGTATCATATTACAGAAAAAGAAGAGTATAAAGAGCTTTTGGAAAGGCATATAGCTTTTATGTTTGCTAAGGCCTACGAGTATCCGTCTGGCAACAGTATGTTTTTAATTTCAAAGCTACTGTATGAAGCCCCTATACCTC
The DNA here is from genome assembly GCA_045645805.1 of Clostridia bacterium. Classification (GTDB taxonomy): domain Bacteria; phylum Bacillota; class Clostridia; order Monoglobales; family Monoglobaceae; genus SIG440. Next base: position 1,179 of record JAZRJL010000009.1, on the reverse strand, counting down.
ATATTACTATTGCCATAAACGAACATTCAGACTTGAATTATATACGGGAAAATCTACCTTTTATGGCAAACGTAACAATAGCAGCAGAAAATATAAAATATCCGCTTTTAAACAATAAAACAACCTTTTATGTATGCAAAAAGCATAATTGCCTGCCGCCAACAAATGAAATTGAAACTTTTTGTTAATTTTGTCGAAATGTGTCAAAAACAACGTATAAGGGTATTTTTACAAGCATAAATATATAAGGGTCACAGCCATCGGCTGTGACCTTTATATTGTGTTATGCAATTAAATTTTATCATTACTAATCCTTCATAAGTGCGACCAGAACTGCCTTTTGTGCGTGGAGTCTGTTTTCAGCCTCGTCAAAAATTTCATTTGCGTGAGCCTCTAAAACCTCTGCTGTGATTTCCTCGCCGCGGTGTGCTGGCAGACAATGAAGAACCATAGCGTCAGGCTTTGCAACCTTCATCAGTTCTGAATTTATCTGATAGCTTGCAAAAATCTTCTTTCTTTCAGCAGCTTCGCCCTCCTGACCCATTGATGCCCATACGTCGGTAACGAGGACATCTGCGTCCTTTGCCGCATCAGAGAGGGATTCGGTACAGGTAAACGTTCCGTTTTCGCTTGCCCATTTCATAAGGTCTGCATCGGGTTCATAGCCTTTGGGACAGGCAATGGCAAACTCAATGCCCATTTTGATTGCACCAACCATAAGGGAATTTGCCATATTGTTTCCATCCCCCACAAAGCACATTTTAAGGTTTTTAAGTGTGCCCTTATGCTCGCGGATGGTCATAAGGTCGGCAAGAACCTGACAGGGATGACAGTAGTCGGTAAGACCGTTTATTACAGGAATAGAACCGTATTTTGCAAGGTCTTCAACCTCTTTTTGAGCAAAGGTTCTTATCATAATTCCGTCTAAAAATCTTGAAAGAACTCTTGCGGTATCTTCAACGGGCTCGCCTCTGCCAATCTGGAGGTCGTTGGAGCTCAAGAATAAGGGATAACCGCCAAGCTCGTACATGCCAACTTCAAAGGAAACACGGGTTCTTGTTGAAGATTTTTCAAAAATCATACCAAGGGATTTGCCCTCAAGGTGTCTGTGCGGAATTCCGTTTTTCTTTTCGTATTTAAGCTGGTCTGCCATATCAAGCAGGCTTGTTATTTCCTCGG
>JAZRJL010000008.1:0-2653 GCA_045645805.1 Clostridia bacterium | reverse complement strand
ATTACCATAGCATTAAGAGCTGATATGGATGCACTTTTTATTCAGGAGAAAAATGATATACCCTATAAATCTAAAATAGACGGTAAAATGCATGCCTGCGGTCATGATGCTCATACTGCTAATCTTTTGGGAGCTGCAAAGATTTTAAAATCAATGGAAGATGAACTCCAATGCCGCGTAAAGCTTTTATTCCAACCGAGTGAGGAAGGTATCAGGAGCGGAGCAAGAATGATGACGGAAAACGGCGTTCTTGAAGACGTGGATGTTATTTTGGGCCTTCATGTTGATGGTGATACCGATTCCGGTAAACTCGGCGTTTGCAAAGGTTATGCCATGGCTTCCGGGAGAGTGTTGAACATTGAAATTTTCGGGAAAACCCCTCATGCTGCTTCTCCTCATAGTGGTGGTATTGATGCACTTGCTATTGCGGTGCGTATGTATAATGCCATTCAGCTTGTTTTAAGCAGAGAAGTTAATCCTAAGGAATGTGTTATTTGTTCAATAGGAAAGTTGGAATCCGGGGTGGCGGCAAACGTTGTACCTGATTACGCCGTGATGAAGGGCACTCTTCGTACGTTCGATATGAAAGTAAGTGATTTTATATTGGAGCGAATTGAAAAAATTGCAAAAGGGTTGATGGCGGAAACAGGTGCGGTTATCAAGGTGGAAATTCCTAAAATCACTAGGTCTGTATATAACAATCCTTACATAGCAGATTTGCTGATTGATTCTATGAAAAAGGTTGCCGGGGATGATGTACTTGTAACTACTCAGCCTGCTCTTGGGTTAGAGGATTTTTCATGGTATGTATCAAAAGTGCCGGGTGTTTTCTTTGCTCTTGGCACGAGAAATGAAGAAATGGGTATAGTTAAGGCGGCACACAACAACGATTTCAATATTGATGAAAACGCATTGGAAATTGGCTGCAAAACCTTTGTGCAGTTCGTACTTGATAACCAACATGGATTTGATAAAGAGAAAGCCATGGCTGCTGATGGGAGAAGATAATTTTCAGTTGAGAATATAAATTAAAAAGGGGTGTTTTTAAAACACCCTTTTTAATTTTAATTATTGCATTTTATAACAACAAATGATATAATTATTGTTTGTAGGATTTTGTTTGGTAATGTTTTCACATTTTATAAGAGAAAAGAGCGTTGCACATAATATGAAATTTACTTTTAATAAATTTAAAAATTGGCTTGGTTCTGATGCCTCATCTAAATACGGATTGAAATCTATAATTATACTTTTGATTATGAGTTTTCTGCTTTGTATGTGCATAATGGTTCTTACAGTCCCGTCTTTCAACGTTTTGCATATGCTTTTGCTTATAGTTGATTTAAGAGTATTTTTATTGAATGTTCTGCCCGTGTTTTTATTGATGGCGTTTTTGTATTGCATATTCAACAGGATGTGGGTGAGTTATGCAGTTGTTTCCGTAATATCTTTTGTGGTTGCAGAGGTTAACAGGCTCAAAATATCTTTCAGGGATGATCCTTTTGTTTTTGAAGATATCCTCTTTTTCAGCGAAGCGGGAGAAATGGCCGGTAATTATAAGTTGTATCTGGATATGGCGTCTGTTGTAATGTTGGGGCTGATTATCTATTTCGGCATAAAATTATATAAACGCACAGGTCATATCTCCGCTAAAATTCCTATGCGTCTTATTGGGCTGGTTTGTTCAGTAGTAGTGATGTTCTTTTCATTGAATTACCTATATTTCAACAACACTAAACTTCACAACAGTCTCTGGCGTCCTGTTTATGGGAGTGAATATAAAGCAGCCGACCAAAGCTGCTCACGCGGTGTGATATATTCCTTTATCAAAAGTATCCCTGATGCTTTTGCTGCCGAACCCGCACAGTACAACCCCCAAGATGCATCAATTATTCTTAATCAGTATGAAGATGTTCCTCTTGAAGATGATAAAAAGGTGCACGTTATAAGTATTATGCTTGAAGCGTACAACGACTTCACAAAGTTCAACCATCTCAAATTTAATGTTAATCCGTATAAAAATTTTCATAAATTGCAAAGGGATTCTTATAGCGGAAGATTATATACCGATATATTTGCCGGGAGTACTATTTTTACCGAGCGTCAGTTTATCACCGGATATAATAATATGCGATTTCCTTTGAAGGATACGCAGTCGTATGTGAGATATTTCAATGATCAGGGATACCGCACAGAGGCGATGCATCCCGGTTACGGTTGGTTCTATAACAGAAACAACATCAATAAATTTCTTGGTTTTGACGAATTTTATTATTTTGAAAACAAGTTCGGTCTTATACCTGATGAAGAACTTGAAGACAACAAATATTGGGAGTATATAAGCGATTGGGACTTTTTTGATTATATTATCAAAGGGTACGAAGATGCTGTCGCCGATAATCAGAAGTATTTTAATTTTAGTGTAACTATTCAGAATCATGGTCCTTATCTGGAAACCCCCGATACCATTACTGAATATCTCGTCAGAAAGGATTCTTATTCAGAACCTGGATATAATATCATAAACAATTATCTTTTCTGGATAAGCAAGACAGATATGGCGATAATAAAACTCCGCGATTACGTGGATAGTCAGGAAGAACCAATTGTTTTAATTTTGTTTGGCGATCATAACCCTTGGTTGGGGAATAAT
>JAZRJL010000007.1:0-4423 GCA_045645805.1 Clostridia bacterium | reverse complement strand
CCCGTTGACAAGGCAGAGACAGACAACAAGGCTGAGGAGACGACAGCGTTCAGTGATGTAGCGGCTGATGACTGGTTTTTTGAAAGCGTAAATTATGCAAAGGAAAACGGTCTTATGAGCGGTGTAAGCAGTACCGAGTTTGCACCCGAGGAGTCGGTTACACGTGCGATGCTTGTGGTTGTTCTCCACAGACTTGAAGGCACACCCCCCCCGGCCAAGAGTTCTGAATTTGCTGACGTAGCTGCTGACCAGTGGTATACCGATGGTATTGCCTGGGCAGCTGAAAAGGGTATTGTAAATGGTGTTGAAGACAACAAGTTTGCACCGGACGCAAAAATAACACGTGAACAGATTGCGGCAATTATGTACCGTTATGCTGTTTACAAGGGTTATGACGTGTTGGCTCACGAGAGTACAAACATTCTTTCTTACGACGATGTTGACAAGGTTTCGGAATATGCGATTGCACCAGTGCAATGGGCGGTTGGCAGCGGACTTGTCAAGGGCAAAACGGCTTCTACATTGAATCCCGAGGACAATGCAACTCGTGCAGAGATTGCGGTTATCCTCCACAGATTTATCGAGGCAAATACAAAATAATAAATTACGAAAATTAAAGAGCATCCCGAAAGGGGTGCTCTTTTTTTGCCAATCAGGGGGACGGTTCTGGTGATTGTACAATCCCCCCTGAAATTCTGACGAATTCATATATTTATAAAAAAACACCTTGTGTTTTCTTTTAACAGCAAAATGCTGTCGCTTTTTGCAATCCTACGCTGAAAACAATTCACAGGATTGTTTTCAGCGCTCCGGCCCCTTTACACAAGGGGGCATTATAGGCAGGGCGTTGTGGATGACGGACGAACGAAGTTCGCCCCTACGGTGTGAATGTGCGTTGTGTGGTATATCGTAGGGAATGCATTTATGCATTCCGCAAATGAAATATGTATTGCAAACGGAACGGATAAATCCGTTCCCTACGGTTGGGAGATGTAGGGGGATTATTAAAAGAATGTAAACAGTTTAAAATTTTCTTGAAAAACGGTGACGGATGTGGTATAATGAGTTCAAATTTCACTTAAATTCAATTCATAAGCCCTCCTTGTGTAAAGGAGGGTGGCACACAAAGTGTGACGGGAGGATTGTAAAAATAAAGAAACAACCCCTCAGTCACTTCGTGACAGCTCCCCTTACACAGTGGAGCCTTTGATAAGTTTCATCTATATTGAACACTGATTCTATGATTTAAGTGTACTTAATTGACATTAAAAAGGAGTGTAGGACAATTATGAATATGAATTTTGAGCGAAAGCTGCCTATTCCTCAGGAGGTCAAGCAGCAATATACGCTGTCTAAGGACCTTGCTGCTGTTGTGGACAGACGTGCTAAGGAATTAAAGGATATATTTGAGGGGAAATCGGACAAGCTTGTTCTTGTAATAGGCCCGTGTTCGGCTGACAACGAGGACAGCGTTATTGATTACATACACAGGCTGAGGGGTGTTCAGGAGAAGGTTTTGGACAAAATTTTTATTGTTCCCAGAATTTACACCAACAAGCCAAGGACTACCGGTGATGGTTACAAGGGAATGCTGCATCAGCCTGACCCTAATGAGAAGCCTGATATGCTTAAGGGAATTGTGGCAATCAGAGAACTGCATATGCGTGCTCTCAGGGAGACGGGATTTTCCTGTGCGGACGAGATGCTTTATCCCGAAAATTACAGATATCTCAATGATTGTCTTGCTTATGTTGCAATCGGTGCAAGGTCGGTGGAAAATCAGCAACACAGGCTTACTGCAAGCGGTCTTGATATTCCTGTTGGCATGAAGAACCCTACTTCGGGAGATATTTCGGTTATGATGAATTCCATTACCGCCGCACAGCACAAGCACACCTTTATTTATCGCGGCTGGGAGGTTCATTCTGAGGGAAATTCTCTTGCTCACGCAATTCTTAGGGGATATGTAAACAAGCATGGTCAGTCAATGCCCAATTATCATTACGAGGATTTGGTGCATCTTGCAGAGGTTTATGCAAGCAGCGGACTTTTGAATCCGGCTGTTGTGGTTGACACAAACCATGCAAATTCGGGTAAAAGGCATCTTGAGCAGGTTCGCATTACCAAAGAGGTTTTGCACAGCTGCAGGCATGATGCTGATGTTAAGCGGTTGGTTAAGGGCTTTATGATTGAGAGTTATATTGAGGACGGGGCACAGAAGATTGGTGAATGTGTTTACGGCAAGTCGATTACAGACCCGTGTCTTGGTTGGGACAAGACCGAGAGGCTGATTCTGGATATTGCGGATTTGGTGTAGTGGGTTGATGTTTTGCGGTTTTGCGATTACAACCCCTCCGGATTTTGCAAAGCAAAACCCACCTCCACTTGCACAGGGGAGGCATTTAAGGGTAGGGCGTTGTGGGTGACGGGATTGACACCTCATCCGCTTCGTTCCTCAGCACCTTCCCCTCAAGGGGAAGGTGTTTGGGCAGGGTGATATCGGTGACGGAATGGGTATATGTAAAGAGGTTTTGAAAGGCAGGTTTTGAGTTATGGATGCAGAGGCACGCAGGGCAAGAGAGCAGATGAAGAAGCTTCCCTTTAAAGAGAAACTAAAAAATTTTTGGTTCTATTACAAAATACATACGGCTGTGGCAATTTTAGCTATTTTGGTGTTTGGTACGTCTGTTGTTCAATGTATCAACCAGGTGGATTATGATTTACAGGTTATGTATTTCGGATGTCAACAGATAGACCCAAAGCGTACGGCTGCTATTGAAGAGTTTCTTGCATCAAAGAGTATTGACGTAACAGGGAATGAACGTGTTGATACTATGCTGTCAGTTTTTGTAGGGGATATTCATGCCGAGGTAAAGTCGGGCGAGACAATGGCGATGCTTGTTAAGCTTCAGGCGGAGATTGTGTCCAATATTAATCCTGCGTTCATTATGGACGAGGCGTATAAGAATTTTGTTGTTTACGGTTATGAGGGGGCATACGATAAGATTATTGATTTGAGTCTTGTACCCGAAATGCGTGAAAAGCTGAATTTAAAGGACGGCGAAAAGCTTTATTGGGTTTCTTTGGCAAAGGGTGAAAATTACAAGGCACCGGCAAGGGGCAAAGATTCGTTTGATAATGCGGAGATTATAGAAAAGTGGCTTGAAGAAAATATACAGTAATTTTATCTATCCCCTAAAAAGATAAGGCAGTTTAAAAAGTTTACACTTTTTAAACTGCCCCTTTTTTTTAGTTGTCCTTGTTGACAATGGGTGTTTCCTTGAAGAAGAAAGAGATTGCCCACAAGCCGGCAAGACCTACAAGGGTAAAGATTATTCGGCTCATAACCGAAAGCTGACCGCCAAAGAGCATGGCGACGAGGTCAATTCCGAAAATGCCGATGCTTCCCCAGTTGATTGCACCGATTATCACTAAAAGCAATGCTATGACATTCATTTCTGACAGCTCCTTTTTTTAAAAATTGAATTTATTTGTTCATAGATATTTTGCCAAGGCTGTATTTTAAATATGTATTTTGAATTAAAACAAATTTATTATAAAATGGAAAAATTTATATTTGTAATTTAGATAGTGCTGAATATATCTGCAAAAAAACGGTCACACCCAAAGGTGTGACCACAATTTTAAAATTATTAATCAGCTGTGTAAGGAAGAAGAGCCATTGTTCTTGCTCTCTTAATAGCAACTGTAAGCTCTCTCTGATGCTTTGCACAGCAACCGCTGATTCTTCTGGGAAGAATCTTAGCTCTTTCAGTGATGTAACGACGAAGCTTTGCAACGTCCTTGTAATCAATGTAATCTACTTTGTCAACGCAAAAAGCACAAACCTTTCTTTTAGGTCTTCTGGGGCTTCTTACCTTGTCGTTTCTTTCCTTTTCAGGCATTGGTTTTTCCTCCTTATCTATCAATTTAATGTGACATTAAGCCGCGATTAAAACGGCAAATCATCGTTTGTTTCCAGAGTAACGAAATCATCCTCTGTATCGGTGGGCATATCAGGGACAGCCGGTGCTGAACCCATGCTTGAAACCGGTGCTGAAAAACCGCCTTCCTCAGCGTTGCGCTTGGATTCGCCAAATGAAACCTCATTTGCAACAACCTCGGTAACGTAGTTTTTCTTACCGTCCTGACCTTCCCAGGTTCTTGTCTGGATTCTGCCGACAACAATAATCATTCTGCCTTTTGTGAAATATTTTTCAACAAATTCAGCAGTTTTGTTCCATGCAACACAGTTGATAAAATCTGTGGTGCGGTTGTCGCCATAGCCATTGTCAATTGCAATACTGAAACTGCAAACGGGAGTACCGCTGCCGGTGTGTCTCAGCTCGGGGTCGCGAGTCAGTCTGCCCATCAAAATCGCTTTGTTAATCATAAGCAATCTCGCTTTCTATGCATCATGTGC
>JAZRJL010000006.1:0-21108 GCA_045645805.1 Clostridia bacterium | reverse complement strand
TTCATTTATTCTTTTTGAATTAGGTGCAATGTTCCAAAAATATGTATCATATAATGTAAACCGAGTTTTTTCGTGTACTAAGCGATAATAATTATCATGTTCATCTCTAACAGTTATACACACATCCATTCTGAATTCTGTATCATTTCCTTTAGTAAAGTATATAAGTTTTGATGTCAACGATGATGTAGAATCCTCACAATCATCTAAATCATTTAAATTTAAAGCTTTGTTAAATGACTTGCGCACACATTCTTTTATGTAACGACAATCCTCAAAATCGTCGCACCTGACAATTTCTAAATTATAATCCAAATCTACAGGCCCGTTATTGTTTTGCAGAATAAGATTTCGTGCACCGCTACCAACCAAATAAAATGTAGCACCTATGTCATAATCTTCCTTGAGAATATGACATAAATTCTGCATAATATCTCCACATAAAATTCTCATCTTACTAACAAACTTCTTGTCATCTAAATAGTGATACATATTTTTCTCCTTTCGTTCCCATACCTACCATTTAGATTTATATCTAAATCGTTATAGAATACACGATTAGGATACATTTGTCAAGTTTTTTCTCCATCATTCGACACAATTCGTGCTCGTGTCAAGTCAGGGACAAAAAAATTTAATAGTTTATCGGCACTTTTTATCGGCGGTTTTGAAAACCGCCAATAAATTCAAGCAATTAAAACACCTTCCTAAAGGCTTCCCCTTGAGGGGAAGCTGTCACGAAGTGACTGATGAGGTGTCAAGATTATTTAGTATATCTTCGCAAACGCTCTCAAATCTTTGATTGATGTCAAGATTTGAATATCTCAACACTTTAATACCTAAAGAATTTAAATATTCATCTCTTTTTTCGTCATACGCTATGCCACTATCTTCATAATGTTGCGAACCATCAAGTTCAATAACAAGTTTTGCTGTGGCAATATAGAAGTCAACAATATAATTACCGATAACCTTTTGTCTGTTGACAGTTATTGGTAATGATTTTAAAAAGTCATACCAAAGATGTCGTTCTTCTTTTGTCATATTCTTTCTTAATACTTTTGCATTGCCGGTTAACTTTGAATTATTAGTTTTATTCATTTCCACCTCATCCGAGTTGCTACGCAACCCACCTTCCCCTCAAGGGGAAGGCTTTTTTGTCCCTTGTATATCAAACCTTATAAAAAACGTACGGTTTAGATGCCAATCGTTTTGGCATTGCGAGATATAAAGTTTAGATGCAGTGAATTTTTAAGAAACGTTTGTGTTAAGTCAGGACCAAATTCATTTCTATCCTTCTATTCCTTCCTGTCCACTATCTTATTTAATATTGGAACTATAGTTTCTTCACTTACATCTGTTACGACACTATACAGTTTATGTATTTCTTCAGTTACCGCACCCTGCCTTACTAAATCATTAATCAAAGCAATTAATGTATCATAAAAGCCATCAAGATTTATCACAACAATCGGCACATCTATTCTTTTTAGGTATTTCAAAGTCAAGACCTGAAAAAACTCATCCATTGTGCCTATTCCACCAGGAGCAACAAAGAAAATATCCGCATGTTTTTCCATAAGTGTCTTTCTTTCAGCCATAGTATCAACAATCACCTTATTATCGCAGTCAAATATGTCTTCAAATTCACTAAGAAAATCAGGAGATATTCCCATTACAAAACCACTATCTCCTTTTACTCCCCTTGCAACAGCACCCATACAACCTGTGGCTCCCGCACCGTAAACAAGTGAAAACCCATTTGAAGCAATTATTCTTCCCAATTCTTCTATCTTTTCTTTATGACTGACTGCTATTCTTTCACTAGCTCCTCCATACACACATACAAAATATCTTTTTGACATGTTTCCAACCTCCTGTCGAGTCCTTATTTCGATTTTCTTGCATACTTATCACACAAATCATTTATCTGATCCGTAAATTTTGCCAATTCTTTGTTTGTAAGGTTGCGACTAAGTTCTGCAACTATTTTAAGTCTTTGACAAGCTGCCATAAGTCTATCAAAAGCAAGATTGGCTCTCCGCCTTCCTTCTGAGACTTTTGTAAGCTTAACTATTCTTCCTCTTGCATTGCACTCACCGGTTACAAGATCATATTCATCTCCGCTATAAGGTGCTGTTGCAGTAAACTTAAGTTTATTATATATAGTCTGTGAAAAAGCATCGCACACCAGGTCATCTCCATGATTTACAAACACTTTTTTCGGTGCCTTTTCCATACTTCCAAGCCAATCAAGAAGCATATCCCTGTCTGCATGTCCGCTTATGCCGACAATCGATTCAATCCTTGCATTAACCTGAATATCTTCTCCGAACAATGAAACATGTTTTGCCCCGTTTATTAGTTTTCTTCCAAATGTTCCTTCTGCCTGATATCCGACAAAAAGTATGGTGCTGTTTTCTCTCCACAAATTATGCTTTAAGTGATGTCTGATACGACCTGCTTCACACATACCGGATGCTGATATTATAACTTTGGGAATTAAATCAAAGTTAATTGCCCTAGACTCTTCTGTAGTAACGCTGAGTCTTAAACCAGGGAAGGATATAGGATTTATTCCCTGTTTTACAAGTGCAAGCGTTTCTTCGTCATAATACCCCATCAAATTATCTTGGTATATTTTAGTAGCCTCAACAGCAAGAGGCGAGTCAACATACACAATAAAATTTTCATAACCTTTTACAAGCCCTTGTTCTTTAATTGTTCTAAACAAGTATAAAAGTTCCTGTGTTCTTCCAATCGCAAAAGAAGGAATAACAAGGTTTCCACCTTTTGAAAAGGTTTCCTGCATTATTTTTGTAAGCTGTGCGATATAATCAGGTCTTTCGCCGTGTATCCTATCTCCGTAAGTCGATTCAATCACAACATAATCAGCGCAAGGCGGATTTTGGGGATTTCTTATTAACGGTCTGTCTATGTTTCCTAAATCCCCTGAAAACAGTATTGTTCTTTCTTCTGCGTTTTCATTTACTGTAATATGAATACTAGATGAGCCAAGCAAGTGTCCTGCATCGCAGAAATTTATTGTTATACCATCAAATATTTCAATATTTTTATTATATTCATACCCTTTAAATAATTTCAACGATTCTACTGCATCAGCTACCGTGTATACAGGAACATATTGCTGATATCCTGAACGCTCTGCTTTTCTGTTTTGCCACTCTGCTTCCTGCTCCTGAATGTGAGCAGAATCCTGCAACATAATATTACAAAGTTTATGCGTTGCCTCTGTACAATATACGGGACCTGAATATCCTTTTGCAACCATTGCCGGAATCATTCCTGAATGGTCTATATGTGCATGAGTAAGACAAATTGCGTCGATTTCTGTCGGGGCAACAGGCAAATCACAGTTTTCATAAGTATCACCGCCCTGCTCCATTCCGCAATCAATAAGAATATGTTTTCCGCAAGCCTCAAGCAGTGTACAAGAGCCTGTAACTTCATGTGCCGCACCTATAAATGTTAATTTCATATTTTCTTACTCCTTTCCTGATATTTTCCTCTTATTTCTATTATATATTATCTAACTTTATTATACTATACCACACTCAACAATTTCAAGCCTTTTTTAAGTAGTTTATTTTAATTGACATTTCATCATTTCAGTGATATACTTTTGCCGTAGAAAATTTAGTTGGAGAATGCTTTATTATGCCGATATTTGTCAAAAAGAATCCCGTTATGTGTATTGCACTTTTTGCAGCATTTTTATCAATGCTTGCTATTCCACCCGATGCACAGTACCTCACTTACTTTGATTTAAAAACCCTTACCTGTCTGTTTTGTACGCTGGCAGTTGTCTGTGCTTTTAAAAACATATACTTTTTCAGAATAATTTCATCAAAAATTGTATCGGTTTTCAAAACAACCCGTTCGGCAATTATTGCCCTTGTTTACATAACCTTTATTGCATCAATGTTGATTGCAAACGATATGGCTCTTATTACATTCCTACCCCTTGGATATTATGTAATAACCTCGACCGATAACAAAAAGCATCTTGCATTTACCTTTATAATGCAGAACATTGCGGCAAACTTAGGCGGTATGCTGACACCCTTTGGAAATCCGCAAAATCTTTATCTTTATAATTATTACAACATCCCAAATGGTGAATTTATCGAAATTATGCTGTTGCCCTTTTTGATTTCAGTAGGTATGATAACTTTATGCTGTATGTTTGTCAAAAACGAGCCTTTAACCATCCACCGAAGCTATGATGCACACCTGAATATTAGCAAAACTATCCTTTACAGTATTTTGTTTTCGATTTCGGTAATCATTGTATTTGGAATTATTCCGTATTGGATGGGTGCTGCAATAATTGTTATTTCATTGCTGTTTCTTGACAGACAAGCACTTTCAATGGTTGACTATCCCTTGCTTGTGACATTTTGTGCATTTTTTGTTTTTTCGGGCAATATTGCACGTATTGATATTGTTCATACTTTGATTGACGGAATTGTGGAAAAATACACACTACTTGCAGGGGCAATCTCCTGTCAATTTTTAAGCAATGTTCCAAGCGGCATACTCCTTTCACACTTCACCGACAATTACCGACAGCTTCTTGTAGCGGTAAACATTGGCGGCACAGGCACCTTGATTGCATCACTTGCAAGCCTTATTACCTTTCGTGAATACCTTAAAAATGACCCCGAAAATATAAAAAACTATCTTAAAAAGTTTACCCTTTACAACTTTGCCTTTCTCATAATACTGCTTGTTGTAATGGGAATTATTATGGGGTTTTAAAATAATTTTTTCTGCGAAAAACTTTACAAAGCATGTATGACAATTCAAGAATTGTTCCTATACCTCAATTACATTGTTGAGGATAGAAAAAATGATTCAGAACAGACAAACGCCATCCCGACGGTGTACTTAATGTACATCGAGAGGTGGCGTTTGTTTGTAGCAAAAAGGCTGAATTATATTTATCTTAATCATTTTGCCTTTTTGCGTTCTGGACTTTTTTTACATCCTCAATTTTACTTTTCCTTAGCGTCGGCAATAACCCTTTCAACAATGTTTGCTGGTGCATCCTGATATCTTTCAAACTCAAATTCATAATTACCCTTTGCCTGGGTCATTGAACGAAGGTCTGATGAATATGTATGCATTTCAGCCATGGGGATTTCGCCTTCAATCATGGTGATGCCGTCACCCTGAGGTGTCATACCAAGCATTTGGCCGCGGCGTTTATTGATGTCGCCGATAATATCACCTGTGTATGAATCGGGAACATAAACCTTAAGATGTCCGATAGGTTCCAAAAGAACGGGACTTGCCTGTTCCATACCTGCTTTATAAGCAAGAGATGCCGCTGTCTTGAACGCCATTTCAGATGAATCAACCGGATGGTACGAGCCGTCAACCAAGGTAGCCTTAAGACCAACCATAGGATAGCCTGCAAGGATACCCTGTTTCATACTTTCCTGAAGACCCTTTTCAACTGCAGGGAAGTAGTTTTTGGGAACGCTGCCACCAAATACATTCTCTTCAAACAAAAGTCCGTCTTCATAAGGAGCAAACTCAATCCAAACGTGACCATACTGACCATGACCACCTGACTGCTTTTTATGCTTACCTTCAACCTTAACAGTCTTGCGGATAGCTTCACGGTATGCAACCTTAGGTTCGGTAAGTGTAACATCAACACCAAACTTATTCTTCAGCTTGTTTATAAGAATATCAATATGCTGTTCGCCCATACCCTTGATAACCATTTGACGGGTTTCGGTGTTATTTTCAATTGCAAAGGTCTTGTCCTCGTCCATAAGCTTTGAAAGACCCTGGCTTATCTTCTCTTCGTCACCTTTTGCCTTGGGAACGACGGCGAGTGTTGTGTTGGGTTTTGCAAATTCAATACCGTCAATCACAATTCGGTCGGTAAGGCTGCAAAGTGTATCTCCCGTATTGGTGTTTGCAAGCTTTGTAACAGCACCGATATCACCGGCATTCAGTTTTTCAACCTCAACCTGCTTTTTACCTACAAGGGCAAAGATTTTACCAACTCTTTCACTTTGACCCGTAACCGAGTTATGTACGGTTGTATCAGGTGTCATAATACCCGAATATACCTTGAAATATGACAGCTTGCCAACATATGGGTCAGCAACAGTTTTGAACACAAGTGCTGCCAGAGGGTCATTCACGTCAACCTTGCGGCGAGCATCTGCACCGTCCTCCTTGTGTGCAATAAAGAAATCCTCACCCGAATCAGGGGCAGGGAAATATGCGTTGATAGCATTCATAAGTGATGAAATACCAAGCTTGTTATATGCACTTCCGCAAAGCACGGGAACAATTTCACCTGCCGCAACACCCGAGCGAAGTGCTTCATAGGTTTCAGCAAGGGTAAATGTTTCACCTGCAAAATATCTTTCCATTAATTCTTCCGAGCTTTCGGCAACTGCTTCATTAATCATTTCACGTACAGGCTCGATATCAGCTTCCATTCCCTCGGGAATAGCTGCGGTAACTGTTCTGTCGCCCTCAAATTTTCTTGCTTCGCCTTCAACAACATTGACAAAACCCGTTATCTTTTCGCCTTCACGGATAGGAACCTGAAGAGGTGCTATCTTTTTGCCATATTTTTCACGAAGCTGGTCTAAAACACCGTAATAATTTACACGCTCGTCGTCAACCTTATTTATAAATATCATCTTGGGAATGCCAAGGTCTGTTGCGTACTTCCAAGCCTTTTCAGCACCGACTGTCAGACCTGACTTGCCGCTTAGTACGATAATTGCAGCATCGGCAACCTTAAGACTTTGCTGTACCTCGCCAACAAAATCAAAAAATCCGGGCGTATCTATAATATTGAATTTTGTACCGCTCCAATCACAGGTTGCAACTGCAGCACTGATCGAAAACTTGCGTTTTATCTCCTCCGGGTCAAAGTCCATAACTGTGTTGCCGTCCTGGGTTCTGCCCATACGTTCAACCGAGCCTGCTGTGTAAAGCATAGCCTCTGCCAGCGATGTCTTTCCCGAGTTTCCATGTCCTAAAAGACAAAAGTTTTTGATTTTTGATGTTTCATACAGTTTCAAGTTTCAACCCTCCAATGTGAATATGTTTGCAACGAAAGCGGACCTTCCGCTTTCCCGATTTACCAAAATCAGCTTTGCCGCACTGTATTACGCCACAGCTGACATACATTAATTATACTTTAATTTCCTCAACTTTTCAACCAAAAACCAAACAATATTTAAGATTTTTTTTATGCACTTTAACTAAAATTTTTAATTGTTTGCAAATCACCTTATTTTGTGGTAAAATAATATTCAGTTAATTAATATTCTTGAAAGGACGCTAAAAATCCTATGAATATATTGGGACATTTTAAAACCATTACAAAACATCGTCATGCAGTTATCAGACATTGCTTCAAGGCAGGGATTTTGTGGCGTGGTCTCTTGCATGATTTATCAAAATATACACCTGCCGAATTCTGTGCTGGCGCAAAATTCTACAAAGGCACACGCAGTCCCAACGAGGCAGAACGTGAGGAGTTTGGATATTCTTCAGCATGGCTTCATCACAAAGGCAGAAACCGCCACCACTTTGAGTACTGGACCGACTACAACCCCGAAACCAAACGGGTAGGTCCTGTAAAAATGCCCCTTGTCTTTGTAAAGGAAATGTTTTGTGATCGTGTTGCCGCAAGTAAAATCTATCAGGGTAAAAACTACACCCAGCAGCATCCTCTTGAGTATTTCACCCGTGGCAAGGCAAACCGAAGTATTCATCCCGAAACAGCTGCACTTCTCGAAAGCTGGCTTGTTATGCTTGCAGAGCAGGGAGAAGAAAAAACATTTGAATATATAAAAAAACATAACTAAAGGACTGCAATTGCGGTCCTTTAGTTTAGTCTGTTATTATTTCAACCTCAAACTCATCAAATTTTGCTTTTAAGTCATCTAATGGCATTTCATCGGTAATCAAATAATTAATTTCCTCAATTGGGGCAAGCTTTACAAACCCAACGCTGCCCATTTTGCTTTTGTCGCACATATAATACTTATGCCTTGAGTTTTTAAGCATTCTTTTCTTAATGCCACATTCCTGCTCGTTGCTTTCCAGTATGCCACCTTCTGACGTTATGCCCTTGCTTGAAAAAAACACCTTGCTTGCTACATAATTGTCGGCAATACTGTTTTCGGCAAGAGTTCCTACAAAGGACTGATTGTGGCTCAAAACACCACCGATTGAAATAACCTTTATTCCCTCGCATCCGTCAAGCTCAACAATAACCCTGAGCGAATTGGTAATAACCGTTATATTCCGCATTGATTTTAATTCTCGTGCCATAAAGAAGGTGGTAGTTGATGCATCAAGAAAGATTGTATCACCTTCATTGACCTGCTTGGCCGCAACCCTTGCCATTTTTTGCTTTGCTTCAACATTGGTTGATTTTCTTTTTTCCAAGGATGCCTCATATGTGTTCTCATCAACGGGAACTGCACCACCGTGGGTGCGTTTAAGGCTGTTCTGTTTCTCAAGCTTTTCAAGGTCGCGGCGAACCGTTTCCTCAGTAACACCAAGTTCACTGCTTAAGCGACTTACCGAAACAGCACCCTCCCTCAAAAGAATTTCCATTATTTTTTTCTGGCGTTCAAGTGCAAACATAAAAGCACCCCGTTTCATTTTATTTTTAAAGGGTCTGCAACTAATTGCGCAGACCCCTTGCTGTCCTATTTACTGCTTTTTTTTATTATCTTAACCTTTGAACCATTTTTAAGACCTGCCGAGTTGGCATCGTCAGTATCAATGTGCATTTCAACATTAAAGTCGTCACGGACACGAACCTGCACATCATAAAAACGTGTAGGCTTGATACCCTCCACCTCAACATCAACATAATCGTTGTCAGATATGCCGTTTGCTGCTGCATATTCTGGCGTAAGATGAATGTGACGGTTTGCAATAATCACACCCTCTTTAAGGTATACACTGCCGCAAGGTCCAACAATAACAATTTTTTCAGAGCCTTTAATATTTCCTGATGGTCTTACCGGCGGACTTACCTTTAAAACAAAGGTATCAGTTCTTGAAATTTCAACCTGCGTATCCTTTCTTACAGGGCCAAGAACTCTTACGTTTTCAATAGCCTTAAGGGACGGACCAACCAGAGTAACAACCTCGTTTGACGCAAATTCACGACCCATAAGGTACTTTTTCACTGTCAACTGATAGCCTTTGCCAAAAAGGGTCTCAAGGTCTTCCTGAGAAAGGTGAATATGACGCTGTGAAACTCCAATTTTAATTTGTCCGTCATTGTTTATATTTTCAATTACGCTTTTTACAGCGTTTGCAATTGTTTGTGTATCGTACATAAGCTTTGTCACCTACTTCAAACTTCCATATCAAAAAACTTTGTAACTTCCTCGTGAGGATTTGCAATTACCTCACAGCCAAAAACTTCGCCAAGCTCGGATGCCTGCTGTCTGCCTGCTTCAACCGCTGCAGTAACAGCCGAAACCTTTCCTGCAACAATCAATGTTACCAATCTTCCGCCAAGGCGTTTTTCGGTATGTATAATTCTTACATCAGCCGCCTTTGTCATTGCATCAAGGCCTTCGATTGCGGCAACAAGACCCTGAACTTCTAACAATCCTATTGATTCCATTGCCACATTACTCCTCTTCTTTAAAATTCTTTGGAAGCTTTTTGTTGAACTTATCCTTGTTTATGTCCATAAGATATGCAAGGTTTTCAACACCGCTACCCGGGTTTGCAATAACGTGTGATACTATGTATTTGCCTTTTGACTTTGCATAATTCTTGCCTGCTTCAATGGCTGCCTGAACGGCATCCACACTGCCTGCAATCTTGACCTCCATAACAAGCGGTGCAGGTACATCTGCACTCTTAGGACGGTTTCGGTCAAAGGCTATAACCTTTACATCAGCAGTCTTTGCACAAATATCTGCAACACAAACCGCTGTCGTAAAGCTGTAAACTTCAATCATTCCTAAAGCTTTCATAATCGTTCCTTTCTGTAACCAAACAATATGTAACTAAACGATATGCAATCCGTCTGCCATAACGCAACGTCTTTGACGTGTGAACGACCTGGCAGAGGTAAGTCCCTCGCCGGTAGGTCCCGCAATGGTGAAGGTTGTGTGGCCCTCGCCGCCTGCACCAATACCCGCATATGACGGAGCGTTCTTTACAAAAATTGTGGTTTCAACAGCACGTGCAAAAGCTGTAAGTCTGTCAACATTCTTTGAATGAATGTGTGCACTGTGACGATTGCCATGCTCCGCCTTTACTGCCTGAAGTATTGCTTCTTCGATATTTGCAGTTCTGACAATGGGGAGAATGGGCATCATCATTTCAACCTGAACAAAGGGATGACCTGCATCTGTTTCGCAGATAATGAGTCTTGGGTCAGCATCGATGCCAAGTGCTTTTAAGAACTTGCCTGCGTCCTTTCCTACCCAATCCTTGTTTATGCCAAACTTGCCATCTTTTTCAATTAACGCAAGCTTTAAAAGTCTGTCAACATCCGCACCCTTTAAAAGATACGCACCCGACTGCTGCATTGCAGCAATAAGCTCATCTGCAACAGAGTTAAGAACAAAACATTCCTTTTCAGCAATACATGGAAGGTTGTTGTCAAAGCTTGCTCCCTTTACAATATCAGACGCCGCCTTCTTGATATCAGCTGTATCATCAACAATAACGGGAGGATTGCCTGCCCCTGCACCAATTGCCTTTTTGCCCGATGAAAGAAGCATCTTTACAACACCGGGACCGCCTGTTGCAACAAGCATACGAACAAGAGGTGATTTAACCATTATATTTGAGGTTTCCATTGTAGGATTTTTAACCGATACAACCAAATTTTCAGGGCCGCCGGCAGCCTGAATTCCACGGTTTACAAGGTCAACTGCATAATTGGCAATCTGCTTTGCGTTTGGATGAGGATTGAATACAACCGCATTTCCGCCTGCAATCATACCAATTGTGTTGCAGATAACTGTTTCGCTTGGGTTTGTTGACGGAGTAATACTTCCAATAACACCAAAGGGTGCCATTTCAATCAATGTAAGTCCTGTGTCACCTGTTTTCACTCTTGGCTCTAAGTCCTCTGTTCCGGGAGTTTTGTTTGCCACAAGCTGATGCTTGATGATTTTGTCCGAAACACGACCCATACCGGTTTCCTGAACACCAAGCTTTGCCATTTCCTCAGCCTCGTCAAGGGTAAGCTTGCGGATTTCAGCAATCATTCTTTCACGCTGTTCAACTGTATAGCTTTTAAACTCAACATATGCCTTTGATACAGCCTCAAGTGCTTCTTCCATTGTATCAAAAACACCTTTAAGATTTTTGTCGGGTCTTACATCAATGTTTTTTATAACATTTTCAACTATCTGGCTTATGTATCTTTCATCAACCATTTTGTATCATTCCTCTCTGTAAAAACGATTTTAACATTAATATCATTTGAAAGAAAATTGTTCAGATTGTGTGTTTAAGCAACCGCCGTGTACTGATAGTACATAAGGGAGGTTAAACGCATGATATGGGCAATTTTACTCAAATGATTGTAGACCAAAGCTTTTCGTCTGGGTTAGCAATAACCGAGCTGTCAAGGAACATTGTTCCATCAGCGGTTTCAGCCTTTGCCCTTTCAATTGCCGCTTCAACCGCAGCGACCTCACCGGTAATCAGCATATACGACTTGCCGCACATACCCCTTGCCACACGAAGCTCAATTAAATCAACAATTGAGGTCTTTGCCGCAATATCTGCCGCCTTGATTATTGATGCCGCAGAATATGTTTCAAGAACACCAAGTGCCCTTTTGTTTTCAACCTCGCAGCTGCCATAGATTGCAGGGAAGATGGAATCGTGGGGATTACCCAAAACAAAGCTGTCAATCAGCTTGTCTGAAAACATTCCGCTTACCGTATCAACCGATGCACGGACAGCACTAAGTTCACCCTCAATTAATATTATGTATTTACCGGGACAGACAACCTCTGCCTCTATAACCTTTACTTCAGCTGTTTTAATCATCATATCGGCAGCCTTTATACCGGTGGAAACCGTCATAAATTCTGCCATTGCCAACGCCTTGCCCATTTTTCAGTTTCCTCCTTTTACTGCTGTTTTAATATGATAAACTTATCTGTTACTTCTTTTACTGTTCCATCTATCGGTGTATGTATCATTGCACCAAGACCCTCACACTCGGCAACCTTATCAAAAGCTTTAACCTTGTCACCTTTTTTAACAACAGCCTTTGCCGGCTGACCTATGTGCTGACTTAGAGCAATTTTAAATTCCTTTGTTTCAGGCTTTAACTCACAAAAAGGTGCCGAAACATCGTATTTTTTAATGCCAAGTCTTGAAATAAGCCTTTCCATAGGTACGGTTTTGAACTTTCGCTGTTCGTCAACGCCTTTGAACTTTGGCTCTTTGGGAAGTTCAATTCCTTTTGCACGGATTTCACCACGTAATGCACCGATAAGTGTTCCGGGCATAAGTCCTTGCTGACAGGCATACATTTCGCATAATTTACATTGTGAACAGTATGCCGTGTTCACAACCGCCGAAATATCCTTTGTCATCCCCTTTGACACTGCACGCATTACCGAATGCGGCTCGATTGGGTGGCCAAGCAGATTTCTTGAGCAAATATCGGTACACATTCTGCATTGACAGCATGCACTCATGGCTCTGTATATATTAATTTTTGAATTTGTTTTCTTCTTCATTACAACGGGGTGGTCACTTGGTAAAACAAGCACTGCATTGGTGGTTTTTGTAACAACCTCCAAAGGCTTTGCAAGCCTTCCCGTCATTGCACCGCCGTTTAGGTACTGTGGATTTTCAATAGTTTCGCCCCCCGCCATTTTAACGGCATCATTCAGGGTTATACCGATTGGAACTCGCACGGTACACGGATTTTTAACTTCTCCCGCAACGGTAATGTACTTAAAGCACACAGGAGAGTTTTCCTTAATTGCATAGTAGGTGTTAAGCATTGTTTCAACATTGAAAACAATAACACCCTTAGTTATGGGCAGCTTGCCGGGTTCGACAACTCTGCCGGTGGTTTCATAGATTGTAATTACTTCATCGCCTGCAGGATAAATTTCCGGCAGCTTTGAAATTTTTATATCCTTGTAAAGACCAATATATTCCTCAACTGCATCAATTGTTTCGGTATAGGTCTTTTTAACTGCAACAATCGCAGACTTTGCCCCGACTGTCTTTTTTACTTCATTAAGTGCCCACAGAATTTCAGATGCATACAATGCAAGCAGCTGTCTGTGAAGCTTAAACAGAGGTTCACACTCGGCACAGTTAAGTATTACCGTGTCAGCATCACCGCTCAGTTTTGCATAGGAAGGGAAGCCTGCACCGCCGGCACCGACAACGCCACATTCTTTCATTATTTTTGAAAGCTCTTCTATTTTCATTGTGTGCATTCCCCTTTCTGTCAAAATAAATTGTAATATTTAGAAACTTACTCCGTCATCAATAATACCAACTATTGCCGCATCAATGGGAGCAGTTTCCTTGCCGCAACCAATTCGTGCAGCACTGCCAAGAGCAACCAGAACATATTCACCAATACCTGCACCAATATTATCAATTGCAATAATTTTTTCTTTTTTACCCTCAGTAGGCTCAACAATCATAAATTTGCTGCCTACAAGGTTTTCATTTTTGCGTGTTGAAACAACGCTTCCGACTACCTTTCCGATAATCATAACTCGCAACATCCTTTCAAAATACAGCTATGCGTGGGCAGGGCAAAATGCCCTGTCCACGTTTTCGCTATACCGTTGTTCTTAAACAGTCTTATTTAAGAGCAGGCAAAATCTTCTCAACATCTGAATGAGGTCTGGGAATAACGTGTGTAGCAACGATTTCGCCAAGCTTCTGTGCGCTCTGACCGCCTGCTTCAACTGCAGCCTTAACTGCACCTACATCACCACGAACCATAACACTCACCAAGCCTGAACCAATCTTTTCTGTTCCTACAAGTGTAACGTTTGCAGCCTTGAGCATAGCGTCAGCTGCTTCGATTGCAGCAACAAGACCACGTGTTTCGATCATACCTAATGCTTCCAATGCCATTTTCTTTTCCTCCTTTAAAGGTTTGTTTAAAGCAGTCTTGGCAGTTTCTGCCTTGACTTCATTATTTTTCACTGTTTCTGTCTTTGCCGTTGTCTTTTTTGAAGTAGATTTACTTGCCATAAGAAATCACCTCTTAGAACTTAGGCAAAATTTTCTCAACGTCTGAATGAGGTCTGGGAATTACGTGTGTAGCAACGATTTCACCAAGTCTCTGAGCACTCTGACCGCCTGCTTCAACTGCAGCCTTAACTGCACCTACATCACCGCGAACCATAACGCTCACCAAGCCTGAACCAATCTTTTCTGTTCCTACAAGAACAACCTCCGCTGCCTTTACCATTGCGTCTGCTGCTTCGATTGCTGCAACAAGACCACGTGTTTCAATCATACCTAATGCTTCCTGTGCCATTTTAAAAATCCTCCTAAATATTTAAAATTATTCATTAACTACTGCTATTTTAAGACCTTCCATCTTGACATTTGTAATAAACGCATCGTTTATCTTTTCAAGAGGATACTTATGCGTGATAAGCTCCTTGATGGGAAGTCCTATTGCGTTTGCACGCTTAAGGAAATCAAAGGTTGTTGCATAATCTCTGAGTGTGTATACCCACGAGCCAACAAGTGTAATTTCCTTCGAGCACAAATCGAAGTGGGGGTTGATGGTTGCGTCGCCGCCGTTGATGAAGAAGCCAAGCTCGCAAAGACCTCCGCCGTTTCTGATAAACTTGTAGATATTGCTGTGAGCAACAGGTGATCCTGTGCACTGGAATGCAAAATCTGCAAGATAACCGCCAAACGAATCCTCAACTGCTGAAGCAAGCGCTTCAATTCCCTTGTGGTTTTTGAAATTAACGGTCTTGTCAGCACCCATACGCTTTGCAAATTCAAGACGTTTTTCCTCACCGTCGACTGCTGTAATGTTCTCGATACCCATAGTTCTGAGTACAGCAATACATATAAGACCGATAGGTCCGCAGCCCTGAACAACCACACGGCTGTTGAATCTTAAAATTCCTGTTGTTTTTGCACGTTCTACCGCGTGAATAAGAACTGCACAAGGCTCGATTAAAATTCTTGAATCCAAATCAAGGTCGGATACGTTGAATATTGTTGAGCCTTTTGTGATTACTATGTAATCTGCAAACCAGCCCTTGAAGTGCATATTGTCATCAGGAAGAAGTCCGTAAACATCTGCACCTCCTACATTCTGCTTATTTAAGTCAAACATTGTAATATCAGGGTTATCCTGAAATATCATACAGGTAACAACCTTGTCACCAACCCCTAAAGGCTTGCCGGCACTGTCTTTTTTAACATTCTTGCCAATCTTTACAACCTCGCCTGTACCCTCGTGACCGAGAACAACCGGGATAAGACCGAACGGGTCACGCTTATATTCGTGAGCATCTGTACCACAAACACCACAGCCTTCAACCTTAACCAGAATATCGTCGTCGCCGATTTCAGGGAGCGGATGCTCCTGAAGCTCAAACTTTTCAATACCGGTAAGCATTGCAACACGAGCTGTCTTTGGAACGGGGCCTGCAGCTTTTTTAGGTGAGGTCTGCTGTCCCTGCATTCCTGCAATAACCTGCTTTACAATCTGTTCTATCTCCATATTATTCATATAAAAGCTCTCCTTTCTTAAAAATTCTTCATTATGTCGTCAATGATGGACGCACCGTAGGCTGAAAGTGCAGTATCCTGCTCCTCCGAGCCGCCGCTTACACCAAGTCCACCGATTATGTTGCCGTTATAAACAAGCGGGTCGCCACCGCCAAATATGACGATTTTGCCGTTGTTTGTGTTTTGTATGCCGTAAAGCGAACCGCCGGGTGCTGCCAAAGTGCTTAAGGTTTTTGTTGACATCTTAAGCGCAACAACAGTAAAGGCTTTGTTAAGTGCCACATCATAGCTTGCAATGTATGCATCATCCATACATTCAACCGCCATCGGCCGTGCCGCCTCATTGGAGACCGCAACAACCACTTTCAGTCCCATTTCAGCCGCTTTTTCTTCAACCTTTGCAATTAGAGCCTTTGCTCTTTTGAGATTGAGCTTTGACGGGTCGTTTTTGGACTGACCTGACTTTATTCCGCGGACAACCGCATCGGCAATACGTGAAATTCTTTCGTCATTCATTGGATTTACCTCCGCAAAAACTATTTGCCGAGCTGCTCCATAACCTTCTTTGTAATCTGAGCAATAAGGTCTGCATCAGCAGTTGTGTCCTCAGCAACAGCACAATCGGGAATACCGCAGTTGTGGCAGCTTACGCAGCCGTTCTTGTTGTTGGGGCAAAGGTCTGCAGGATGCTTACCTGACATATTGAATGCTCTTCTTACTTCGTAAAGCTTTTTAATCTGTTCCTTTGTAAATTCCTTAGGTCCGCCAAGCTGCTTTGAAAGGAAGAGAAGCTCTGCATAGAACTCAACAGATTCCATCTTGTGGTATGCAGCAAGAAGTGAATTTGAGAATGTAAGTGCACCGTGGTTTTCAAGAAGAACTGCATCATAATAAGGAAGATACTTTTCTACTGCATCAGGGATTTCTGTTGTTGAAGGTGTGCCGTATTCAGCAATCGGAACACAACCAAGAGCAATAACAGCCTCAGGCATAATAGGCTGTGTAAGGGGAATACCTGCAATTGCAAAGCTTGTTGCATAAATAGGATGAGCATGAACAACAGCCTGAACATCAGGACGATGCTTGTAAACTCTTAAATGCATCTTGATTTCAGATGAAGGTTTAAAACCCTTGTTTGCCTGAAGAATGTTTCCGTCACCATCTATCTTACAGATGTATTCGGGTGTCATAAAGCCCTTACTTACACGTGTGGGTGTGCAGAGGAATTCGTTATCGGAAATTTTTACCGATATGTTGCCGTCATTTGCAGCAACCATTCTTCTGTCGTAAATTCTCTTACCAATGTCGCAAATTTGTTTTTTGATTTCGTATTCTGACATCATAAGTCAAACACTCCTTTATATCTTTAAATTTCTTTAATTTGCTTTGATTTAATTATATAATATCACATTGACAAAATTTAGTCAATACTTTTTTGTGATTTTTTCTGTGTTTTTGTGTTTTTTTGTTGTTTTTATTCTTTTTTTAGGTAATTTACAAGATTTTCAATACCTTCTCCCGTATGAGCCGATACCAAAAACACTTTTTCACAACCGGCAAGTCTAAGCCAACTTTCCGCCCTTTCGGGGTTTGCGTCTTTGCGGTCAATCTTTGTTACAATCCCCACAACCTCACGGTTTGCCTGAGCCGTACAGCAAGGACTGTAAAGGGAAAACTGTTCGGTTGCAGCAAGTAAAAGTCCCACAACATCCGCTTCATAAGAATAAAGTGCAAGTGCCCGTGCAAGTTCTTTATTCTCGGCATATTCACCGGGGGTATCTATTATCACATCGTGATAGTTTATGTACTGAGTTTTTTGATATCTTGGCTTTTTGCCTTTAAGCACCTGAGTAAGTGTGGTCTTTCCGCTTTCGCTTCTGCCAACAAGTATAAGTTTTTTCATAGCTGTTATGTTCTTGTTACAGGGCAAACGGTAAAGCCGAGAGTTTCTTCGGCATAGTCGCAAAGGGCACGTAGTGAAGCCTCAACCTCGGATACGGTCCCTGTCACAATTAATGTGCCACTAAATCTGTCAACAAATCCAATTTCCGCACCCGATGCTTTAATTGCAATATCCGCCGCAATAATTGAGGTTTCGGCAGGTGACATGGTAACAATACCTATTGCCGACTTTGCATAATCTACAGACGGGTCAAGACCAAGCTTTTTGTAAAGGATTTTGTCAGGGTTTGCAATTATATGTGCAAGGGTAATTTGCTTACCGGGGACAAGTTCCTGAATAATTCTCATTCTGTCGTTAAAATCCATATCTGCCATAACTAACCTCCTATATAACACTTAAGTCCGGTTTCTTCAACCGCACGTTTAAAGCTTTGCATTTTTGAATCAGGTATATGCTGTGCGTCCTTCATAAGATACTCTCTGCCAAGGCCCTCATACTTAGGCTCACCCAAACGGTGATATGGCAAAAGATGAAGTTCGTTGACACCTTTTAAGGTTTTTGCAAAGCTTGCAATATCTTTTATTTCCTCCACAGTATCATTAAAACCTGGGATAACAGGAACTCTGATTATCAGCCTTGTGCCGCTTTCAGCAATTTTTTTTGCATTTTCAAGAATTTTCTCATTTGGCTGAGTTGTAAATTTTTTGTGCTTGTCCGAATTGATATGCTTAATATCCATTAAATATAAATCAAGGTTTTGAAGAAGCATTTCAATCTTGTCAAAATCAGCAAATCCGGTTGATTCAATTGCTGTATTTATCCCTTTTTCGTGGCAGGCATAAAGCAGGTCTGCTGCAAATTCCGGCTGAGCAAGACACTCTCCACCTGAAAGGGTTACACCTCCGCCGCTGCGGCGGTAATAAATTCGGTCACGCTCGACAATTTCCATAACCTCGGCAACCGTAACATCTCTGCCTACCGTTTTTTCCTTGCCGTTCATAACCATTTTTTCAATCTCATAGCTTTGGGATTCTGGATTGCAGCACCAACGGCAACGAAGAAAACAGCCCTTTAAAAATACAATGGTGCGGACACCCGGTCCGTCATGGACAGAAAACCGCTGAATGTCAAAAATTCTGCCCCTGGTGTTTAAATAATCATTAAGCATTGGTCCGCTCCTTTCTGTTTTTTGGGAATGACGAGGACGTCGCTCCCTGCAATAATTTAAAACAATTTAAACCGCCCGAAATAAAGAAAGTTTACCCTTGATACACACTATCTAAAGCGTAAGAAATTTCATTTAGTTTGGGTGGAATGGCAAACGCCGCGTACTTGCTGTACGCAAGTGAGCCAATACGCCTGTAATAAGGAAATTTCACCGTCAATACATTTCCTTGAAGACGTGGGAAATTTCATTTAGTTTGGGTGGAGTGGCAAACGCCGCGTACTTGCTGTACGCAAGTGAGCCAATACGCCCGAAATGAAGAAATTTCACCGTCTTAGAACCCTTTTTGTTCGGTTCGTTCTATAATATCATCCTGAAGTGATTTTGAAAGTGTTGTAAATAACGCACTGTATCCTGCTACTCGCACTATAAGGTTTTTATAGTTTTCGGGATGCTTTTGTGCATCTATCAAAGTTTCACGGCTTACCACATTGAACTGCATATGCATTCCTTTTTGGTCAAAGTAACCTCTTATAAGTGCTACAAAGCTTTCGAGACCTGATGTTCCTTCAAGGGCTGAGGGATGGAATTTCATATTAAAGAGTGTTCCGTTTGACGCAATGAAGTGGTCAAGCTTGGCTACTGAATTTGCCGATGCTGTTGGACCGTTTATATCTCTGCCTGCTGCAGGTGAAACACCGTCAGCAACGGGTGTATATGCATATCTTCCGTCAGGGGTTGCACCTGTTTGTGCTCCAAGTGGAACATTTGCCGATACAGGATAAAGTCCTGCCTGATAAATTCCTCCACGGGGATTTTTGTAGCTTTCAAGAGGCTTTGTATATGTATACGCAACATCCCTTGCAAAGGCATCAACCTCGGGGATATCATTGCCAAATTTGGGAACATCTTCAATCATTTTAAAGATTTCAGCACTCTCGCCGCCGTCTGCTTTCGCACCACTTTCGGCACTTACATTTTTATATATGCTTGCAATCTGTTCGGCTGAAACTTCAACACCTTGCTCAGCAAGACCTTTTACAACACCGATTGTAATTGCTTTTGCATCATCATCCGATGCACCGCCTTTACCAAAGTTGTTTTTAAGAGCCGCTTTAAGCTGTGCAAGTGTAAACTTCTTTTCTTCAAACACAAGCTTTTTGATTGCAAACAATGCATCTGCCATATTGGCAATTCCAAAGCCCTGAGGTCCGGTAAAGTTGTAGATTGCACCGCCCTCCTGAACGCTCTTTCCTCTGCCGATACAATCATCAACCATACCCGAAAGGAATGGAAGCGGGCATCTTTTTGCGTGCGCAACATCTATTGCATTGTCCGCATCAACAAGAAGTGAAATCATATATTCCATCTGTGCCTTGTAAGCATCATAGAACTGGTCAAAGGTGGTCATATTCTCAACTTCGCCGGTTTTTATGCTTATCTGCTTGCCCTTGTCCATACCATTTGAAAAAACAAGTTCAAGGGGTCTGCACATATTAAAGAATGCCGCATCGTGCCAACCGTCGGTTTTACCTGCTTTTTGAGGTTCAACACAGCCGATAATGTTATATTCTCTTGCATCCTCCAGGGTAAGACCACGGCTGATAAGGGCCGGAATAATAACCTCGTCATTGTAATATGCCGGCAGTCCGCAGCCTGTACGGGTCAGTTTTGCCGCCTTAATCAAAAATTCGTGAGGAGTTTTGTTCCACACACGCACCGAAAGCGACGGCTGAGGCAACATAACGTGCATTGATGAGTTTATACACATAAAGGACAAATCATTGGTTGTATCCTCACCGTTTTTATCCTGTCCACCTGCAATAAGGTTCTGGAACAGGCTGTAACCGGCAAAGCCTTCTGCCGATGCCGCATCACGGCACTTGTTTAAATCATTAAGCTTAACCCAGATGCAGTCCATAAGTTCCTGAGCAAATTCACGGGTTATGCAGCCTTTTTCAATATCCTTTTTGAAATAGGGATACATATAAACATCAAAACGCCCGGGAGAAATTGAATGTCCGCTTGACTCAATTTGAAGAAGCATCTGCACAAACCAGAAGCTTTGACAAGCCTCGTAAAAGCTTTTTGCTCCATTTTCGGGAACTTTGGCACATATCTTTGAAATCTCGGTCAGCTCGTCACGTCTTTGGACATCAACGCATTTTTCAGCCATTGAAAGTGCAAGGTCTGAATACCTTTTTGCATATGTAATTGCGGCTTCAAAGCTTTCGATTACAGCTTCAAGGAATATTCGCTTTTCAACTGCGTTTTCAGC
>JAZRJL010000005.1:0-1731 GCA_045645805.1 Clostridia bacterium | reverse complement strand
GATTACGAATTTCACCGATACAGAGTCATTCAATGACAGGGTTGGTGGAGCATGGTGTACGATAAGGATAGAGGTATTAAACGACACTATCTGTGCCGAGGAATAAGAGATAAGATTTCCATGTGTTTTGGGAGCGAAGCCGAAGAAACAAAGGTCTGATATAACACCCAAATCCCAACCTAAAAAGAGCTCAAACAGGAATAGCCCCGAATATAAGGCTTATCAAAAATACCTGAAGTCAGACGAGTTTAGGGCTGTTAAAACCGCTGTTCATCAAAGGGATGGAGAAAGGTGTGTATGTTGCCATAGACAAGCAGAAGGAAAAATAACACTTCAGGTTCACCATACGGAATATACTCACCTTGGATGCGGGGACGAAAGAGAGATAGATGATTGCATTTTGCTCTGTAATATATGTCACTCTGCCATTTCAAGGACAAAGGGAAACCTTGGTTATTGGAAGGATAAAAGCCCAATTCTTACTAACTTGCATAGTGTCTAATCAAGGATTCACTAATTTTCTTTTTAGTTTCTTCTGATAAATGTTTTCCT
The DNA here is from genome assembly GCA_045645805.1 of Clostridia bacterium. GTDB lineage: Bacteria > Bacillota > Clostridia > Monoglobales > Monoglobaceae > SIG440. The sequence continues at coordinate 1,179 of JAZRJL010000005.1, read as the reverse complement.
TTGTGATAATTTGATAGTTTTTCTTTTGCACTTTCAGATAAGTGACGACCTTTCAGTTTGTTTCTTAATTTTTCTCTTGTTTCATCTGTTTGTCTTCTACCTTTAAGAGATTCAGATATTTTCTTTTTAGTTTCTTCTGACATTTTTTTACCTGTGTTGTCAAGGAAAGCATAAAGATTACTATACCTATTGTTATAGTCATAAGTACACCATTCAAGATTTGAAGGTGTGTTATGATGTTTATTGAAATCTTTGTGATTTATAGCAGCATATGTGTCCGAAACGGGGTTAAATGTTGATAAAACCAACCTATGAAATTTAAGTGTTTTGCCATAATACCTAAATGTGATATAAGGCGATGCGCCATTAAAATTGGAATAATCAAATGTTTTGCCGTTTTTACACAATTTTTCAGTATTGCTAACCTGAATACCATTCAAAATAAGAACATTTCCATTCTCATCAATATAAATTCCGTCTCTCCAAATTTCTTCCATAACCTCAATATACATAAAATAATATTAAATAACAAATTGACTACTATGGCAAAAGCAGAGTTAATGGTCCCATTCATCAAGAGATGGGAAGGCGGATGGGCTAACGACCCCGATGATGCGGGTGGATGTACTATGGCCGGTGTGACCATCGCTACTTATCGTCAGTATTTCGGAAAGGATAAGACATGCAACGACCTACGGTTCATAACGCAGGACGAATGGCTGCATATCTTCAAGAAAGGATATTGGGATAAGATGAGAGCCGACGACATCAAGAATCAGAGCATCGCCCAACTCTGTGTGGACATGTGTTGGGGAAGTGGCAGTTATTGGGCTATAAGGAAGATGCAGAGGGCGATTGGAGTAAAGGATGATGGTATAATCGGGCCGAAGACCCTCGCAGCATTGAACGCCGAGCCACAGGAGGAGGTATTCAACAAGATATGGCAGATGCGGTACGAATGGCTCTGCAACATAGCAAAGAAGGGGAACAACAAGAAGTTCCTCAAGGGTTGGTTAAACCGCTTGAATGCAATTAAGTTCCGTCCGTAAACGACAATCCCCCGCACCGAATTGTGCGAGGGACGGCAATGGGCAGAACGCCCAACAACGAAAAATAATCTTTAATCTTGTTAACTATCTATAATTTAATATCACTGATATAAAAGTAAATAAAAAACAA
>JAZRJL010000004.1:0-59016 GCA_045645805.1 Clostridia bacterium | reverse complement strand
CACTTCGGGAAATGGTTGCTCCTGCTGCACTTGGCGTTCTTGCTCCTATTGTAGTAGGTCTTGTTCTTGGCTGCAACGGTGTTGTAGGTATGCTTGCAACACTTGGTATTACCCTTGCAACTGATGCTTATGGTCCTGTTGCCGATAATGCCGGTGGTATTGCTGAAATGAGCGGTCTTCCCGAAGAGGTAAGAGAAAGAACAGATGCTCTTGACTCGCTTGGAAACACTACCGCAGCAACAGGTAAAGGTTTTGCAATCGGTTCTGCCGCACTTACTGCACTTGCGTTGATTGTTTCTTATACAGACAAAATTCAGGAAATCGACCCTGCTGCACTTAATTTAAGCATTACAAACCCTGCAACCTTGATTGGTTTGTTTGTGGGTGCTATGCTTCCGTTCCTTTTCTCTGCAATGACAATGCAGGCTGTTGGACGTGCAGCACAGATGATTGTTGTTGAAGTTCGCCGACAGTTCAGAGAAATTACGGGTCTTCTTGATGGTAAGGCAGATGCAGATTACGAAACCTGCGTTGATATATGCACAAAGGCATCACTTCGGGAAATGGTTGCTCCTGCTGCACTTGGCGTTCTTGCTCCTATTGTAGTAGGTCTTGTTCTTGGCTGCAACGGTGTTGTAGGTATGCTTGCAGGTGCTTTGGTATCAGGCTTTGTTCTTGCGGTAATGATGTCAAATTCAGGTGGTGCCTGGGATAATGCCAAAAAGTATATTGAGGCAGGACATTCAAACGGTAAGGGTTCTGAAAATCACAAGGCTGCTGTTGTTGGTGATACAGTAGGCGACCCGTTCAAGGATACTTCAGGTCCTTCGGTAAATATTCTTATCAAGCTTCTTTCAATGGTTTCAATCGTATTTGCGGCTGTTGTTGTTGCATACGGTGGCTTGGGTATTTTTTAAGAATTAAAAATTTTAAAGGGTTCAACCGATTTGGTTGAACCCTTTTGGTTTTTTATTTTGCCACATCAAATTTTTCGTCTGCATAGGTGACGGTAATACTGTCACCTTTTTTTATTGTTCCTTCAAGCATCTTTTCGGCAAGCATATCTTCAATTTCTGACTGAATTGCACGTCTTAACGGTCTTGCTCCGTATGAGGGGTCAAAGCCTGCGTCTGCAATGCGGTCAAGTGCTTCGGGTGAAAAATCTGCAGTAATTTCATTTGCCAAAAGCCTTTGTTTAAGGGTTTCAAGCATTTTTCCAGCAATCACCTTTATATCCTCACGACCAAGCTGACGAAAGACAATTAAATCATCAATACGGTTTAAAAACTCGGGTTTAAATGCACGTTTTACCTCACCCATAACATCCGATTTTATCTTTTGATAATCTCGCTCGGTATTATCTGCAGGTGCTGCGGCAAAACCAAGACTTTTTGATTCGGTAATCATTCTTGCACCAAGGTTTGAGGTCATAATGATTACTGTATTACGAAAGTCCACACGTCTGCCCTGCGAGTCTGTAAGAATACCATCTTCAAGTATCTGCAGAAGAATGTTGAATACATCAGGGTGAGCCTTTTCAATTTCGTCAAAAAGAATAACGGAATATGGTTTTCTGCGAACCTTTTCGGTAAGCTGACCGCCTTCGTCGTAGCCTACATATCCGGGAGGCGAGCCAACCATACGGGATACGGCGTGCTTTTCCATATATTCGGACATATCTATACGGATAAGTGCGTCCTCGTCACCAAACATAGCTTCGGCAAGGGTTTTTGAAAGCTCGGTTTTACCAACGCCGGTAGGACCAAGGAAGATAAATGAGCCAATAGGACGTTTCGGGTCTTTAAGACCAACTCTGCCGCGTCTAATTGCCTTTGCCACCGCTGTAACTGCTTCGTCTTGTCCAACAACTCTTTTGTGAAGAACTTCTTCAAGGTGTAAAAGACGTTCGCCCTCGTCTTCTTCAATTGACTTTACGGGAATACCTGTCCAGGACGAAACAATTTCGGCAATTTCAGCTTCGGTTACCTGGGCTGTGTCGGTGTGGTTTTCTGTTTCCCAGGCATCTTTTTGCTTTTTAAATTGATCACTAAGCTGTTTTTCTTCATCACGGAGCTTGGCAGCTTTTTCGTATTCCTGAGATTGTATTGCTGCTTCTTTTTCATGTCTCAGGGTCTCAATTTTTGTTTCAAGGTCTTTTATATCCGAGGGGGCGGTAAGTGTTTTTATACGGATCCTTGATGCCGCTTCGTCAATCAAATCAATTGCCTTGTCTGGTAAAAATCTGTCAGGAATGTATCTTACAGACATCTTAATTGCAGCAGAAAGAGCACCATCAGTAATTTTTACACGGTGATGAGCCTCGTATTTGTCACGAATTCCTTTAAGGATTTCAAGGCTTTCGTCGTAGTTTGGCTCATTAAGAATTATGGACTGAAAACGTCTTTCAAGTGCGGCATCTTTTTCAATATACTTGCGATATTCTTCCAATGTAGTTGCACCGATAATCTGTATTTCCCCACGGGCAAGTGCGGGCTTTAGTATATTTGCCGCATCAATTGCACCCTCGGCAGCACCTGCACCGATAATGGTATGAATTTCGTCAATAAACAGAATAATGTCACCCGCTTTGCGGATTTCTTCCATTGCTCCCTTAAGACGTTCTTCAAATTCGCCCCTGTACTTAGCGCCGGCAACCATTGAAGAAAGGTCAAGAGTTACTACCTTTTTGTCCTTTAAAATTTCCGGCACAAGACCGCTTACAATTTTTTGAGCAAGACCCTCGGCAACTGCGGTTTTACCAACACCCGGCTCACCGATTAGACAAGGGTTGTTTTTGGTTCTGCGGCTGAGAATTTGTATCACACGCTCAATAACCTTGTCTCTGCCGATAATGGGGTCAAGATTAAGCTCTGCTGCCATTTTGGTAAGGTCACGGCCGTATTTGTCAAGAGTAGGCGTTTTTTCGCCGTTTCGTTTTGACTTGCCTGAAACAGGGGGCTGGTCAGCAGGACCTTGGAGCGGAATATCTCCAAAATTATTTTCTGTCATCAGTTTTATAATGTCCGAATACACCTTTTGAAGATTAACATTAAGATCGGCAAGTATTCTTACAGCAAGGCTCTCATTTTCACGAAGCAACGCTATAAGGATATGTTCGGTACCAATGTAATTGTGACCAAGCTTGCGTGCCTCGGAATAGCTGTGCTCAAGAACACTTTTTGTTCGGGGGGTAAAGCTGATTGCCGGATTGTTAAGAGGCAGGTCAAGACCCACAAAAAAGTCAATTTTATCTTCAATTTTCTTTGCGGTTATTCCATTTTCGGTCAGGATTTTTGCCGCAACACCACCACCCTCACGGACAAGACCAAGGAGGAGGTGCTCGGTACCTATATAGTTGTGACCCATTTCCATTGCAGAAGTGCCTGCAAGGTTAATTGCTGATTTTGCACGTTCGGTAAGTTTTTGTTCAAACATAATATCATTCCTTTCTTGTTATGCTGTTTTCAGGCAAGCATTTCGCAAAATATTTCTGCGCGTTTTAAGTCTCTTTCTGTGGCTGTTGAAAGGTTGTATGCTTTTGCGAGGTTTGCCGGAAGTGTTTTATAAAGTGCTGTGCTTAATTTCTTGTGGTCTGTATTTTTAATTATTCCCAAATTTATTCCCCACCTTACGTCTGAAAGCCTTTGCATTGCCTCGGTGGAGGTTATGAGTCGTGCATTTTTAAGAATTCCATACGCACGCATTATACGATCTTCAAGCAAGAGCCGGTTGTTTTTGTAAAGCTCAAGACTGAAAGTACGTTCTTTTTCAATAAGGTCTGAAATAATCTGTTCAAGCTTTTGTATGGTCTCTTCTTCGGTAACACCCAAAGTTACCTGATTGGATATCTGAAAAATATTGCCCAATGCCTCGCTGCCCTCGCCATATATTCCACGAACAGTAAGACCAAGCTTTGCAAACGAGCGGATGATACCCGGCATTTTTTTGCCTTCGGTCAATGCAGGAAGATGTACCATAACCGATGCCCGAAGTCCTGTTCCGGTATTTGTGGGGCAGGCTGTCAGATAGCCAAAATCCTTGTCAAAGGCAATATTGATTTTCTTTTCAATGGTGTCGTCTATATCATTTGCTGCCTTAAGACAGGATGAAAGGTCAAGCCCTGATGCCATTGTCTGGATACGTATGTGGTCTTCTTCTCCAAGCATAACGCATACTGTACAGCTTTCATTTATCAGTATTCCGCATTGATGCTTGCTTTCGGCAAGCTCGGGACTGATAAAATGTTCCTCGCGAAGTGCGGCCCTTTCTATATCAGACATATTTGAAAGGTCAATAAATTTGAGGTCTGTTAAAGCGTCTTTGCATTTTGATATTACAGTTTTTCGATTTTCGGCTGTCATTTTTGAACCAAAGGGTATGCCTTCAATGTTTCGGGCAAGCCGTATTCTGCTTGACAGAACTATGTCGCCAAAGGGACCAAAATCTGTGTACCACATAAATCACACCGACCTTTCCTGATTATTTTCAATTTCTCGAATTTTGTCTCTAAGCTGTGCCGCCTTTTCAAAATTCTGGTCAGCAACTGCGGCGCTTAGCTCAGTTTTAAGCTTTTCAATTTCGTTTACTGTCTGAAGTTTTTTGCCGCTTCGTTTTGGAATTTTGCCCGTATGTCGGTTGCTGCCGTGAATTTCCTTAAGGGGTTTTAAAAGATATTCTTTAAAGGTTAGGTAGCAATCACTGCAGCCAAGTCTGCCGCTTTTTTGAATATCTGAAATACTGCTTCCGCAGCTTTTGCACAATGTATAAGCGGAGGAGGGAGCGGTTTTGAGACTTGGCGTATTCAAAAAGCTTTGAAAGAAGCTGTCAAAACCAAAATCAAAAAGCTCGGGTTCGGAAAAGATACTTCCATTATTGTCCGCACAGTTTTTGCAAAGGTTTTGCTGTGTTTTTTTGCCGTTTATAATTTCAATGTACTTTACGGTCGCTTCGTTTTTTCCGCATTTTTCACATTTCATAGCATTTTCCTCCTTGACTGATTTTTAAACAAGATTAACAAGAATATTTTTAAGTATTTTTGCTCTTACAAAGCCACGCTTATCGGGCTGTACGGGTATTGAATTATCGTTTGTTGCCGCCATAATGATTTTTACCTCACGGTGATTTATTATACCAAGATTATACATATCACTGAGAAGTGCCGCTGTATCGGCAGAAGAGATATGATTGCCTATGGCATTTACCGCATGGATGATATATCCCTCGTCCTTGGGTGCGGTACGGGTAATCCGTATATAACCGCCGCCACCGCGTCTGCTCTCTACACTATACCCTCTTTCGGGTGAAAATCTTGTAGAAATAACGTAGTTTATTTGTGACGGAACACAGTTGAAACGGCTTGCAAGCTCATTTCGTTGCAGTTCAATCTCACGGCTTTCTTCAAGCATTTCTTTTATAAATTCTTCTATAATATTACTAAGTTTCATTTTCTAATTCACCTCATTTTTTGACTTTGACTTTCTTTGACCTTTAATTTGATTATAACACTAAAAATTATTTTGTCAATAGTTTTTTGTAAATAATTTGTTAACAGAAAAGAGGGTGGGTATTAGGTTGACTTTGAAGATGCTTTGTGGTAAACTGTATTTGGTTAATTAGGCTTTAATTTTAAAATAGGTGAAAATATGACAAAAGAAAAACAATTGAATTCATATACATACGGTCTTGGTAAAGGGCTTCCCATTGCCCTTGGATATCTTTCGGTGTCATTTGGTTTTGGAATTACTGCGGTAAGTCAGGGACTTAAGCCACTTGAGACGATTCTTATATCACTTACCAATCTCACATCGGCAGGTCAGGTTGCCGGGGTTGCCATTATTGCGGCGGGTGGGTCTTTGATAGAAATGATTCTCACCCAATTAATTATAAATATCAGGTATTGCCTGATGGCCCTTGCTCTTACGCAAAAACTGGATAAAAGCTTTACAACGCTTCACCGTCTTGTTACAGCCTTTGGTATTACTGACGAGAATTTCGGTGTTGCGGCATCTCAAAAAGGACAAATCGGCAGACGGTTTATGTATGGACTTATAACACTCCCTATTATCGGATGGACTCTTGGTACAACCCTTGGTGTGTATGCAAATCAGTTGCTTCCTGCAAGTGTATGTGCGGCACTTGGAATTGCGATTTACAGTATGTTTATGGCAATTATAATTCCGCCGTCAAGGGATGACAAGGGTGTTTTTGTAACAGTTCTTATTGCAAGCGTTTTAAGCTGTGCATTTTATTATGTGCCGTATTTAAATCGTGTTTCTCAAGGATTTGCAATTATTATATGTGCTTTTGTTGCAGCAGGTGTAATGGCATATATTGCACCAAGGCAGGAGGATTAAAAGATGTCAAAAGAGTTTTTATTATATCTTTTAGCAATGGCGGGGGTCACCTATGCTGTAAGAATGATTCCCTTTACCTTGGTAAGGGGAAGAATTAAATCGGTTTATATACAAAGCTTTTTATATTATGTACCCTATGCGGTGCTTGGTGCGATGACCTTTCCTTACATAATTTATTCAACGGGAAGCCTTGTGACCGGAATAGCCGGTACCGCAGTTGCGTTTTTACTGGCATTCAGACGTTGTTCACTTCTTACGGTTGCTATGCTTTCGGCTTTGATTGCGTACATTGCAGGGCTTGTTGCCCAAGTTTTTTAAAAGGATTGATTGAGTATGACAAAAAAATTTTCTTCAGCTGTTTTATGTGTTATTTTGGCTTTTGTGATTTTGTCCGGATGCGTTGGAAAGCCTGCAAGTAATGGAGATAAAATAAGCATTGTATGCACTGTTGCACCTGTGTATGACTGGATATGCGAGATAGTGGGCGAAAAAGCGGAACTATTTGAAATTTCATATCTTTCGGGTAGCGGAGATTTACACAGCTTTCAGCCAACAACACAGGATATGTCAAAAATTCTCAGCTGTGATTTGTTTATTACTGTTGGTGGTGAGTCCGAGGAATGGACAGAAAATATTAACCTTTCAGAAAAAACAAAAGGACTTGAACTTATTAAGCTTGTTCCGGATAGCGAATTGATTTGTATATCAGAAGGACATCATAATCACGAGTGCGACGGACATACAGCAGATGAGCATATCTGGCTGTCACTGAAACTGGCACAGAGAGCGGTATCGGGTATAACTAAGGCAATATGCGACATTGATACGGCAAACGGTGTTATTTATCAAAAAAATGAGGCAGAATACATTGAAAGGCTGAAAAGCCTTGATTTGAAATTTGCTGATGAAGCGAATAAACATAATGATAAGGTTTTAGTTTTTGCTGACAGATTTCCTTTTGGATATATGATGCAGGATTACGGCATTTCTTATTATGCAGCTTTTTCGGGGTGCTCAACCGATGCGGATGCAAGCTTTGAAACGGTTGCAAAGCTTTGTGATGCCATTGAAAAGCATAATAAGCATACGGTTATTGAACTTGAAAATTCAAGTCAAAGCATTACCCCGGCTTTAAATAATGCTTTGAAAGACACTGATGTTGTAGCGGTTGTTATGGATTCCTGCCAGACTGTAAGCAAGTCTGAGCTTGACGGATTTGATTATATAAGAGTTATGGAAAGGAATCTTGAGTCTATCAGCAAGGCTTTTGAATAAGTGATGGAGGAAATATTATGTGTCAGATAAAATGCACAAATGTAGCATTAGGATATGATAAAAGGGTGATTGCCCAAAACCTGAGTTTTTCGGTTTCAGAGGGTGATTATCTTTGCATTGTAGGTGAAAACGGAGCGGGTAAAAGTACCCTTTTAAAAACCCTTTTGGGACTTCAAAAGCCTGTTTCGGGTGAGCTTTCATTTAACGGGGCGTCAAGGCTTAAGGGGGTAGGATATCTTCCTCAGCAGACGGCTTTTCAAAAGGATTTTCCGGCAACGGTGAAAGAAATTGTATTATCGGGATTTTTGGGACAAAGCCGGTGCAAGCTTTGGTTCACAAAAGCAGAAAAACGTATTGCTGATGAAAATTTAAAAAAGCTTGGTATTTTTGACCTTAAAAAGACAAGCTATCGCAATTTGTCAGGGGGGCAGCAACAAAGGGTTTTGCTTGCACGGGCAATGTGTGCTGCAAAAAAACTGATTATTCTTGACGAGCCTGCGGCGGGTCTTGACCCTGTTGCAACAAATGAAATGTATCATATGCTTATGGATTTGAACAAAGCCGAGGGCATAACGGTTGTAATGGTTTCCCATGACATAAATGCGGCACTTCATCACGCAAAACACATATTGCATCTTGGCAACGGTGAAGTTCTTTTTGGAACGGTAGATGAATATAAAAACAGCGAAACGGGAAAGGCGTTTCTTAATTCGGGAAAATGCAGGAGGTGCGAAGAATGATTGAAAATCTTTTGTATTATTTTGAGTTTCCTTTTGTAAGGTATGCACTTGTTGTAGGTATTCTTATCTCGCTTTGCTCGGCACTTTTTGGTGTGGTGCTTGTTTTAAAGCGTTTTTCTTTTCTGGGTGACGGACTTTCTCATACTGCATTTGGGGCATTGGCAATTGCAACTGTTCTGGATGTGGCAAGCCCTATAACGGTTGTTTTGCCTGTTACGGCAATTCTTGCAGTACTTCTTCTCAAGAAAGGTCAGTCGGCAAAGGTGAGGGGGGATGCTGCCCTTGCGATGGTGTCGGTTGGTGCATTGGCGGTTGGGTATATGCTGCTTAATATATTTCCAAACGGTTCAAATGTATCGGGTGATGTTTGCGGAACACTTTTCGGCGCGACCTCAATTCTTACCCTTGATAAAAATGACGTTGCACTTTGTGCTGTTTTGGCAACAATAGTAATTTTACTTTTTGTTGTGTTCTACAACAGAATTTTTGCCGTTACCTTTGACGAAAGCTTTGCACAGGGTACAGGTATCAGGGCGGAGGTCTACAATACCATTGTGGCAATAATTACTGCGGTGATAATTGTTGTTGCGATGAATCTTGTTGGTTCGCTTTTGATTTCGGCACTTATTGTATTTCCTGCACTTTCGGCAATGCGGATACATAAGAGCTTTCGGGGCTGTGTTATATACTCAGCAACAGCAGCGGTTGTGTCAGCGGCGGTGGGTATAGTTTTGTCAATTCTGGCATCCACACCTGTTGGACCAAGTATTGTGGTGATGAATATTTTGATTTTTGTGGTTTCTTCAGTTTTGGGAAGGGTATTAAAATAACCCTTGCTACATAAACTAAAAAACCTGATATACTTAAAGGAGTGAGAATTTTGGAAGGAATAAAGACCTTTGAAATTTCAAAAGGAATAAATATAAGAGTTTTAAAGACGGAAAAGTTTAAGACAAACACCATAAGCCTTTATTTGCATCTTCCTCTTAAGCGGGATACGGCTACAAAGGCGGCGTTATTACCCAGAGTTTTAAAAAGGGGAACTGAAAAATATCCAAGTCTTACAGAGCTTTCAAAACGTACAGAAGAACTTTATGGTGCGTCTGTGGGACTGGGTATTGTAAAAAAAGGTGATGGTGAGGCGGTAAAATTTACCCTTACCTTTGTAAGTGACAGCTTTATAAATGAAACTGTTATGCCTCAGATTATTGAGCTTTTAAAGGAAATTGTTCTTTGTCCCAAGGTGCAAAACGATGGCTTTGATGCTGTTTGGGTCAAGCAGGAAAAAGAAAATCTTAAAAACTTTATTGAAGGTATAATAAACGATAAAAAGGAATATGCTCAGACGAGATGCAACGAGATTATGTTTGAGGGCGACCCTTACGGCATATCAGAATACGGATATGTCCGGGACCTTGATGGAATTGACGAAAAGCAGCTTTATGAATTCTACCGTGAGCTTTTGAAAAACGCAACGATTGACATTTTTGCAGGTGGCAGCTTTGATGAGAAAATGCTTGTTGATGAGCTTAAAAAAGCCTTTTCGGTGCTTGGTGACAGATTGGGCGGATACACAAAGACAAAGCTTGCCGTGCCTGAGGAAAATATAACGGTTAAAAACATAACCGAGCCAATGCCAACATCCCAAAGCAAGCTTGTTATGGGCTTTAACTGCGGAATATCCCCGGTATCTGATGAGTATTATGCATTTATGCTGTTTTCGTGTATATTTGGTGGAAGTCCTTTTTCAAAGCTTTTTAACAATGTACGTGAAAGACTTAGTCTTGCTTATTATGTATTTTCGGCGACAGACAGACAAAAGGGGTATATGAAGATAAGCTCAGGCATTGAGGCTGACAAATTTGATGCGGCATATGCCGAAATAATGGCTCAGCTTGACAAGATGAAAAAAGGTGATTTCACCGATGATGAAATTGTTTCAGCAAAGAAATACCTTGCAACAAGTCTTGGAAGTGCAAAGGACAGCCTGGCTGCAACCGAGAATTTTTATATGGGTCAGATTTTACTTGGAAATGACGAAACAATTGATTGCCTTATTGAAAGATTGCAGATGGTTGACCGAAAAGCAATAATTGATGCGGCAAACCGTGTACAGGAGGATACTGTATATTTCTTGAAGGGGGTGGCAAACAGTGAAATTTGATAGTATAAAAAGTGAATTGCTTAAGGAAGAAATTTTGTCCGGCATACACGAAAGCGGACTTCGGATTTATATTGTCCCGAAAAAAGGCTTTTGCAAGTATTATGCCATTTACGGTACAGAATATGGCTCGATTGATACAGTGCTTAAAAAACCGCAGACCGGTGAAGAAATTAAGCTTCCTGACGGGATTGCCCATTTTCTTGAACACAAGCTTTTTGAAGAGGAAGACGGCGGTAATGCTTTTGACCGTTTTGCCCTGACAGGTGCAAACAGCAATGCTTATACAAGCTTTGATATGACAGCATACTTGTTTTCGTGCACCGACAGCTTTTATGAAAATCTTGACATTCTGGTTGATTTTGTAAATCACCCATATTTTACTGAGGAAAACGTCAGCAAGGAACAAGGAATTATCGGTCAGGAAATTAAAATGTATGATGATGACCCCGGCTGGAGGTTGTTTTTCAATATGCTTCAGGGAATGTTCAAAAACAATCCCGTGAAAACTGACATTGCGGGTACGGTTGAAAGTATAAGCGAGATAACACCTCAGCTTCTTTTTGATTGCTGTGATGCGTTTTACAATCCGTCAAATATGTTTTTGGTTATGGTTGGGGACATTGACCCTGAAAAGGCGGTCAAAGTTGTTGACAAATATGTGACCAAGGACAAGGACCGAGGCAGAATAAACCGTGAAAGAATTGACGAGCCGAGGTCTGCATCTGAGCATTATATTGTGCAGAAGATGAGTGTTTCAAAGCCTCAGTTTATGATTGGATTTAAGGAAACAGAAACGGATGTTTGTGGAAAAGAGCTTTTGACAAAGCAGATTGAATCAAAAATTCTGCTGAGCCTGCTTTTTGGTAAAAGCAGCATCTTTTTCATTAAGCTTTATGAAGAGGGTCTTATAGACGGCAGCTTTTCGGCAGATGCGGAGATAGAGAAGAGGTATGGATTTTCTTCGGTCAGCGGCGAAAGCAAAAACCCAAAAGAAGTTTATAAAAGGGTTTTAAACCGCATACAAGAAGTGAAAAATGCAGGAATTGACGAGGACGAGCTTGAAAGAATAAAGAGGGTTATGATTGGCTCAAATCTTCGTGAATATAATGATGTTGAACGTATTGGCAACAACTTTATACGTGCCTTTATGTCGGACATCAATCCTTTTGAAAACAATGAAATTGTTCAAGGCATAACAAAAAAACAGCTTGAAGAAAGACTTTTTGAGCATTTTACCGAGGAAGGATCGGTCCTTTCGGTTATTGAACCTCTTGATGAAACGGAGGAATAAATATGGTAAATCATATATCCTTTCCGGGTCTTGGCCTTTCATTTGATGTAAGTCGCTCGCTTTTTTCGGTGTTTGGGTTGCCGGTTTATTCCTATGGATTGATAATTGGACTTGGCGTTGTTCTTGCCTTTATTTATGCAACAAGGGAAACTAAGCGAAAGGGAATAAGTCAGGATGATTTTTTAAATATGTTCCTTATCGCTGTACCTGTTTCAATAATCTGTGCAAGGCTTTATTATGTTGCTTTCAGTTGGGATTATTACAGCACAAATCCGTCGGAAATACTGAATATCCGTGGCGGAGGACTTGCAATTTACGGTGGAGTGCTGGGTGCCTTTGCCGTGGTACTTATATATTGCCGGAAAAAAGAAATTTGTATCGGCACAGCTTTTGACATACTTGCACTTTCGTTTCTTATCGGTCAGTCAATTGGCAGATGGGGAAACTTTGTAAATGGTGAGGCATTTGGTGGTTATACCTCAATGCCCTGGGCAATGACAATTGAATATGACGGTGTTTTAATTGCCAATTCGGTTCATCCCACATTTTTATATGAATCCCTTTTTAACACACTTGGATTTGTTGTACTTTGTTTTTACAAGAAACGTCAGGTGTTTGAGGGCGAGCTGGTTTGTTGTTATATGGTTTGGTACGGCAGTGGCAGAATGTTTATTGAGGGTCTGCGTGCGGACTCGTTGTATTTAGGACCTTTCAGAGTGTCGCAGCTGCTTTCGGCAATGATTGTTGTCGTGGGACTTATTTTAATAATAAAAAATTATAAAAAACACTTGACAAACAAGGCTGAATGATGTAAAATAGTCGAGGTGTAAAGTAAAATAGCTTTACATTAAGCAAAAAAGGGGGAGTAATTGTGGAAAAAAATGTTGAAATTGCACTCCTTTTCAGCTTTTACGGAAAAATGCTTACCGACAGGCAGGCAGATACAGTTGACCTTTACTACAACGAGGATTTATCCTTGTCTGAGGTGGGGGCAGAGCTTGAAATCAGCCGTCAGGGTGTACGTGACAATCTTAAGCGTGCCGAGACAATCCTTTATGACACCGAAGAAAGGCTTGGTCTTGTAAAACGGTTTCTTGGGATAAAAGAAAAGCTTTCCGAAATTGACCAGATTATTGCCGATATTGAGGCATCACCCGAGTCAAAGGAGCTTTCGATAAAAATAAAAAAGCAGATAAACAGCATACTGACAATTGTCGGTGAAATAAACGACGAGGAGAAGTAATGCTTAAAGCTTTAGACAGAAGGGAGCAATAACCAATGGCATTTGAAAGTCTTGCTGAAAAGCTTCAGGGTACTTTTAAAAAGCTTCGGGGCAAGGGAAAGGTTTCGCCCGCTGACCTTAAGGAAGCTATGCGTGAGGTAAAGCTTGCCCTTTTGGAAGCTGATGTTAACTTCAAAGTGGTTAAAAGCTTTGTAAACAGCGTGTCTGAACGTGCTGCAGGGGCCGAGGTTATGGAATCTCTTACCCCCGGACAACAGGTTATAAAGATTGTTAATGAAGAGCTCATAAGTCTTATGGGAAGTGAAGAAAAGATAAAAATTTCTTCAAAACCGCCTACGGTAATTATGATGACAGGTCTTCAGGGCGCAGGTAAAACCACGACTGCGGCAAAGCTTGGCGGACTTCTTAAAAAACAGGGGAAACGCCCTCTGCTTTGTGCCTGCGACGTTTACCGTCCTGCGGCAATAAAACAGCTTCAGGTGGTTGGCTCTCAGCTTGATTTACCTACTTTTACCGTTGAGGGGTCAAAAGACCCGGTTGATATTTCAAAAAAGGCGCTTGACCATGCAAGGCTTCATTCAAACGATGTGCTGATAATTGATACTGCAGGTCGTCTTCATATTGATGAGGAGCTTATGCAGGAGCTGAAAAACATTAAGGATGCGGTTCAGCCAAGCGAGATTTTGCTTGTCATTGATGCAATGACAGGTCAGGACGCGGTTAATGTTGCCGAAGCCTTTAACAACGAACTTGAGGTTGACGGTGTTGTTATTACCAAGCTTGACGGTGATACCCGTGGTGGTGCTGCAATTTCGGTGCGTGCGGTTACAGGCAAGCCAATCAAGTTCTGCGGTATGGGTGAAAAGCTTACCGATTTGGAGGTTTTCCATCCTGAACGTATGGCTTCAAGAATTCTTGGTATGGGTGATGTTTTAAGCCTTATCGAAAAGGCCGAGCAGGCGATTGACGAGAAAAAGGCTCTTGAACTTGAGAAAAAGATGAGGACCTCAACCTTTACCTATGGCGACTTCCTTGACCAGATGGAGCAGATGAAGAAGATGGGTCCTATGGAGCAGCTTTTGGGGATGCTTCCGGGAGTTAACCAAAGTCAGCTTAAGGATGTTCAGATAGATGAAAGAAAGATGCTTCGTACCGAGGCAATTATCAAATCAATGACAAAGCGTGAACGCGAGAATCTTGATAAATTAACGCCAAAACGTCGCGAGCGTATTGCAAAGGGCAGCGGTACAACCGTTGGCGATGTAAATGCTCTTGTAAAACAGTTTGAGCAGATGCAAAAGATGATGAAAATGATGACAGGCGGCAATATGACGAAAAAGATGAAAAAGCTTGGCAAAATGGGCGGTATGGGGAATATGAGATTTCCTTTTTAGCCCACATTACATATGAAAAATTATTAAATTATATATATTTTTTGGAGGTAACAAATTATGGCAGTAAAAATTCGTTTAAGAAGAATGGGTGCAAAGAAGGCTCCTTACTATCGTGTAGTAGTTGCAGATTCAAGATACCCCAGAGACGGCAGATTTATCGAACAGGTTGGCACATACAACCCCATGACCGAGCCTGCAGCTGTTGAATTCGACGCTGAAAAGGTTGCAAAGTGGATTGCAAACGGTGCACAGCCCACAGACACAGTTAAGCGTCTTCTTAAGAACAAGGGCATTATCTAATTGACCTTGTAGATTGTGCAGAGGTATATTTTGTATGCCGGGACATCTCCCGGCATACAAATAAGAACTGCAGTTTGGAGGAACAAAAATGAAGGAACTTTTGGAATTTATTGCAAAATCAATGGTTTCAGACCCTGATGCTGTTTCGGTTGAAGAAAGCGTTCAGGAAAATGCAGTTGTTCTTACACTTCACGTAGGTGAGAATGATATGGGCAAGGTTATCGGCAAGCAGGGCAGAATTGCCAAGGCTATCCGTACCGTTGTTAAGGCTGCGGCAAGTCACGAAAACAAAAAAGTGACAGTTGATATTGTATAATTGTGAAATTGGGACTGTATCATCGGGCAGGCGAAAAATTATCGCATTGCTTTAGTGGTGCAGTCTTGTTTTTTGAGGTAAAAGAATGGAAAATTTACTTGAAATAGGACAAATAGTTAATACTCACGGACTTCGTGGCGATGTAAAGGTTATGCCCTGGTGTGATGACCCTGAAATCTTCCACGAGCTTGAGTATGTTTTAATAGATGAAAAAGAATATATTATAGAAAAGTCAGCAATCCATAAAAATATGGTTCTTTTAAAGCTTGAAGGTATTGACCACATAAACGATGCCGAAGGCTATCGTAACAAGCTTTTGTTTGTGCCAAGAGAGGCTTTGGGCGAGCTTCCCGAGGGGACATATTATATTTGTGATTTGCTTGGCTGCAATGTTGAAACCGACGCGGGAAGAGAGCTTGGTAAAATATGTGATATAATTAAAACAGGCAGCAATGATGTTTATGTTGTTGAGGATAATACAAAAAAGCAAACGCTTATTCCCGTTATTGATGAGGTAATAAAATCTGTGGATATTGACGGCAAAAAAATTGTAATTACACCTTTAAAAGGATTGATTGATTAATGAAGATTGATATACTTACGCTTTTCCCCGAAATGCTTGAGGCAGCACTTAAAACAAGTATAATCGGCAGAGCCGAGGAGAATGGGCTGCTTTCAATTAATTGTGTGCAAATCAGGGATTTTGCCTTCAACAAACACCGACAGGTGGATGATTATCCTTACGGTGGCGGTCAGGGAATGGTTATGCAGGCAGAGCCTATTTTTCAGGCATACAAAAGTGTGACCGACGAACTTTCGTACAAACCCAAAACAATATATCTTTCGCCTCAGGGTAAAACCTTCAGACAATCAACAGCAAAACGTCTTGCAAAGGAAAAACATCTTGTGCTTCTTTGCGGACATTATGAGGGTGTTGATCAGCGAATTCTTGACGAAATTGTTGATATGGAAATATCAATCGGTGATTTTGTGCTGACCGGCGGCGAGATTGCGGCAATGGCGGTGGTTGATGCAACAGCGAGGATGATTCCGGGTGTACTTTCGTCAGAAATGTCATTCTCGGACGAGTCCCACTTTGACGGCCTTCTGGAATATCCCCAGTATACCAGACCAAGTGTGTGGAACGGCAGAACTGTCCCCGAGGTTTTGCAAAACGGCAATCACAAGCTGATTGAGGAATGGAAACGGAAAAGTGCCATTGAAAACACATTTAAAAAACGCAGAGGAATGCTTGGAAAAGCAAAGCTTACAAAAAAGGAAAAAGCCTTTGTTGCGGAGCTTAAAACGGAAAATGAAAAAAAAGATTGATAAATTTTTGTTTATTTATCAAAATAATATAGATTTTTTATTAAGTATGTGATACAATGAAGTGTAGTTTTGGCGGATAGCTAAAATTTACATATATAATCAGTTTGGAGCAGTTTTCAAAATGGAAGCCTTGAAAAAAGTTGAAATTTTTACTGACGGTGCGTGCAGCGGAAATCCGGGCCCCGGCGGATACGGAACAATTCTTCGTTACAATGGGGTGGAAAAGGAGCTTTCGGGTGGCGAAAGGGAAACAACAAACAACCGTATGGAGCTTACTGCGGCAATCGCAGGGCTGGAAGCTTTAAAGGAACGGTGCAGCGTTACACTTTACAGCGACTCAAAGTACCTTGTGGATGCCATAAACTGCGGCTGGGCAGTCCGCTGGCGTGAAAATGGTTGGATGCGTACCAAAAAGGAAAAGGCACAAAACCCTGACCTTTGGGAAAAACTTCTTGATTTACTTGAATATCATCAAGTCGAGCTTGTATGGGTCAAGGGTCACGCAGGGCATCCTGAGAACGAGCGGTGTGACCGTCTTGCGGTTATGGAAACTGAAAGAAACAAAAACTGATATTTATACGGAGAAATCTACTTTTCATAGATTGCCAGACAGAATCGGGCGTACTCCGGAAACTTCACGAAAGGTAGGATTTATAATATGGAAGTAAAAAGAATTTACGCAGACCATTCGGCTACAACACCTATGAACCCTCAGGTTCTTGATGCGATGCTTCCCTATTTTGCACAGGACTTCGGCAATGCCTCGACGGTTTATGCCGAGGGCAGAGAGGCTAAAAAGGCAGTTAATACTGCACGTGAACAAGTGGCAAAAGCCATTGGTGCACAAGATAGTGAGGTGTTTTTCACAGGCTCGGGTACCGAGGCTGACAACTGGGCAATCCGTGGGGTAGCAATGGCAAACAAGGCAAAGGGCAATCATATAATTACTTCTGCAGTTGAACATCATGCTGTTCTTCATACCTGTATGGAGCTTGAAAAGCAAGGATTTGAGGTTACGTATCTGCCCGTTGATGAGTTTGGTATGGTTTCACCTGAATCGGTAAAGAATGCAATAACAGACCAGACAATACTTGTTACCATAATGGCGGCAAATAATGAAATAGGTACAATTATGCCGATTTCAGAAATTGGTAAAGTTGCAAAGGAAGCAGGTGTTTTGTTTCACACAGATGCGGTACAGGCAATCGGAATGATGGAAATTGACGTCGATACAATGAATATTGACTTGCTTTCCCTTACAGGACACAAATTCTACGGACCCAAGGGCACGGGTGCTCTTTATGTAAGAAAGGGCACAAAGCTTGCACCTTTCATTACAGGCGGAGCTCAAGAACGAAACAGACGTGCAGGAACGGAGAATGTCCCTGGTATAGTTGGTCTTGGTAAAGCCATTGAACTTGCAACAGCTGATATTGCAGGACATACCAAAAAGCTCTCTGAAATGCGTGACAGATTTATTAAAAGAGTCCTTGATGAAATTCCGTATACAAGGCTTAATGGTCACCCGACAATGCGTATGGCAAGCAACGCAAATATTTCGTTTGAATTTATTGAAGGCGAGTCACTTCTCCTGATGCTTGATATGAAAGGGATTTCTGCATCAAGCGGAAGTGCCTGCACATCAGGCTCCCTTGACCCGTCACATGTTCTGCTTGCAATTGGCTTGAAACACGAAACAGCACACGGCTCGCTGAGAGTGACATTTGGTAATTCGAACACAATCGAAGATGCAGATAAAATTGTTGATGAGCTTAAAACAATAGTTGCAAGACTTCGTGAAATGTCACCTCTATACGAGGCGGTTAAAAACAGGTAATTTAGGAAAGGAAGACAAAAGATATGTATAGTGAAAAGGTAATGGACCACTTTTCAAACCCAAGAAACGTGGGCGAAATAGAAGATGCAAACGCCGTAGGTCAGGTTGGTAACCCCAAATGCGGCGATATTATGAAGATTTATATGAAAATTGATGATGATTCAAAGGTGATTGAAGAAGTAAAATTCAAGACCTTTGGCTGCGGTGCGGCAGTTGCAACCTCAAGCATGGCAACCGAAATGGTTAAGGGCAAGACTATTGATGAGGCACTTGCGATTACAAATGTTGCAGTTGCTGAGGCTCTTGACGGACTTCCTCCCGTAAAAATGCATTGTTCAAATCTTGCTCAGGAGGCAATACATTCTGCTATTGCAGATTACTACAACCGTCAGGGTATTGACCCCACAGGCATTGTTGGCTGCAACGGCAACTGTGAATGTTGTCACGGACACCATCACGAAGAAGAATAATCCTATTTGAAAGGTAAAAAGACCGGCACCAAGTGCGTCGGTCTTTTTAAAACAATAATTATGGAAAAACAAAAAATTGCAATAGGTATGTCGGGGGGTGTTGACTCAAGCGTAGCGGCAGCACTTCTTAAAAATCAAGGCTTTGAGGTTATTGGAATAACAATGCTGCTTTGTGAAAACGACGGCAGTGGTGCAAGAGATGCAAAGGCTGTTTGTGAAAAATTAGGAATTGCTCATTACACAGCTGATTTCAGAGACGAGTTTAAAAGCAAAGTAATTGATTATTTTGTTTCGGAATATCAAAACGGCAGAACTCCAAACCCTTGCATTGTGTGCAACCGTTTTCTCAAGTTTGATGCAATGCAAAGCTTTGCTGAAAGTCTTGGTGCAAAAAAAATTGCAACAGGACATTACGCTCGTATTGAATTTGACAAAGCATCAGGTAGATATTTGCTCAAGGGTGCGGCAGCATCAAAAAAGGACCAGACCTATGCACTTTATTCGCTTAATCAAAAACAACTGTCAAAGACGATTATGCCCCTTGGTGAGCTTCAAAACAAGGATGAAACACGAAAGATTGCACAAGAGCTTGGCTTTGATATTGCCGACAAGGCAGACAGTATGGAAATCTGCTTTGTTCCCGATGATGACTATATAAGTTATATTGAAAAGTACTCAGGTGAAAAATGTCCGGATGGTGATTTTGTTGATGCAGACGGCAATATCTTGGGCAGACATCAGGGAATCATAAACTACACAATCGGTCAGCGGAAAGGTCTTGGTGTAACCTTTGGTAAGCCTATGTTTGTAACAAAAATAGATGCTGAAAAAAATCAGGTAGTCCTGGGTGAAAAAGGCACAGAGTTTTCGTCAGAGCTTTTTGCTGGCAAGCTTAATTTTATTCCATTTGACCGACTTGAAAAGCCTGTGGATGTCCTTGCAAAGGTGAGGTACAGTGCAAAACCGGGAAAGGCAACGGTTATACCTGAGGCTGAGGATAGAGTAAGAGTTATGTTTGAAGAGCCTCAACGTGCAGTTACACCCGGACAGGCGGTGGTGTTTTATGATATTTGCGAGCCTGAAATCGTTGTGGGTGGCGGAATTATTTGTAATTAAAAAGGAAAATAGCTATGAATTTTAGTGATATAAGGAAAAATATAATTAGAAACAGTTGGAGCAATTTAAATGATAAGCAGTTTGAGGCAGTAGTCAATACTGAGGGTCCTCTGCTTGTAATTGCAGGAGCGGGTTCGGGCAAAACAACGGTTATAATACACAAGATTGCTCACCTTATGATATACGGCAGAGCATATTTTGATACAGAAATTCCAAAGGATTTGTCTGAGGAGGAGCTTGAAATTCTTGAGTGGTATGCAAAGGGTGAGATTGACGAGCTTCCGCCTGACTTTATGAAATACCTTTCAAAAGACCCGGTAAGCTCATACAATATACTGGCAATAACCTTTACCAACAAGGCTGCGGCAGAGCTGAAGTCAAGACTTTCGGCAAAGCTTGGCAAAACGGGTGAGGATGTGTGGGCGTCAACATTCCATTCCTCATGTGTAAGATTTTTACGACGAGATATTGACCGTCTTGGCTTTGAAAAGAACTTTGTAATTTTTGATACCTCTGACAGTCAGACCCTTATCAAGGAATGTATGAAGGACCTCAATATTGACAGCAAGGAGTTTACCCCAAAGGCGATAGGCGGTGCAATAAGTCAGGCAAAGAACGAGCTTATATATCCCGATGAATATGCAGGTATATTCAAAACAGACTTCTATAAATCAATTGTTGCAAGAGTCTACAAAATTTATCAGGAGCGGCTGAAAAAATATAATGCTCTTGACTTTGACGACTTGATTATGTGCACAGTCAAGCTTTTTGAGGAAAATCCCGACGTGCTTGAATATTATCAGCAGAAATTCAGATACATACTTGTTGACGAGTATCAGGATACCAATCACGCACAGTACAGACTTGTAAGCCTTCTTGCAGGTGGGTATAAAAATATTTGTGTTGTTGGTGATGATGACCAGAGTATTTATAAATTCCGTGGTGCAGATATTTCTAACATACTCGGGTTTGAAGATGAGTTTGAAAACTCAAAAACAATCAAGCTTGAGGAAAATTACCGCAGTACCCAGAATATTCTGAATGCTGCAAATGGTGTAATTGCAAACAACCGCGGCAGAAAACCCAAGAAATTGTGGACACAGAACGGTTCGGGCGAGCTGGTAACAGTCTATAACGCAAGCAACGAACACGATGAGGCAAAATATATTGCCGATAAAATTCAGGAGCTTCGCAAAGATGTGGGGTCTTTTAATGACTATGCTGTTCTTTACCGTATGAATGCCGAGTCCCGAGTGGTGGAAGATACGCTTTTAAGAAATGCAATTCCATATAAGGTTTTTGGTGGCTTAAGATTCTATGACCGCAAGGAAATCAAGGATTTGACGTCATATTTAAGACTTATTCAGAACAAAACCGACAATGTTGCGTTCGGCCGAATTGTCAATGAACCTAAAAGAGGTATCGGTGATACAACTGTTGACAAGGTTTTGAGACTTGCCGAGGAATATGGAATAAGTGCTTTTGATGTTGCACTTTCTGCAGAAAACTATTCCGAGCTTTCAAGAGCGGCGGCAAAGCTTAAGACATTTGCTGAATTGATAAATTCTATGAGCGAGAAAATTGCCCCCGGCGAGGGTCTTGTAGAGTTTGTGAAGTCGGTAATATACGATTCGGGAATGATGTCGGCACTTGAGGCAGAGGATACGGTTGAAAACCGTACCAGAATTGAAAACCTTAAGGAATTTGTTTCAATGGTACACGAAACAGTAAAGGACGACCCCGAATGTTTGCTTGAAAACCTTCTTGAAAATATATCCCTTGTAGCGGATATTGATAGCTTTGACGAGGCACAGGAAACAGTAACACTTATGACACTGCACAGTGCTAAAGGTCTTGAATTTAAAAATGTTTTTCTGGTTGGTATGGAGGAGGGAATTTTTCCCGGGATGAGGTCAATGAATACCGAGGAGGAAATGGAAGAGGAACGTCGTCTTTGCTATGTTGGTATAACCCGTGCAAAGGAAAAACTGTTTCTTACCCATACAAATTGTCGTACGATGTTTGGCTCAACAAGAAACAATATGAAATCGAGATTTCTAAAGGAAATACCCAAGGAGTTTATCAGCGAAGAAAAATGTCAGACCTTTGCTGAAACGGCTTTTGAGGCGGTTTCATACAAAAAACCACAAATGGATACCTCGGCATTTAAAACAGTGCCGTCTCAGCCAAAACTTGCACAGGAGGCTGCGGGAAATATGGATTTTGCAGCAGGTGACAGAGTTTTGCATCGCAAGTTTGGTGAAGGTACAGTGCTTGAGGCGAAGGCTTTGGGCGCGGATATGTTTCTTAAAGTCAAGTTTGATGATGTTGGTGAAAAGAATCTTATGGCGGCATATGTTAAGCTTGAAAAGATTTAGTTAAGGGGTAAGTATATGTATAATGATTTTGCACAGGTCTACGACAGGCTTCAGGATGCAGATTATGAGGCTTTTGTTGACTATTACGAAAAAATATTTGAAAAATACGGTATCAAGCCGAACCTTGTACTTGACCTTGGCTGCGGAACGGGAAATATAACTATTCCTATGGCAAAACGCGGTTATGATATGATAGGTCTTGATTTATCCTGCGAGATGCTTAATATTGCAAGGGATAAGGCAAAAAATGAGGGGCTTGACATACTGTTTCTTAATCAGGATATGTGTAAAATGGAACTTTATGGCACTGTTGATGCAATTGTGTGTGCTCTTGACGGGATAAATTATCTGACCGACCCTGAGGAGGTAAGGCAGCTTTTTAAGCTTGTTAAAAACTATCTCAATCCGGGGGGGATAATGATTTTTGACCTCAATACCGAGTACAAGTTAAAAGAAGTCCTTGGTGGAAATACATATGTATATGAGGATGAGGAAGTATATTATGTGTGGCAAAGTGAATATTCTGATGAGACAAAAATTTGCGAGTTTGATCTGAACTTTTTTTGCTGTCAGCCTGATGGAAGTTATGTGAGATTTGATGAGTTTCAGGAGGAAAGGGCATATTCAACAGAAGAAATTTTAAGTCTTGCGGGGGACAGTGGTCTTGAGGTGTCAGGGACTTACAAGCCCTTTGAATTTACGACAGCATCCGACAATGATGAACGTGTTTTTTTCGTAATTTCCCAAAAAATGGGTTGACATATCGGGGGTTAAGTGATATACTTATCGCGTGGTCAACACAAACTGACCGGAATTGGAGGGACAAATTATGCAAAAAGGTAAGGTAAAATGGTTTAACGCCGAGAAGGGTTTCGGTTTCATTGAAAGTGAAGAAGGAACAGATGTATTTGTTCATTTTTCAGCTATCGCAATGGATGGTTACAAAACTCTTGAAGAAGGCGCAGAAGTTGAATTTGAGGTTGTAGAAGGAGCTAAAGGACCGCAGGCAGCAAACGTTACACGCGTGTAATCCTTTTAATATATTTAAACGATCACAAAATAGACTTAAAATCGACTCATTGCGGTGGGTCGATTTTTTCGTAGAGAAGAAAGGTAAATAGTATGAAAGACATATTAACAAAGGCGGTTACATCAAACGGACTTATCCGTATATATGCCGTAAATTCAAAAAACATTGTTTCAGCAGCTCAAAAGTTTCACAGCACAATGCCTCTTGCAACGGCAGCTCTTGGTAGACTTCTGACAGGGGCTGTGATTATGGGCAGTATGATGAAGGAGGAGGATAGCTCTCTCACCCTTCAACTTCACGGCAACGGGCCTTTGGGCAGAATTCTGGCTGTTGCAAATTCAAAGGGCGAGGTTAAGGGTTATGTTGAAAATCCTGTTGCAGACCTTCCGCTCAATCGTATTGGCAAGATTGATGTAGGTGGTGGAGTTGGCAAAAACGGGTATCTTAGCGTGGTGAAGGACCTTAAAATGAAAGAACCTTATATTGGTCAGGTCCCCATACAGACAGGTGAAATAGGCGATGATATTGCTTTTTATTACGCACAGTCTGAGCAGGTTCCAAGTCTTGTTGCTTTGGGCGTTCTTGTTGACAGAGACTATACGGTGAAGCAGGCAGGCGGATTTATAGTGCAGATTATGCCTGACTGTGATGAGTTTAACCTCAAGAAGTTTGAGAAGTCGGCAGAAAACATTAAAAGCGTTACAGCTATGTTTGAAAAAGGAATGAGCAATGAGGATATTATCCGTGAGGTTCTTAAGGACTTTGAGGTTGATATTCTTGAAAATAGCGAGGTTGAATATATATGTGACTGTTGTGATGAACGTATGCAGCGTGCGATAGTAAGTCTTGGAAAGAAGGAAATACAGGATATAATTGATGAGCAGGGCGAGGCGGAGATTGTCTGTCAGTTTTGCAACAAGGCATATGTCTATGACAAAAATGCCCTTTTGGATATGTTGAACAAAGCCAAAAGGTAAAAATGTGAATTTGTAAAAATTGAATATTAATATATAAAAAGCCACTGTTTTCAATGCTTACAGGGCTTTTTGTTTATTTTGCCTTGTTGGAATATTGTAACGTGTACTTAGTAAACAAACAAACCTTAAAAGTTTTAGAAAAAAATGTCATTTTTGCACAAAAAACTCTTGGCGTTTGGCAGAATTACTGTTATAATAATTTCATAAGTTAGTAAAAAGCACTAAAAGTACATATAACTGTAAAATATGCTTTATCAATTTCTGTAAAAAAATTAAAATTTAAAATAAATGTGTTAAAACACAAAAATCCAGGAGGGAAACTTTATGAACACAAATCTTAAAAGAGTTTTTGCAGTTGTTCTTTGTCTTGCAATGGCAGTGACAGTATTTGTTGGCTGCGGCAAAGATGTATCAGACAAGGACGAACAGGGCAGAACAGTTATCACAGTTGGCGGTTATCCTGCAGAAGGTACGCCTGCACGTGCAACTTGGGACGAAAAGCTTGCAAACTTCCATGCGGCAAACCCCGACATTGCTGTTACTCCCCTTGAATGGAATTATGACCTTAAGGCTTTCTATTCACAGGCAGCGGGCGGTCAGCTTCCAACACTTTTCAATACAGCATATACCGAGGTTAACCCTGCTGTAAATGCCGGCTATATTGCAGACATTACAGATTTGCTCAAGGAAAACGGTTTCTATGACAACCTCAATCCCCAGATTCTTGATGCACTCAGCCCTGACGGCAATGTTTACTCATTCCCGCGTTCATCATATGTTCTTGGCCTTTGGGTAAACATCGAGATGTTTGAAAAGGCTGGTCTTATGAATGCAGACGGCACACCCAAACAGCCCAAGGATTGGTACGAATTTGCTGAATTCTGCGTTAAGATCAAGGAAGCAACAGGCAAGGCTGGCTTTGCTATGTCTACCACAAACAATGTTGGCGGTTGGCTCTTTACACCTCTTGCTTGGTCATTTGGCGGCGAATTTGTAAAAGAAAACGAAGATGGTACATACACGGCAGTATTCAACAGCCCCGAGGTTGCTGAAGCACTTCAGTTTGTAAAGGACCTTAGATGGAAGTATGATGTTCTTCCTCAGGACTCACTTGTTGACTACGATAAGAGATATCAGATGTGGGCAACCGGCGAAGCTGCAATGCTTATCGACGAGCACGGTGCTTCAAGATATGCTCTTAAGTATGATATGGATATAAACAATATGGGTGCTATTGCTCTTCCTGCTGGTCCTGCAAAGCATGTTACACTTCTCGGCGGCGGTGTTTATATGATGCCTAAGACTGCAACAGAGGATCAACTGAAAGCAGCACTTAAGTGGATTGAACAGGATTACGACTTCAGAGCAACTGATGTAGTAACAGCAAACACAGATAAGAGCTATAAAACACAGGCTGAGGAAGGTCAGCTTGTTGGTACAAAAGACCTTTCAATCTGGTCAACAGATTCTGAATACCTCAAGATGAAGCATGCTACAATTGAAAAGTACACAAACGTAAATCCCAACCATATCAAGCTTTACAACGACTTTGTTACAAACTGCCCTGCTGAAATCCGTCCTGAAGAACGTATCTGTGCTCAGGAGCTTTACGGAATTCTTGACAAGTGTATCCAGGAAGTTATTAACAACAAGGATGCAGATGTTGTAGCAGTTCTTGAAAAAGCAAATTCTGACTACCAGCATGACTATCTGGACAACTATTAAAAAGTAAGCCGCTAAGCGGTAAGCTTTTGGTAAAATGCAAGTAGGGGCGTACAAAATCGCCCCTACAAATTTGCACAAAGGCATATATACGGGGACGAAAGGCAAAACCTTAGAATCCTCATCAATGCTTTTAATGCCTTGTGCAGAAGTGTAAAGAAAATGACAGAAAGAAGGTAAGTCAGACAAAATGAAACTTTCAAGAAAAAAAACTTTGGATGCTCATTCTGCTGCCAAAAGACGACTAAAAAGACGCAATGACATAACCGGATGGATATTCCTTTTGCCGACGGTTGTTATGATGTACATAATGATTTGGCGCCCTACGGTACTTGGTTCTGTTTGGGCATTCTTCAAAATGCATGCGTATACCGTTGGTGAGTTTATTGGATTTGATAACTTTGAACGTGTAATCAATCACTCTCAGTTTATACCAATGCTTAAGAATACACTTATGTATACTTTCTGGTCTTTGGTAATAGGCTTTTTACCGCCGGTTATACTTGCAATAATGATAAACGAAATCGTTTATTTCAAAACTACAACCAGAATTTTAATTTATCTTCCTACTATTATCCCCGGTATCGTTGGTTACCTTATGTGGAAGATAATTTACGCACCTGATATGTCAGGTATGCTTAACCAGATACTTGTAAGTACGGGCTTTAATCCGTATACATGGCTTAATGACCCCGATTTCACAATTATTGGCTTGATTATTCAGGCTACATGGAAGGGCATGGGCGGCACAATGCTTCTTTACTATGCGTGCTTGCAGGGTACCAGTATCGAGCTTTACGAGGCTGCAATTCTTGATGGTGCAGGAATGTTTAAGCGGGCATGGACTGTTACAAGACCGGCACTTTCTGCAACAATGCTTTTAAACCTTGTAAATCAGGTAATTGGTATATTCCAGACACTGGATGCTCCGCTTACTATGACGGGTGGTGGCCCCAACGGTGCTTCATCAACGCTTGGCTTCCAGCTTTATCAGTATGCGTTCAACAGCGGCGGCCGAGCAACCGGTCAGGCTATGGCACTTGGTCTTATAATATTTGTTATCCTTTTAGTTGCAACATGCTTCTATTTCTGGATGAACAAAAAGATTGAAGAAAGTTATTAAGGAGGTGCAGGTAAATGGTTATATTTAAAAAATTCAAAGATAAGCCTGCGGGTCTCCTGAGCCATGCAGATTTAAGAACCTTTAGAGGTAAAACGATTCATTGGATATTTGTTTTTATATTATTCATATTTTCGCTTATAGCTGTTGTTCCCGCATTGTGGGTTGTACTTACCGCATTTAAAGAAACACAGGAAATTTATACAAGTGCAAGCTTCTTCCCCAAGGATATGTCATGGGGCAAAATGATTAGCAGAATTACAGAGTCCTGGAAACTTCTCAGACTTGGTGACACAATTCTTTTGACACTTTTCAAATCTTTGGGTGACCTTACATTTACACTTATTTTCTGTGGATTTTCAGGTTATGCACTTTCGAAGATAAAGCCAACAGGCACAAAGCTTATATTTACACTTGTTGTATGGACAATGATGATGCCTTCTCAGATAAGAATGGTGCCAAACTACATTACAATGCTTCACTTCCCCTTTGCATACGACTGGGGCGGTGTAAACCTTCTCAATACATACTGGCCGCTTTGGCTTGGTTATGCTTGCAACTCGTACACAATTATTCTTTTCAAGAATAATTTTGACGCACTTTCAACTTCTTATGTTGAGGCTGCAAGAATTGACGGTTGCAGTGATGCAGCAATATTCTTCAGAATTATGATTCCGCTGTCTGTTCCGATTGTTATGTACGTATCAATCAGTGCACTTCAGGGTGCATGGGCAGATTACTTTGGACCTTTGATTTATTTGACCGACAACATAACTCTTCCGCTCAAATTGTTCAGAATGAGTTCAGCTACCGATGTAAAGATGAACACATATTTTATGGGTCTCATGTTTGGTACAATTCCGTCACTGATTATATTCCTCTTGTTCCAGAGACATATTCTCGGCGGTATTACCGTAGGCGGTGTAAAAGGTTAAAAATATTTATACAAGGCTTGGAAGTTTCCAAGCCTTGTATTTTTTTGTTTAATAGGAAATTGCGTAATTTCCTATTAAACAAAAACACTAATTTTATGCCCGTGCAAAATTTTCGGCTTTGTCGAAATGCACATAGGCAAACAAAGCGTTTTTGCTTAGACCGCCGCCTGCGGCGAGCGGTGAAGCCGCTTTGTTCTATATGCAAATTTCTTTCAAACACAAAAAATACGGTTTGGCATAATATGTAGCATAGTAAAATTTTTTGGTTGGAGGAAGACAAAATGGAGGTAAACAGAAAAACTGAAAAGCTTCTGTTTGTAGGCGGCGACCTCCGGCAGCTTCGTGCGGCAAACCGTGTTTCGGAGCATAACTGTGAGGTAAGTGCCTTTGCCCTTGGCGACGCAGACGGGCACAAGCTTTCGGAGAGAATTTGCAGAATAAATGCGGTTGACGGACTTGAAAAAAGCTATAATGCGGTAGTTTTGCCGCTTCCATATACAGTTGATGGTGAAAGTATAAACGTTTCTGATAAATATAACAAAATAAGAATAGAGGAGCTTTTAAAAAATTTTTCTGCAGGTACTATTGTTCTTGCAGGAAAATCAGACAAAAAGATTGAAAAATATGCAGAGGAAAAGGGTATAAAGGTCATTGATTATTTTGCTCGTGAAGAGCTTCAAATTTTAAATGCAATACCAACAGCGGAGGGTGCAATTCAAATTGCAATGCAGGAAACACCGTTTACAGTTCATTCGTCAAGGTGTCTTGTGATAGGCAACGGAAGGATAGGAAAAATTTTAGCAAAAATGCTGTCGGGTCTTGGGGCAAAGGTTACGGTTGCAGCACGCAAGAATCGTGACAGAGCACAAGTGTTTTCTTTTGGAATGGAGGCAATTCATACCGACAGATTATATGAGGAAATAGGCAGGTTTGATATAATATTTAATACGGTTCCCATTCTTATTTTGGATTCTGATATGCTTGCAAAGACAAACCGAAATGCCTTGATTGTTGATTTGGCATCAAAGCCCGGAGGGGTGGATTTTGATGCAGCTCGTAAAATGGGCATCAAGGTTATCTGGGCTCTTTCTCTTCCGGGAAAGGTAGCTCCTGATACCGCAGGTGATATAATCGGAAAAACAATTCTTAATATTCTTGATGAAATGGAGGCGAGGTAGATGGAACTTTCGGGTAAAAAAGTCGGGTTTGCAATAACCGGCTCGTTTTGTACCTTTGAACGTGTTTTCCCACAGGTTATAAATTTAAGAACAATGGGTGCCGAGGTGTTTCCTATTATGTCAGAAATTAGCTATATGACAGATACACGCTTTGGAAAGGCAAAAGACCACATAAGTTTTTTGGAAGAGGTAACAGAAAAGAAAGTAATATCAAAAATACCTGAGGCCGAGCCTTTGGGCCCCAAAAAAATTTTAGATATTTTGGTAATTGCACCTTGTACAGGAAATACAATTGCAAAAATTGCAAACGGAATTGCCGATTCAAGCGTTACATTGGCGGTAAAATCACATCTTCGGAACAAAAGACCAGTGGTAATTGCGGTTTCTACCAATGATGGACTTGGCAATAATGCAAAGAATATAGGAATTTTGTCTAATATGAAAAACATTTATTTTGTGCCGTTTAATCAGGATGATTACAGAGAGAAAGAAAATTCTCTTGTGGCTGATATGGAATTAATTGCTCCAACAGTTCAGGCAGCACTTGCCGGAAAACAATACCAACCTGTTTTGAAGAAATAAGATAGATGTTTTTTATATAAAAACATTAAACAGTTATTTAAAATGAAATATACAATAGAAACTATTGATTTTTAAATTTATTTTTAGTATAATATAATTAAAAAGAAAACTGTTTACGAATTAAAAATAGTTTAAAGATAAATTGGATAAAACTGTTTTTAAATAAGGAGTTGTGGCGGAAGTCACAGCTTCTTATTGCTATATTTTGAGAAAACATTTTTTGCGGCTATATTAATTGGGGTATAATAAAAGAAAAAGGTGACGGAGGCAAAGTAATGGAAAAAGAAAAGCAATATCTTTGTATTGACCTTAAATCGTTCTATGCCTCTGTAGAATGTATAGAACGCGGACTTGACCCTATGGCCACAAATCTTGTTGTGGCAGACCTTTCTCGGACAGAAAAGACAATATGTCTTGCGGTTACCCCTTCTCTTAAAGCATTTGGAATACCCGGCAGGGCAAGAATGTTTGAGGTTATTCAAAAGGTAAAGGAGGTTAACAATTGCAGAAGACGAAAAGCACCGCATCATAGGTTTACAGGCAAATCATCTGATATTTCTGAGCTTGATAAAAATTCTGAGCTTGAGCTTTCGTATATTGTTGCACCGCCGAGAATGGCACATTATATCAGGCACAGCACGAGAATTTACGAGGTTTATTTAAAATATGTTGCTCCTGAAGACATACATGTATATTCAATAGATGAAGTGTTTATTGATGTTACAAATTATCTGAGCACGTACAAAATTACTGCCCGTGAGCTTGCGAAAAAAATAATAATTGATGTACTTGAAACCACCGGAATAACAGCTACTGCAGGGATAGGAACAAATTTGTATCTTGCTAAGGTTGCTATGGATATTGTTGCAAAACATATTCCTGCAGATGAAGATGGTGTAAGAATGGCGTATCTTGATGAAATGTCATACAGAGAAAAATTGTGGAACCACCGTCCTTTGACTGATTTCTGGCGGATTGGCAAAGGGTATTCGACCAAGCTTGAAGCAAGCGGAATTTATACAATGGGTGATATTGCAAGATATTCAATGTCAGGCTATGGAGAAGACCGTCTTTACAGGCTGTTTGGTGTAAATGCCGAGCTTTTAATTGATCATGCATGGGGCGTTGAACCGTGCACCATTGAAGATATAAAAGCTTATAAACCGCAAAACAAGAGCATAGGTACAGGACAAGTGCTTCATTGTCCGTACAGCTTTGAAAAAGCAAGAATGGTTGTTGCAGAAATGCTTGAGCTTTTGGCGCTTGATTTAGTTGAAAAGAGACTTGTAACAGACCAGATTGTTTTGACGGTGGGATATGATATTTCAAATCTGACCAAGCCGGAAATTGCTGCCGGATATTTGGGCGAGGTGACAATTGATTCTTATGGAAGAAAAATTCCCAAGCATGCCCACGGGACAGCAAATATAGGACTTCATACCTCGTCAGCTGTATTGATTACAAATGCAGTGATGGAGTTGTTCGACAATATTGTTGATGAGGGTTTGCTTGTAAGACGTATTAATATTTCAGCTAATCATATTATGCCGGAGGAATCCGTAAAAGAGGAAAAAGAATATGAACAGCTTGATTTGTTTACAGATTATGAGGAAGCTGAGAAACAGCGAAAAAAACAGCAAACTGCAAGGAAGAAGGAACATAGTATCCAAAAAACAACGGTTGAGCTGCGAAAGCAATTTGGCAAAAATGCTGTACTAAAAGGGATAAATCTCAAAGAAGGTGCGACCACAAAGGATAGAAACAGTCAGATTGGCGGGCATAAGGCGTAAAGAGGTGAAAAAACGATGGAATTTAAAGCAAAGTATTTTGATGAGCTTTCTGCTACAGAGGTGTATGAAATTTTAAAGGCAAGAGCAGAGATTTTTGTTGCCCGACAGAGGATAATATACAATGACATGGATGACACAGATTATCGCAGCCTGCATTGCTGCATTTGGGAAAATGGCAGGGTTATTGCATATTTAAGGGCATTTTATAAGGATAATAAGAATATTGTAAAGATAGGTAGAGTTCTTACACTTGAACACGGAAAAGGATTTGGAAGACAGTTGATGGAAGCAGCGTTACCGGAGATACGGAGAAAGCTGGAATGCAAAAAACTGTATCTTGAATCACAAAAACACGCAGTAGGATTTTATGAAAAGTTTGGGTTTAAAGCAGTATCTAACGAATTTATAGAAGAGGGTATTGTCCATATTGCAATGGAGTTATGCAGTGAAGAGGTGATGTGATTATGGAAGAAGTATATAAAAAATACGGGGATATAATACATCAGGAATATCGAAAATCATTTAGAAAAAAACCGATGCCAATTTTAGACCGTGCAGCACAATTCAGTGCATTTCAGGCGTTGACGGGTTATGACGAGGCGGTAAGAAGAACAGCTTATGAAGCATGCAAAAAAGCGGATAAAGATGAAGTTTTAGATATAACAATATGTTAAACAGGAAGGTGCAAGTATGTACAGCAATGAGTTGATGTATTTATTAAGAGTGGTGCTTGCGGGCATCTGTGGACTTATTATAGGAATGGAACGAAGAAACCGTTCAAAGGAAGCGGGGGTAAGAACCCACTTTGTGGTTGCTTGCGGTGCAGCTATAATGATGGTTGTATCAAAATATGCATTTTTCGATGTAATTCAGCAAGGAGCAATGGGAAACGTTGAAGTCAGACTGGACCCGTCACGTGTAGCATCGACTATTGCAAGCGGCATTGGTTTTTTGGGTGCCGGAATGATATTTGTGCATAAAAATACAATTACCGGTTTAACTACGGCAGCAGGAATATGGGCAACCTCGGGTGTTGGTATGGCAATTGGTTCGGGAATGTATATTTTTGGCATTGCTGCAACGGTTGTAATTGTTCTTGCACAGTATGTTTTGCATATCGATTTCCATAAATCCAGAAATTTAAAGACCAAGGTCCTTTCCATAAAAGAAGTTACCGAAAATAACTATCAGGCATACATAAAAAGCATATTCGATGAACGTAGAATTGTGATAGTAACTACTTCGGTGGAAAATATTGGTGAAGGAAAGCGAAATTATCTGTTTAAGATTGAAATTCCGACAACTGTTACCGAAGAAGAAATAATCAGTATGATAAATTATCACAGCTCAATCAAGCCTGCACAATAAATGCAATGGGGTCTGTAAAAGAACTTTGCTTTTACAGACTCTGTTTTTATTTTTTAGGAAATTATAACCCTCTGTTATATTTTCCTAAATTACAAATAAAGTGTTCTTTAATCCCCCCGGGCCGATGTGTTTAATCAAACATTTTTTATATAAAGTAAATTAAAAAGCTTGATTTTTTGTAAAATATATTGTATAATATAATGAATTGTAAATTTTAATTTATGCCATATGGCGGAAAGGTCATGGAAACGGTTATGAATGACAACTATAAACCGGAAGAAGCATCAGGTGAGTATGTAGCCGTGGTGGCGGAGGAGGATGGTGTTAACATCATCGGGATTACCCGCGGACGTGATACCAGATTTCATCACACCGAAAAGCTTGATAAAGGCGAGGTTTACATTGCTCAGTTTACCGAAAATACGTCGGCGATTAAAATTCGCGGGAAATCTAAGGTGTATACAAAAATGGGTATTGTTCAAGGCGGTAACTAGCCAAAACGAAACTGATTTTGTATAATTTGGAGGAATTTTATGATACCGAATATATTGACTACGGTAAGATTGGTTATTATACCTTTTTTTGCTTATTTTTTACTTGAGGATGAAAGCTTTTGGCTTGCTGCAGCTTTGTTTTTACTATCTGGAATTACAGATGTGGTTGATGGATGGATTGCAAGGCGTTTTAATATGATTACAGATGTTGGCAGTGTATATGACCCGTTGGTGGACAAACTTATGCAGATTACTGCTGTTGTGTGTCTTGCTGTTAAAGAGGTTATTCCGGTGTGGATTATCTGTATTATTGCAGCCAAAGAAATCACGATGATTGTAGTGGGAATTGTTCTTTATATCAAAAAAATTGTGGTTCATTCCAATTGGTACGGAAAAATTGCAACAGTACTGTTTTATGCAGTAATACTTGCCTTAATTGTTTTTCCCCAGATAAATTATTTTGTAAAGATGACTATACTGGGTCTTTTGGTTTTGGTTATGCTGTTGGCTGCAACGGGATATCTTGTTAAAATATCCGGCAGCAATCGCACTGAACTTTATAACAAAAAGGCATAATGTTGAATTAATGGAACAAATTTATATTGAATTTAGTCACTATACTGTTGACAAGGTAAATATAATTTGATAAAGTTTTATTATACAGAAATTTATGAGGAGTATATTATGGAACAATTTGAAGACATAAGCTTAAAACGGCTAACGGAAATACTTTTAAGAAAGATTGGTTTTATTGTTGCGTTCACCTTTATTGCAGGTGTTTTTGCGTTCGTGTATAGCGAAATTATGATTGTGCCTGAGTATGAATCTTCAGTTACAATGCTTGTAAATAACGAAACGGATTCAACAATTAATAAAACCTACACAAGTGATATTCAGGCATCTCAGATGCTGGTTGACACCTATATTGTTATAATAAAAAGTGACACGGTACTTAACCAGGTTTGTCACAAACTGAACGAGCTTGGCATTAGTGATTATAATGCTGAAAAGCTTCGCAGAAGTATTACGGCAAGTGCTGTTGATTCAACCGAAATTTTTGAAATTAAGGTTCGTGGAACAGATGCAAAAAATACATATACAATCGCAAATGTTATTGCGGATGTTTCGCCGGATATAATCAAGGACTTTGTTGAAGCAAGTTCGGTTAAGGTTGTTGACTATGCTGTTTTGGGTGAACGTGTATCACCTAATATTCAGAAAAATATGATTTTCGGACTTATAATCGGTTTGTTCCTGAGCTGTTTGTTTGTTATACTCAGGGAAATTTTTGATATGAGAATTAAAACCGAGGATGAGCTTGAGCAATGGTTTAAAATTCCGATTCTTGGTGTTGTTCCGGATATTGCCGAGACACCAAGCCGCAGGGCAGGATATTATTCGTACCGGCGTAGCGGCAGTGCATATGAATATGAAATGAAAGGAGTGAAACGCGATGCAGGAAAATCAGGTAAAAATGAGCTGGTTTCAGAAGCTAAGACAAATTCCAAGTAATATAGCAAGAGAAAAACAGCAAAAGCATTTTATCCAGGATTATGAATTTATCCGTGAAAAGATTTTAAATTCAAAAAGTCCTTTCCATGTACGTGAAGCTTATAAAGCACTTAGAACAAATCTTATTTTTTCACTCCCGGCAGATGGATGTAAAAAGCTGGTTGTTACAAGTGCTCTTGCTTCAGAGGGTAAGAGTACAAACTG
This sequence comes from Clostridia bacterium, assembly GCA_045645805.1. Taxonomy (GTDB): domain Bacteria; phylum Bacillota; class Clostridia; order Monoglobales; family Monoglobaceae; genus SIG440. The sequence goes on along the minus strand of JAZRJL010000004.1, from coordinate 23,898 downwards.
CCTGAACATGGCAATTACATTTGCTGAGATGGATGCAAAGGTTTTAATTATAGACTGCGACCTTCGCCGTCCTAATTTGGCAAAACTTTTAGACGTTCAGAATGCTCCCGGTCTCAGTAACTATCTTGTTGGACTGAATACAAGTGATGAGATTGTTCACAAATCGTCATACAACAATTTAAGTTATATAACAGCAGGTAACATTCCACCCAATCCGGTTGAGCTTCTTAGCTCGGACAATATGGCAAGACTGATTGAAAAGCTTGAAAGAGAATTTGATTACATATTCTTTGACACGCCTCCGGTAAATCTTGTAATTGATACTATTGTAATTTCAAAATATGTTCACGGGGTTGTAATGATTGCTCTTCAAAATTCAACCGATAAGGAAGCAATCCGATATGCTCTTAACCAGTTGAACTTTGTAGGCTCAAAGGTCTTGGGCTTTGTATTGAATGGTGTTATCTTTACAAACAGCGGTTCTTATAAAAATGTAAATAAGAGAAAATATTATCGCTATTTCAGTTCTAACGGTCGTAAAAAATCACCAAGAGCGGGCGGTTACGGCGGTTATGGTGGCGGAGGCTATGGCGCTTATGGCGGTTATGGCAAATACGGTGGTTACACAAGCTACCGCAGATAAAGGTTAGGTATACGAAAAAAATGATAGATATACATACGCATATACTTCCTGAATTGGATGACGGAAGCAGAAGTGTCAATGAAAGTGTTGATATGCTTGGTATGTTGTCAAAACAGGGAGTTGATACAGTTGTGGCAACTCCCCATTTTTATATTGACAATACAAATCCGAACGAGTTTCTGGAAGAAAGAGAAAAATCTATTGAAAAATTGAAAAAGGCACTTACGGGTATAGATAACCGGCCTCATATTGCTGTTGGTGCTGAGGTTCAGTTTTATCCCGGTCTGTATAATTTGGAGGAGATACATAAGTTTTGTCTTGGCGGGACAAGGTATCTTCTTGTTGAGATGCCTTTTTCTGCATGGACAATGCATACCTATCATGCACTTGAACATCTTTATACCGAACGTGGGATAGTTCCAGTTATTGCTCATGTTGAAAGATATGCTGACTTTCAGGAGGATGGGGATTTTATAAACCGTTTAAAGTCAGTTCACGCATTAATTCAGGTAAATGCAAGCTTTTTTATTGAACGCCCGGCAAGACGCAAGGCGGTGGCTTTATTTAAGAAAGATGGCATAAATTTTATTGGGTCAGATGCACATAGCGTTGAGTACAGACCGCCTAATATTGGAGAGGCATTTGAGATTATAGAGAAAAAACTGGGCAAAAGAGGTCTTGATGTTCTTGAATATTGGGAATACAAAATAAAGGAAAATATGACTATATTTTAAAAGGCGGTGTTTGCTGTGAAAAAATGGACAAAGATTTTACTGGGTATTATTCTTGCAATTCTTGTTACAGTTGTTGTGCTTGGAATTTGGCAAAGGAACAATATAGCGGCGGTACTGAAGTCGGTTTCAAAGACACAAGAAGAAATAGCAATAGAGCTTAACAACAGCAAAAAACAGCTTGAGATTGAATTGAGTGAAAAGTATACAACGGTGGTAAGTGATTTTACGGCTGAAGAAGAACAACAGATAATTAAAGGCGAGCTTTCGATTGAAGAAATAAAAAGCAGACTTGAAAAAAAATACGAGGAGAAGAAGAATTCTTTAACAGCAACCACAGCAGAAAATAATGCAGAAATTGATAATTTAATTGGCGATAGGGTGATTGAACTATACAGCCTTAAAGCATATTATCTGGGGCAGCTTGGACAACTTGAGGCGTCGGTAAAAAGGGACTATATAGCATTGCCTAAAGAAAAAAGAAATCTTGTAGGTAAGCAGGAGCTTGTAACAAAATATATGGGAACAGCCTTGTCGTTAATGAATCAATGTGATGCACAGGTGGGTGAACTTCTTGCAGACCTTGAAAAAAGCCTTAAAAAGCTTAATTCAGACACTTCGATAATAAAAACTATACGTGATGCATATGAAAATGAGAAAGCCCTGAAAAAGGCATATTATCTTAAATTATTGGAAGGTTAGAGTAATGAAAAAAGGACTAAGGATAATTTTAATCGTATTACTTGCGGGAAATATTCTTTTGGGAAATTGTTTTGCATTTCCTGATGTAGATGCATCAAGTACTGAGGGCTTGGCAATTACCAAAATGCAAAATTGCGGATACATACAGGGTTTTGATGACGGAACCTTTCGCCCGAATGGTACTCTTACACGTGCGGAGTTTGTAACAATAATAAACAAAATGTATAATTATACTGTGGATATGGACAATGTGTTTACTGATATCAACAATGATGATTGGTATTACAAAGCGGTTTTGATTGGTGTTCAGGCTGGATATATAAAAGGACATGATGATAAAACCTTCAGACCCAATGACCCTGTTACACGTGAGCAGGTATGTGTTATGCTTAACAGAATTTTAAATGTTACAGAAATTCCTTTTTCTCAGGAAATAACCGATGCGGTATCTGAATGGGCAAAAGACAGTGTAAAAAAATTGATTTCGAACAGACTTTTTATGCTTGAAGATGGCGGAAAATTCAGAGCAACAGAGCCTATTACACGGGCAGAGGTTTGCGTTGCGTTGGAAAAATGTATAATTGATGTACCTGTAAATATTGAACCTATTGACCTTGATATGATGGCAAGAGAAGAGGTTGAGAAACGTATAAAGAACATTATTTCAGATATGGAAACAAAAATATATCCTCAATACACCTATGAAGTAAATAAAGAAATTGCGACAAAGGTGCTTGCAAGTATGAAGAAATATCTTGAAAATCCGCAGCACGATTATGTTTCGGATGCTAAGGAGATTTACGAAATTTACAGAAAAAGCGGCAAAGCATCACGTGAATTTAAAGATTTGATTTATAAGAATATGGATATTGACTCTATAGCAATTCTTTTTGATTTCTTCTATACACCAGAAATGAATCAGTAAATCAAGGAAAATGATGATTTTATTGGTACACAAAAACAGGCTGTTGCTAATCGCAACAGCCTGTTTTATATTTAATTTCTAACTGTCTTATTGTTTCACCAAGACGTTTTTCAAAAGATGGTTTTATGTTATATTTCTCGCCACAGCTGCATACACAATAGAACGAATAATTACGTGTACGGTGGGGAATAACTCCAAACATCTTATTACCACAGACTTTACAGATTGCCAAGCCGTCTTTTTCATAGGGCATAGTCCGTATTTTGTCAAAGTCAGGTGGGATTTTGCTAAATGAAAATTCAAGACTTCCGTGATTGCCGCAGCTACAGTCAATACTAAGTTTGATATATTGGTATGCATTACTGTTTATGCTGGCAATAATTTTATCGCATTGATTACAAAAGACAAGACTTCCGCCTTTTGCAAGAGTGCGAAGACCAACTAAGGTACAATGTCTTTTCATTATTTAACAGGTGTAATGTTTTTATCCTTTAACACAACGTCGTGTGCACCGCCTTCGACAATACTTGTTGCTGAAACAAGTGTCATTTTTGCATTCTTCTGAAGCTCAGGAATTGAAAGAACACCGCAGTTACACATTGTTGATTTAACCTTGTTAAGAGTAAGAGCAACATTGTCTTTAAGGCTTCCGGCATAGGGAACATATGAGTCAACACCTTCTTCAAATGAAAGCTTTTGAGCACCGCCCATATCATATCTCTGCCAGTTTCTTGCACGTGCCGAGCCTTCGCCCCAGTATTCCTTCATATAATTTCCGTTTACAGAAACCTTATTTGAAGGACTTTCGTCAAATCTTGCAAAATATCTGCCAAGCATTACAAAGTCTGAACCCATAGCAAGAGCAAGGGTGATGTGGTAGTCATGAACAATACCGCCGTCTGAGCAGATAGGAATATAAATACCTGTTTTTTCAAAATATTCGTCACGGGCAGCTGCAACCTCCTGAACAGCAGTAGCCTGACCTCTGCCTATGCCCTTTTGTTCACGAGTGATACAAATTGAACCGCCGCCTATACCGATTTTAATGAAGTCTGCACCTGCTTCGGCAAGGAACATAAAGCCTTCACGGTCAACCACGTTTCCGGCACCAACCTTAACACTGTCGCCGTACTTGTCACGGATGAACTTAAGTGTTCTTGCCTGCCACTCTGAAAAACCTTCTGATGAGTCAATACAAAGTACGTCAGCACCTGCTTCAATCAATGCAGGAACTCTTTCTTCGTAGTCACGTGTGTTGATACCTGCACCAACAACATATCTCTTTGATGAATCAAGAAGCTCGGTGGGATTTTCCTTGTGCTGGTCATAGTCCTTTCTGAATACAAATGCAACAAGTCTCTGCTTTTCGTCGATAATGGGAAGTGAGTTAAGCTTGTTGTCCCATATAATGTCGTTTGCTTCCTTAAGGCTTGTACCCTCAGGAGCATATATAAGCTTTGAGAAAGGTGTCATAAAATCTTTAACCTGAGTACTGTGGTCCATACGGCTTACACGGTAGTCACGGGGAGTAACAATACCCAAAAGGATGCCTTCGGCTGTACCATCTTCGGTAACAGCAACGGTATTGTGACCGGTTTTTGCTCTGAGCTCAAGAAGCTCAGCAAGGGTCTGGTCAGGTCTGATATTTGAATCGCTTGTCACAAAGCCTGCCTTATGATTTTTAACACGTCTTACCATTGCAGCCTCATCTTCAATAGACTGAGAACCATAGATAAATGAAACACCGCCTTCTTTTGCAAGGGCAATAGCAAGTCTGTCACCTGAAACAGACTGCATAATTGCAGAAACCATAGGAATATTCATAGTAATTGCAGATTCCTCGCCCTTTTTAAATTTAACAAGGGGTGTTTTAAGACTTACATTGCTTGTCATACATTCTGAAGAAGAATAGCCGGGAACAAGCAAATATTCACTGAAGGTATGTGAAGGTTCGTTAAAGTAATACGCCATTTTCAAAATCTCCTGTCTGTTGTATTTTTAAAAGTTAGTTATTATCATTATATTATATACCAATCTCAGTCAAAAAGCAAGCAAAACTCGCATTTTTCTTAAGTTATTTTCAGTTATTTTCGTTTTTTATCAAGTAAATGCTTCATATGTTGCATAATTATGGGTATAATTTGATGCATTGTGTAAAATTGTCAGGGTATGTAATATAACATATTACATCGAGACGGTAATTGCAAATGGTGTATTCTTGTATATATAAATACAAAGAGAACGCCAAAGACGTTCTCTTTTAATGGTGGATCTTCAGGGACTCGAACCCCGGACCGACCGGTTATGAGCCGGTTGCTCTAACCAACTGAGCTAAAGATCCTTATTAAACTGCAACAAAAGCTATTATACAGCAAAAGTGCAGTTTTGTCAAGCATAAATTTGGGAGATTTTTAATTTTATTTAATCTCTACCGTTATTTCTTTTAAGGAGCGTTTAGGTACTTTTATGCATCCGTTTTCATCTTCAAAATATTTGATGCTGTCAGTCATTTCTACCGCATCGCTTTTTTGCATAGGATATCCCAGTGCAAGGAGATAAACAAGGTCAAAATCATTTGCTGACAGGTTAAAAAGCTTTAACAGCTCTTTACGATTTATTGCACCAAGCCAACAACTGCCGATACCCATTTCATAAGCACCGAGCATCATTGAGGTAACAGCAGCACCTGCTTCGACTTCAAAGCTGTTTTTTATTGATTTGTCACCCAAAACAGCAATATATGCAGTCGGTCTTTCGCCCATCACAGGTGTACCTGTTTCGGGGAGATATCCTGCCCATTTGGTAAGGGGAAAGATGTTGTCGACAGTTTTTTTATCCGAAATAATGGCAAATTTAAGTGGCTGAAGGTTTGCGGGATATGCTGCAAACCGTGCGTATTCCAAAAGCTTTGTAAGGTCATCAGGGTTTAATGCTTCTTGAGTAAATTTTCTTATGGTACGTCTTTGTAAAAGTGCTTCTGATACGTTCATTTTAAATTCTCCTTTAAATGGCGTCTTTCTTCAATTCGTTTCCCAAAACGGCATAATAGTAATAAAGATACTGCTGTGCCGGGCCTTGGTTGTGACCAAATTTTTCATACACAAATTCAGCCGCAGATTTTTCATCAATTCCGTAAAGCTCGGAAATAATTCTCTTTGTCCACACGTCAAGGGGGAAAATGTTGTGTCTGCCCACCGAGAACAAAAGAACGCAATCCGCAACCTTGGTGCCTATGCCGTTAATTTTCATAAGCTCAGCCTTTGCGGCTTTGTTGTTCATTCTTGGAATTTGGTTAAGGTTTACTTCGCCGGAAACCACTTTTTTTGCTGCGTCAAGAATGTATTTGTCACGAAATCCTGCCTTGATTTCGGCAAGGTCTGAAAGTTCAAGAACTGAAAGGGTTTCAGGGGTGGGAAAGCCATAAAATGTCTTTCCGTCAAATTCAATTTTTTCACCATAAAGACGGCAAAGCCTGTCAATAATTTTTTTAATTCTTGGAATATTATTGTTTGCTGAAATTATAAACGAAACAATTGTTTCCCACAAATCCTGCCTGAGTATCCGTATGCCCTGTCCGGCTTCGATACAAGGCTTCATTATCGGGTCCTTTAAAAGGTTTGCCTCAACCTTGTTGTAGTCGCAGGAGAAGTTGAGATAATTACTCCAGTATACAAGATCGGGGTTTGAGCTTTCGATGTAGATTGTTTTCGGGTCATGGTAGTACGCCTTTGCGGCATGGTTTGCCACCACACCCCAAAACACACCGTTTTCGTCTTTTTCCCACCTGAAAGCCTGACCGCAAAGAAAGGTCTGCTCGAGGTCAAAATGGTCAATGTTATATAATCTTATCATAGGATTAACTCCTTGAATTGTCTTAAAAATCTTTAATGTTTTTCACCAGTATATCGGTGCTGTTTACAATAATTGAAGTACTGTCTTCGATGGTTGAAGCAACAACCTTTTGAATATGTCCGCCAAGTTCGGGTATGCTGCAGGGAGCGGCAAGGGCTATCTCGATATAGATATTTATATATCCGTTTGAAAGGGGAATGCTTTTTACCTTTAATACCTCGGCTATATTTTCAAGCTTGGAAATCTCATAAATACAGATATCCGAGAAAACCTTTGGCGAAATTTTAAATTCACCAAGGTAGCTGTAGGTTGGTCGGATTATGGTTTCTTCGACATTTATCAGGTTGCGTTTGCTGTGTGGAATAAGTGACCTCAAAAAATAGCCTGAAAACTGTTTTTTTACTTCAAAAACAGGGGCAGGAATAACGTGCTTGCCCTGCTGATTACGCATAACGGCAGCTGTTTCAATTTCTTCGGGGGTGGCAATATCTTCAATATAAAAGGTTTTTTCAATTGGTAAAAGGTTAAGCCGTGAGGCAATTTGGTTTACCATTTTGTCCGAAGTCCCTAAGATTAAAACAGAATCAATCTCATTTTCCTGCAACGCATATTGCAAAGACCTTGCGTGGCTGTCGTCCGAAAATATTGCACGTTTGACCGAAGCCATACGGGTTTTCTCGTGCTTTGCCGAGCTTCCGGCAAGGATTCGGTTTCCAAAAATCAAAAGTCCATCGTCAATAATTGCTTTAATATTGTTTTCACGTGCAAGGTCAAGTGAACGGTAGCTTTTACCTGTTCCGCTTTTTCCGACAAGAGCAAGGGTTTTCATAAAAATCTCCATTCCATCGCCCTGCGTCGACATAAATAGTAATGAAAAGTCTCTTACCGGCAGGGCAAGGAATGATAAGAGATTTTTTCGCCCATGTGCGTTTCGCCATTGGCAAAAAATTCGCACGGGCAATTTAATTCTGCCGGAGGAGAACGTGAAAGTTTCTTTCACGTTATCAATCCTCTGGAGTATTTTTTTTGTCGTGTGCTGAGATTTTGTAACAAAGCCTCATTAAGCTGTCGCTTAGGTGGATGTTTTCTACAACCACATTATCGTTGTGAGGAATTTCAGCATAGGAAAAGTTAAGAAAGCCTGTTATGCCATATTCGGTAAGCTCATTAACTACCTGACTTACGACTGTGCGTGGAGTTGAAATAATTGCCATTGTAGGCTTGTTTTCTTCAATAAATGCTTTAATATCTTTGATGTCTGAGATTGTAATGTCTTTGATTTTTTTACCTATTTTTTCAGGGTCGTTGTCAAAAATCCCAATGAGTGTAAACCCCCGTTTTTCAAAGGTTGTATTTTGGATAAGAGCCTGCCCCATATTGCCGGCACCGACTAAAATTGCCTTATAACGGGAGTTAAGACCAAGAATACCTGCAATTTCACCGTAAAGGTATTCTACGTTGTAGCCGTAGCCCTGTTGACCAAAACCGCCGAAGCAGTTAAGGTCCTGACGAATTTGCGAGGCAGTAATTCCCATTCGTTTACTTAGTTCTCTTGAAGATATTCTTTCAACACCGCTTTTTAAAAGCTCGCCCAGATATCTGTAATATCTGGGCAGACGATTGATAACGGATGCTGATACTTGCTTTTCCATTTAAATTTCCTCCAAATTAAAGGACGGACACAAGCTTGTCATTAACAGCAAGCAAAAATTCCTCTGTGTTTACCTTCTTTTTGTTTTCAAGGCTTGAAAGCAGATAAAGGTCACCTGTCATGATACCGCTTTCAATTGTTTCAATTGTTGCTCTTTCAAGCTTGTCAGCAAAGCTGCAAAGGTCTGTAAGTCCGTCAAGCTCACCTCTTTTGCGAAGAGCACCTGTCCATGCAAACAATGTTGCGACACTGTTTGTTGAGGTTTCTTCGCCCTTTAAGTGCTTGTAATAATGACGCTGAACTGTGCCGTGTGCAGCCTCGTATTCATAAGTTCCGTCAGGTGATACCAAAACAGAAGTCATCATTGCAAGGCTGCCGTAAGCGGTTGCAACCATATCCGACATAACATCACCGTCATAGTTCTTGCATGCCCAGATGTAACCGCCTTCTGAACGTACAACACGTGCAACAGCATCGTCGATAAGTGTATAGAAATACTCAATACCTGCGGCATCAAATTTTTCTTTGTATTCAGCTTCAAAAATCTCGTTGAAGATGTCTTTGAAACGGTGGTCATACTTCTTTGAAATAGTGTCCTTGGTTGCAAACCAGATATCCTGCTTTGTGTCAAGAGCATAATTAAAGCAGCAACGGGCGAAGCTTTGAATGGACTGGTCAATATTGTGAAGACCCTGAATGATACCTGCACTTTCACCAAACTCGTGAATGGTTTGACGAATTTCATTGCCGTCCTTGTCGGTACATACAAGCTCACATTTTGAACCCTCAGGAACCTGCATTTCGGTGTTCTTATAAACATCACCATATGCGTGACGGGCGATTGTAATTGGCTTTGTCCATGTAGGAATGTAAGGTGTAATACCCTTTACAATGATGGGGGCACGAAAAACTGTTCCATCAAGGATTGCACGGATTGTACCGTTTGGTGATTTCCACATCTCCTTGAGATTATATTCCTTAACGCGGTCAGCGTTTGGTGTGATTGTTGCACATTTAACGGCAACACCGTATTTCTTGGTTGCATAAGCCGAGTCAAAGGTAACCTTGTCGTCGGTTTCGTTTCGGTATTCAAGTCCTAAATCGTAGTATTCAGATTTTAAATCCACATAGGGAAGAATAAGGATGTCCTTAATCATCTTCCATATGATTCGGGTCATTTCATCCCCGTCCATTTCAACGAGGGGAGTTGTCATTTTGATTTTTTCCATTTTTATATCATCCTTTCGGGGTTTATTTACCTGTCTCTTTTGTGTAGTTAAGCAAGCCGCCTGCCTTAATCATTTCTCTCTGACGGTCAGAAAGGTCGAGCTTTACCTTAAAGTCAAAGCCTTTTGTTGTATTTGTAACGGTAAGTTCACTGGCAGTCATAATGTCTGATGTGAGGTTTGTAAACTTAAGCTCGTCCATCTGGTCAATTTTGTCATAGTCGGCTTCATTTACAAAGGTAAGAGGAAGAATTCCAGCATTGATAAGGTTTGCCATATGGATTCTTGCAAATGACTTAACGATTACAGCCTTAACACCTAAATAGAGAGGAGCAAGTGCGGCGTGTTCACGGGATGAACCCTGTCCGTAGTTTGAACCGCCCACAATAATACTCTTTCCAAGCTCAAGTGCTCTGCTTGGGAATTTCTCATCACATACAGCAAAACAGTATTCCGAAATCTTTGGAATGTTGGAGCGGAGCGGGAGTATCTTTGCACCTGCAGGCATAATATGGTCTGTGGTGATATTGTCACCAACCTTAAGGCTGCACTTTGCAGTTATTTCATCAGCCAAAGCCACAGATACGGGGAATGGCTTGATGTTTGGACCTCTTAAAACCTCAACTGTGTCCATATCCTCAGCCTTAGCAGGGGGAACAACCATATTGTCATTGATGGTAAATATCTCGGGAAGCTCAAAGTCGGGCATATCGCCAAGGGTTCTTGGGTCGGTAAGCACGCCTGTGAGTGCTGATGCTGCAGCAAGCTCGGGGGATACAAGGTAAATCTGACCGTCTTTTGTTCCGCTTCTGCCTTCAAAGTTGCGGTTAAAGGTACGAAGTGAAATACCACCGGAATTGGGGGATTGTCCCATACCGATACAAGGACCGCAGGCACTTTCTAAGATTCTTGCACCTGCATCAATCATATCCGAAAGTGCACCGCAGGCAGCAAGCATATTAAGAACCTGCTTTGAGCCGGGGGCAATTGAAAGGGATACATCGGGATGAACGGTTTTACCCTTAAGAATATATGCAACTTTCAGCATATCAAGAAGAGATGAGTTTGTGCATGAACCGATACAAACCTGGTCAATCTTCATTTCACCAATTTCTGCAACCGATTTAACATTGTCGGGTGAATGAGGACAAGCTGCAAGTGGTACAAGCTCGCTCAAGTTAATTTCAATTTCTTCATCATATACAGCATCAGCATCTGCTGTAAGGGGTGTGTAATCCTGCTCACGGCACTGTGCTTTTAAAAATTCTCGCGTTGTTTCGTCTGAGGGGAAGATAGAGGTGGTTGCACCAAGTTCTGCACCCATATTTGTAATAGTTGCACGTTCGGGTACAGAAAGGGTTTTTACACCTTCACCTGTATATTCAATAATTTTGCCCACACCGCCTTTAACAGAAAGTCTGCGAAGAACTTCTAAGATAACATCCTTTGCGGCAACCCAGGGGCTTAGCTTGCCAACAAGGTTAACCTTTACAATCTTAGGACAGGTGATGTAGTATGTACCGCCACCCATTGCGACTGCAACGTCCATACCGCCTGCACCGATTGCTATCATACCAATACCGCCGCCGGTTGGGGTGTGGCTATCTGAACCAATAAGGGTTTTGCCGGGTATGCCGAAGCGTTCAAGATGAACCTGATGGCAAATACCATTGCCGGGACGTGAAAAATATATGCCGTGCTTTTTGCACACACTGCCGATAAAGCGGTGATCATCTGCATTTTCAAAACCGCTTTGCAGAGTGTTGTGGTCTATATATGCAACCGATTTCTCGGTCTTAACTCTGGGAACACCCATAGCCTCAAACTCAAGATATGCCATTGTTCCTGTTGCGTCCTGAGTGAGGGTCTGGTCTATTTTAATTCCAATTTCCTGCCCTGCAACCATTTCGCCGGATACAAGGTGGTTTTTAAGTATCTTTTGTGCCAATGTAAGTCCCATAATGTTTGTCCTCCGAATTTTCAAATAATCATCTAATTATTTTACAAAAAATATAGCTCTTTGTCAAGTTTTTCACCGTCAAAAAAATGTCAAATATAAACATTACAGCATATTATGTGAAAAAAGTGGCTTTAAATCAAATGTTATTCACCTTATCCACAGAGTTATCCACAGAAAAAATGCTGAAATATGCGGATTTGAAGTGGATTCTAACACAATTCAGCGAAATTTTGTTAAGTTGTGCTGTGAAAAAATATTTCAAAAATTGCTGAATTATATTAATAACAAAAAAACACTTGCTAATAAAAGTAAGTTGTGATAAAATACATATATAATTTGTCTGAAAGGGTGTGGAGATATCTGTGATACTTGGCGTTGACTTTGGTGACAGCCGTACGGGGTATGCAACTTCGGATGCACTTGGCTTTTCAGCACATACCCTTGAGGTTTATCCTGAAAAAAATATGAACAAGGTAGCACAGCACACCGCCGAGCTTGCTCAAAAGCTTGGGGTTGAACTGATTGTTCTTGGCTTTCCTAAAAATATGAATGGAACAGTTGGTGAACGTGGTAAAAAGACAAAAGTCTTTGCAAAAATTGTGCGTGAACTGACAGGACTTGAAATAGTGCTTTGGGACGAAAGGCTTACCACGGTTTCGGCACACAACCTGATGAATCAGACAAATGTGAGAGGAAAAAAGCGAAAAGATACTGTTGACAAAATTGCAGCAGCGTATATACTGCAAGGCTATCTGGACAGTAAAAAAATATAATTGAAAAGGAGAAATTGAAATGTCAGAGAAATTTGATAACACAGAAAATATGGAGATGGAGGATAATTTTTTAGTTGATTTGTTTGATGATGACGGCAACAAACAGACCTTTGAGCATCTTGACACCGTTCAGGTAAACGATACCGATTATGTTATCTGCATTCCCTACAAAGAGGAAGAAGACGACGAGGTTGATGAGGTTGTAATTCTTAAAATTGAGGGCGAGGAAAACGGCGAAAGCATTCTTGTTCCCGAAGAGGATTTAGAGGTTCTTGATAAAGCCTACGAGCTTTTTAAGGAAAGAAATGCTGACCTCTTTGATTTTGAGGACTAATGAGACGGGAAAATTAAAATTCGGGGCGGTTGAAAAAATCGTCCCTTACGTTTTTTAAGGTGAAATTGAATTATGGTACTTATTATTGCGGAGAAACCCAGCCTTGCCAGAAATATTATGGCAGGTATCGGGAAGATGACAAAAAAAGATGGTTATTTTGAGGGCGGAGGTTTTATCATTACCTGGGCCTTTGGTCATCTTTTCTCTCTTGCTGATATTGAGGACTATACCGGCAAAACCGAAGAAAAGCCAAGATGGACAATGGATAACATTCCGTGCTTTCCCGAAAAATTCAAATTTGAGCTTAAGAAGGACAAAACAGGCAAGGTTGACGGTGGTGTTAAAAAGCAGTTTGAGATAATAAAAGCTCTTTGCAACCGCAGTGATGTTGACACAATAATCAACGCAGGTGATGCTGACCGTGAGGGTGAAATTATTGTCCGTACCTGTATTGAAAAAGCTCTTGATGGCGAAAAAAGCCTTAAAAGAATATGGCTTCCCGACCAGACACCGCAGACCGTTCAGGAGGCGATGGGGGCATTAAAGGACGAAAGTGAGTATAACAACCTTGCAAATGAGGGCTATGCCCGCACCTTTACCGACTGGCTTTACGGTGTAAATCTTACCCGCTATGCAACTCTCCGAAACGGCACGCTTTTAAGGGTGGGCAGGGTTATTGTGCCTATTGTAAAAGCAATTTATGACCGGGATATGGCAATACGCAACTTTGTTCCGGATATATATTATGCAGTTGCCAGCAAAGCAGAAACCGGTGGCGAGGAAATTGAGCTTACAACCAAGCAGAGGTTTGAAAAAAATCAGCTTGAAAAGGCAAAACAGCTTTGCGATGAATATAATCTTCAAACTGCAACGGTTACCGCCAAAAAGAAGAAAAAGGATACTCTCAATCCGGGCAAGCTTTATTCACTTTCAAAGCTCCAGAACTTTTTGGGTAAAAAATACAAGATGTCTATGGCTGAAAGTCTTGAGATTATTCAGGGACTTTACGAAAAAGGCTATGTTACATATCCAAGAACAAATTCCGAGTATCTTGCAACTGCTGAAAAGGGTAAGATAAAGACAATTTTGCAATCGGTCAAGGGCCTTGGATATCCAGTTGAGTTTAAGGACAGCAAAAAGATATTTGATGATTCAAAAATTGAGTCCCACTCGGCTCTTACCCCAACCTATAAAATCCCCGACAAAACCAAGCTGTCTGAGAACGAAATGAGAGTTTACAGCAGTATTATGCGTCGGTTTGTTGCGGTTTTTTGCAGCGAGGATTGCATTGTTGAAAAGACCGAGATTACTGTTTCGGTTGGTGAGCTTGAAGATTTTACATTAAAAGGTACGGTAATTGTTCAGCCCGGCTGGACTGCCTTTGATGCATACACAAAAAAGGATAAAATTCTGCCGCCTCTTGAAAAAGGTGACAGAGTAAACATAGATTTTAAGCCGGTTGAAAAGGAGACAAGTCCGCCAAGACATTATACAATTGAAACTCTTAACAACTATTTGAAAAATCCGTTCAAGGATGAAAAAGCAAATATGAGTGAACAGGAGAGCGAGGAAGAGGAATACCGCGCAATGTTTGAGGGTCTTGAGCTTGGTACCGAGGCGACCCGTACAGGTATAATTGATAATGCCAGAAAGAGTGAATATATCCTACTTAAAAAGGATACCTATACAATTCTTCCTGCAGGGGAAAACCTGATTGAATCCCTTGAAAGGATGAATATAAGTATGGACAAGTTCAAAACCTCGCAGATGGGTGTTGCTCTTAAAAAGGTTTTCCGTGGCGAAAGCACAGTTGAGGAAGCGGTTGAAATGGTAAAGACCGAAATTACCGAGATTTTTGGCAAAGCAAATAAAAAGGACGAGAACTTTGATGGTTTTGTGGGCGATGTTGCAGGTAAATGTCCTGTTTGTGGCAAGGATGTGGTTAGGACACGGTTTGGTTACGGATGCAGCGGCTATCGTGACGGATGCAAATTCTCGTCGGGCAGCGTAATCTGCGGCAAGGTTATTTCACTTGAAAATATGCGAGTTTTGCTTGAAACAGGCGAAACGCCGCTGATTTCGGGCTTTGTTTCAAAGAAGTCCGGTAAGGAATTTTCAGCAAAACTTGTGGCTCAAGACGGAAAAGTTGTGTTCAGGTTTTAAAAATTGACAAAATATAAGATGTATGATATCATATTTAATTACATACTTTAAGAGTTTTATTTGGAAATACGGAGGCATTACGATGTTTCAGATACTTAAAAAAGAAATTTTAAATCCAACTGTAACCCGTATGGTTGTATCTGCACCCCTTGTTGCACGTAAAGCCAAAGCGGGACAGTTTATAATTTTAAGAGTTGACAGCGAGGGAGAAAGAATCCCGTTGACAATAGCTGATTATGACAGAGAAAATGGGACAATTACCATTATCTTTCAGATAGTGGGTGCAACCACTGAAAAGCTTAATCATCTTAACGAGGGTGATTACATATGTGACTTTGCAGGCCCTTTGGGTAAGCCTTCAGAGGTTGAAGGTTTTAAAAAGGTTGCTGTTATCGGCGGAGGTGTGGGCTGTGCTATTGCATATCCGACAGCAAAGGCTTTGTCAGAAAACGGTGCTGAGGTTCATTCAATAGTTGGTTTTCGCAACCGTGATTTGGTTATTCTTGTAGATGAATTTAAAAAGGTATCACAAAGATTGGTGCTTGTTACAGATGATGGCTCTTACGGTGAAAAAGGTCTTGTTACCGATGCCCTCAAAAAACTGGTAGAAAGCGGTGAAAAATACGATTTGGTAATTGCAATCGGACCGCTTGTAATGATGAAGTTTGTGTCACTTCTTACCAAAGAGCTTGGTATAAAAACTGTTGTAAGTATGAATCCTGTTATGATTGACGGTACAGGTATGTGTGGCGGTTGTCGGCTTACCGTGGGTGGTGAAATGAAGTTTGCCTGCGTTGACGGACCTGATTTTGATGGACACTTGGTTGATTTTGACGAGGCAATACGTCGTTCGTCCATATATCGTGAAACTGAAAGACACAAGCACGAGGAAACCTGTAATTTATTTAAAGGGGGCAATAAAAATGCCTGATATGTCACCAAAGAAAAACGAAATGCCGGTGCAACCGGCTGATATAAGAAATAAAAATTTTGATGAAGTTGCTCTTGGTTATAGTGCCGAAACCGCTGTTGCCGAGGCAAAACGTTGCCTGAACTGCAAGCATAAACCCTGCGTGTCAGGATGTCCTGTTCAAATTGATATTCCGGAATTTATCGCAAAGGTTGCCGAGGGTGACTTTGAGTCAGCCTATGACATTATATACAAATCAAGCTCACTTCCTGCGGTTTGCGGCAGAGTTTGTCCTCAGGAAAATCAATGCGAGGGGAACTGTGTCAGAGGAATAAAGGGCGAGCCCGTGGCAATTGGCAGACTTGAACGGTTTGTAGCGGACTGGCATATGCAAAACAGCAAGACCTTAAAATTGGCAGAAATACCTCAAAACGGTAAAAAGGTTGCGGTTATTGGCTCAGGCCCGTCAGGACTTACCTGTGCAGGGGACCTTGCAAAGCAAGGCTATTCGGTTACTGTGTTTGAGGCTCTTCATATTGCAGGAGGTGTTTTGGTCTATGGTATCCCTGAATTCAGACTTCCCAAGGATATAGTTAAAAAGGAGATTGAAAATCTCAAAAGCCTTGGCGTTGAAATTGTGACCAATGCGGTTGTTGGTAAGACATTGACCATTGACGAGCTTTTTGATATGGGCTTTGAAGCTGTGTTTATCGGCTCGGGTGCGGGGCTGCCGAGGTTTATGAATATCCCCGGCGAGAACCTTAACGGAGTGTATTCAGCAAACGAGTTTTTAACCCGAACCAACTTGATGAAGGCATATAAAGAAGATTCCGATACCCCCATAATGCACGCAAAACGTGTTGCAGTTGTGGGCGGCGGAAATGTGGCAATGGATGCGGCACGATGTGCAAAGCGTCTTGGTGCGGAAGAAACATATGTTGTTTACCGTCGTTCGATGGAGGAAATGCCTGCCCGTCGAGAAGAGGTTGAACACGCTGAGGAAGAGGGTATAATCTTCCTCACCCTTAACAATCCTGTGGAAATTATCGGTGATGAAAACAGTTTTGTAAAAGGAATGAGATGTGTTAAAATGGAGCTTGGCGAGCCTGACGAGTCGGGACGAAGAAGTCCAAAAACAATTGAGGGGTCAGAATATATCCTTGATGTGGACGCGGTGATTATGTCAATCGGCACGTCGCCAAACCCGCTTATCCGAAGCACTACCGAAGGTCTTGAAACTGACCGACGCGGCTGTATAATTACCAAAGACGAAAGCGGACTTACCTCACGCGAGGGCGTGTATGCAGGCGGTGATGCGGTTACAGGAGCGGCAACGGTAATCCTGGCAATGGGCGCAGGAAAGAATGCAGCTAAAGCAATTGACGAGTATTTAAAAAATAAATAAAGAACCTTAAAAGTTAAAACGGTGTTATGCAATGAATTTTGCAAGGCACCGTTTTTTTATTTTTCAATATAATATAAGGTGGAGGTGTAAAGAATGGAAATATATATTGTAAAATCAGGAGATACGCCCGAGAGTATTGCACAGCAGTACAATATTCCTACATTCGTGCTGACTATGCTTAACAATCTTGACCAAATTCCAAATCTTGTGGTGGGGCAGGCCCTTCTTATACTAAGACCGCTGAGATATCATACCGTTCAGCCAAATGAGACCCTGTATTCTATTGCTCAAAGCTATGGAATTGACCTTAATACCATCTATCGAAACAACCCAAACCTTGGCGGCAGGCCCCTTTTGTATCCCGGCCAAACCCTTGTAATTGAATTTGAAAGAAATCCGTTAAGGCAAATAGACGTAAACGGATATGCATACCCGTATATTGACAAAAATCTGCTTCGGACAACATTGCCGTATATAAACTATATGACACCATTTACATACGGTATAACAAACAACGGAAATCTTGTTCAGCTTGATGATGAGGAACTTATCGATCTGTCATTAAACTATGGAACATTGCCGCTTATGCATCTTTCAACACTGACCGAAAACGGTGGCTTCAGCAATGACCTTGCAAGTCTTGTTTTAAACAATCCTGATATACAGGAGACTTTGATAAATGAAATAATTGCAAATATAGAGCAAAAAGGTTATCGTGGTCTTGATATAGACTTTGAGTTTGTATACCCTCAGGACAGCTTGCTATATGGCGAGTTTATAGGCAGGCTGAGAGCAGAACTCAATCCTTTGGGTTATGAGGTAATAGCCGCCCTTGCCCCTAAAACCTCGGATACACAGCGTGGCCTTTTGTATGAGGGTCATAACTATCGTGCGGTTGGTGCGAATAGCGATGCGGTACTTCTTATGACATATGAATGGGGATACACCTATGGTCCGCCTTTAGCGGTTGCACCAATACGGAATGTCCGTCAGGTGGTGGATTATGCACTTACAATTATTCCGCCCGAAAAGATATTTTTAGGCATACCAAACTATGGCTATGACTGGACACTTCCCTATGTAAAGGGTGAGTCCCGTGCGGATTCAATATCAAACGTGGAGGCAATTCAGATAGCTGCGTCAAACGGAGCGGAAATTCAGTATGATGATGTATCGCAGTCACCATGGTTCAGATATACAGATGGTCAGGGACGAATTCATGAGGTATGGTTTGAAGATGTAAGAAGTATTCAGCAAAAATTCAACCTTATAAATGAAAAGGGCTTGCGTGGAGCAGGATACTGGAATTTAATGCGACCGTTTCAGCAAAACTGGTCACTGCTTGATTATATGTTTAATGTAAGAGGTTAAATTTCCTGATTTTGCATATTTCTGATGTTGTGGTAAAATAATATGTAAAAAGGAGTTGTTTAAGTATGCGTGTGATTTCTCAAAAGGCAATAGAAAACTGGAAAACCCATCTCATCGAAGACGAAAAATCCCTTGCAACAACCGAAAAGTATATCCGTGACATAAGTGCTTTTTCAAACTGGCTTGGCGGTAGAGCAGCAGACAAAAAGCTTATCCTTGAATATAAGGAAAGCTTAATAGCAAGCTATGCTCCGTCAAGTGTAAACTCTATGCTTTCGTCATTGAACAGCTTTTTTACTTTTATGGAATGGTATGGATTAAGGGTTAAGACTTTGAAAATACAAAGACAAATATTCTCTTCACCTGAAAAAGAATTGACCCGTGCCGAATATATGCGTCTTTTAAAAGCAGCAAGACAAAAAGGAAACACCAAGCTGTATCTGCTTATGCAAACCATATGTGCAATGGGAATAAGAGTTTCCGAACTAAAGTTTGTAACAGTTGAAAGTCTTGCTGTAAAGAAAGCAAATATAAATATGAAAGGCAAAATGCGAACAATAATTATCCCCAACGACTTGTGCAAAATGCTTGCATCATATGCAAAACGTCAAAAAATATCAAAGGGGAGTATATTTGTTTCCAAAAGCGGAAGGCCAATGGACCGCAGTAATATATGGAAGTTGATGAAATGTTTGTGCGAAGCTGCAAAAGTAGCAAAAGAAAAGGTTTTTCCACATAATTTAAGACATCTGTTTGCAAGGACATTCTATTCGATACAAAAAGATGTTGTGCGTCTTGCGGATATTTTGGGTCACTCAAATATAAATACAACAAGAATATATACAATGGAAACCGGCGAGGAACATCGCAGACTTATTCAAAAACTGGGACTTTTGCAGTGCTAAAAACAAAAAATCCACATAATCTAAATTATGTGGATTAGTAAGAGCAAATTTATTCACATAATCTAAATTATGTGGTAAAAAAGGTGCAAATACATAAACTTTGGTTTGAATTATAACACCAAAACGTTGATTTCTCAAGTGTTTGAAGCATTTTTCATATTTTATTGTAGAATTGGTGTTATTTGAAAATTATCAGGAATATTGTCGTTTTTGCATTAATAAAATTCCGAAAATGTGTTTCATACATTAAATAGATGTAAATTTTTATGTAGGGAGCATCGTTTTCGTCGCTCCTTAAGCGGCATTAGTAATTGTATTGCATAAAAATATATTTGCTTTTTATAAAAATAATAAATAAACCGACGGAATTTATTTTACATCGGTCTATTTATTAATCCTAAAATTTGTTTAATATGGCATTCTTATTCCATTTTTTTGTGACAAAAGACGCATAAATTTAAAGAAAAAAATAATAACAACAGGATAAGAAGATATTGTTACCACATAATTTAGATTATGTGGTAACAGTTTTATCTGTATTGAAATCTAGCTTAACAGCAAGGTATTTCAGCAAGAATGGAGGATTTTGATATGAAAAAACAATTGTGTCCCAAATGCAAAACCGGTAAGGAACAGCTTTTGCTTGACCCTATAGCGCCCGAATGTCCATATCTTGATATACATGACGGTAAAAATTGTACAATGTTTGTGTGTATTGAGGAAGAAAATAATGAAGAGACAGAAAATAATCAAAAAACACATTCAGATATATGAATTGATATATTAAGTTTTTTCATATGTAGAATAAAGAAAAATTGACAAAAATTTCAAATCAGTTATGAGATATTGGGATAAAGTGTTGTTAAATTTAGAAAAAAATGCCCGTTTCTTGCAAACGGGTTGAATATAAATGTGTGTCTCAAAAAACGGACATTAAAGGTCGAACACATTTTAAAAGTAATATTTAGAAAAATGTATGCTTAATACAGACAGAATTTAAAAAGAAAGAAGGATTTTTAGAATGAAAATGAAAAGAATATTGGCTTCAATCCTTTGCGTTGTAATGGTATTGAGCACGATGGGAACAGTTTTATTTGCTGAAGACGGCAACACTTTGTATGTTGACCCAGCATCAATAGAGGAAGGCATTTACACAACTCTTGCGGCGGCAGCTGCAGCTGCACAGGATGGTGACATAATCGTTCTTGCTGCAGGTGAATATGATATTACGGGTGCTGATTTTGGTACCGTTACTGTAAAGGCGGCAGATGGTGCAGCAGTAACTATTGATGTTCCTGATCACACTCCGACGGCAGATCTTCCACATCAGGATCATAATGCTAATGTGACATTTGAAAATGTTACTCTGGATTTTTATCCTAATGGCAATTACAATGGTCTTCAGTATAACACTGTTATATGCAATGGATGTACAATTAATGGTCAGATGTTCTTGTATGCATTAACCTCTGATACCTTTAACAACTGTATTTTCAACCAAAATGACAGCAACTCATATAATGTATGGACATATACATCAAAGCACGCAACCTTCAACGGTTGTACATTTAACTGTGCCGGCAAGGGTCTTTTGGTTTACAATGAGGGGGCAGCGTCAAATGTTGATATAAAAGATACTGACTTTATTGCAAGCGAAGCAGTAGACGGCAAGGCTGCCATTGAAATCAGTGCATATGGCGGTGCAACATTTGTTACTGTTGATGACGAAACAACAGCAGATGGCTTTGCAACAGGCAGTAAAAGTGAAAATACACTTTGGAATGTTAAAGATAATACTACGCCGAATGATACAGTGGTAGAGGTTGCAGATGAATTTGTTCATATTAAGAAAAAGAACAGCGACGACCCCGTAGTTGCAATGATTAGAAACGAAGGAGGTACAAAGCTATATACAAGCATTGCAGACGCTATTGCAGCTGCAGAGACAGGTGATACTGTTAAAATTGCAGCAGGTAACTACGCTGGTGGTATCAGTATAAGTAAAGATATAATACTCGAAGGCTCCGTAGACGAAAATGGAATCCCAACTACCGTTTTCAATAGTGGAAGTACGGCTATTTATATCAGTAAGGGAACAGTTAAAAACATTAAGATAGAAAATGTTTCCAAAGGTTTTTATGGTGAACCCTGCGGAAATGTTGTTTTCGATAATGTACATATGATCAATCTTCTCTACGGTTTCCATCTTGTTGCATATTCAAGCGATGTAACATGGACTATCAAAAATTGTTATACAGATGTAACCTGGGCAAACTCTTTTGGTAAATATAATTGTGATGGTGCCACCATTATAATGAAAAATAATGAATTTGTTTCTACAAATCCATACTATGGTGAAGAATACGGAGCAAACCTTGTAAACACATTTTGCCCGAACACAATAATTGAAGATAACATTTTTGGCGAAAACGCAAAAATCTTAATTCGTGAAGACGCAAAGAATGGTGTTGAAATCGGCACAAACTATTATGCAGAAGGTTTCGAAAATGCCCTTTCTGACGATTGCGCACACGGCGTAGTAATTGAAACATACTATAAAGACAAAGAAATGACAGAGACTGTTCAGGCTCCGACAGGTGTGTTGCAGACGGGTGCAGTAAATGCGGCTGATGCAAACAGAACATTTATAACTGTAGAATTCAGCAAAGTTTATGCTACAGAAAGTCTTAAACTTGAAATTTTAGATGAAAACGACACTTTACTTGCTACAACAACAGCAACACAAAAAGTATTTGATGAAATAACATTCCCTATAGGTGCGTTAAGTTCATTTACAGGTATTAACTGTACTGACGAATACTGGTCAACTACATGGGAAGAGAACAAATTAAGAGGAGACTACGTTCCCAAAAAGACAGTTTTGTATGTTGACGGTGTAAAACTTAGCGAAGGAACAATTTCTGATATGCTTACAGGTGAAATAACACCTCTTGACTGGGGAACAATCCCCGGCGTTGCACCTGCTCCCGTTGGTACAATCACTCCCGGTTATACATCAGAAACAAGAATCTGGGGTGAGGGTACAGCAACTGCAAATTACAGTTATATTGTAGAACTTTATGCAGGTGACGAAAAAATTGCACAGGCAAAACTTAAAGATTACAACAATGTAATTGACGGTGACGTATATGTAACATGGGGTATTCCTTTTGACGGCTCAGATTCCAATTACTGGGATGTTGAATGGTACGGCAAAAATCCGTATGTAGATACAGTTCCTACAAAGGTTGTTCTTGTTGCAGACGACAGAGCAGTTGCTGAAAACATAGTTAAGTTGTGTGCCCCCGACGACCTTAACTCTGTTTTGTGGGATGAACTTGAAAACGTACCTGCAGCGGCAAAACTTGGAAATAAACGTTTCGGTACAATTCAGGCGGCAGTTAATGCGGCAACAACAGGCGATAACGAGATTATTATTCTTCCGGGCACCTATGATGAATCATTTATGGTAAATCAGGCAGAGGGACTTAATATTACTATCAAAGCTGAAAATAAAGGCGATGTTACATTGAAGGGCACTGTTTCTGTTAATGGTAACAGAAGACAAGATGGCACTGAAGCTCTTGTCGTTGAAAACATAGTATTTGACGGAAGAGAAAAAACAGCAGCTCATGACTTTATTATTGACAGCAATGGAACCCCCAATTATCCAACCTATGCCCATAATGTAACGATTAAAAACTGTGAATTTTTGGGTAACAATGATTACAATAATGCTGTTGTTGCCTTTAGAGAAAGAAAAGCCGGTAGCAACAACATTTTATTTGATGGTTGCACAGCAAAGGGATTACATTCCTTAGTCCAGGTTTCAAATTCAAAGAAAATCACAGTTACAAACTGTGAAATTACAGATTGTGAATCAGTTGTAAATGCAACAGGCTCTGAGGTTGTTGTTTTCACAAACAATACTGTTGATGTTGATAATTTTGCAGTCAGAACAGGACAGAGTTCTGCAAGCACAAATACAGCCGCCGATATTACTATGACAGACAATACAATAGCAGCAGGTGTTACAGCTCTTGCAATGCGCAATGCTACAACAACGGCTATTATGACAAATAACTCAATCGTTGCTCCTGTGGCATATACTGCTGAAAATTCGGACGGCAGTACAATCAACGGTGTTGCTGTTACGGCAGATAACATAGCCGAAGAAATTACTAATAACAATACTGTGACTAAGCCTAGCAAGCCGATCTATGGTGGCGGCGGCACTGCGGTTACAAAATATACTCTTACCTTTGATACAAATGGTGGCTCTGCTATAGCAAAGATTTCAAAAGCTAAAAACACAACTGTTGATTTGAAAAAATATACTACAACTAA
>JAZRJL010000003.1:0-49690 GCA_045645805.1 Clostridia bacterium | reverse complement strand
TCAACATTATAGTAAATCTGCTCGTTGACTGTCTTTACACGATTGGTAATAAACACCTGTCTCTGGAGTTTTTTCGCATTCTCGTGACTGGTGAGTTTTTCAATCTTTGAAATAAGCTCCATACTCTTTTTACGGGTAATGAACTTTGATGCCTGAACACTGTCAACCAACAGTTTCAGTTCAGGTAATTCAAAATCACGACTTGCTATGTAGTAGTTGGTTGTGCGAGTCTTGTTTGAGCAGATATCAAGCCCGAACAGTTGCAAATATTCAAGGTCATCATATATACTTTTACGCTCGGCAGAAATGCCAAGCTTTGAAAGCTCGGCAATCATTTCGGGCACAGTTATTGTGTGCTCCTCGTCAGTCTTTTCCATCAGTATCTTTGCAAGATACATCATTTTAAGTTTTTGATGTGATAGTTTCATAATACACTCTCCAATTATTTGTTATTCCATAAAATATGTGTATATTGACCCATATCTGGCGTTTAGTTTTTCTGCCTCTATTGGTTCGTAAACGCGTTTGCACAATATAGGATCCCATTTCATAGATAAAGAATAATCACTGTTGCATGCAGCAATATCATAATCATTACAAATTTCCCATATTCTGTCTATCTCTTCTTCCGAAATATCCAATTCAACAATACAAGGTACTTTTTTAGCAAAGCCTAATGTAACAAGCGCTTCGTCTGTGATTACGGAACAAACATCCACTTTTATGGAATGTAATCCAAAAAATTCCTGCATAATTTCCCATTTATCTTTGGTAATTTCTAATTTCATAAGCTTTCCCCGTTTCTACTCTTCATCCATATCATCAAGGAATTCATCATATTCATCTAATTCGTCATCTGAATCATATATGTTTTCATTTTCATCTTCTTCAGTGCAAGCCTTGAAGATATTATATTCTAAAAACATATCCTGTGCATCTATTTTACCATTTCTATTCCAATCAAAAAATGCCACAATAAATTCCTCCACTCGCTATAATTCAGTAATAATTTCAAACAGAACTGCAATGATTATAATCCAAAACAAGCATCCACAGCCACAGCCTCTTTTTCTGCTACCAGCCATCTCTTATACCCCCAGGCTGATTTTGCCGGAAACCTTTTTGTTCATAACCGTATTCATAAATACGCCCTTGCTGATGATTGCAAAGTAGCCATTATATTCATCCTCATAGTTTTCGTTTATGAGTTCGAGGGATTCTTTAAGTTGGAGCATTGCGGCAAATTCATGCTTGCAAGCACCACTACAAAAACAGGAGCATTTGAGGTTTGAGATTTCTCCCTCTATGTAGTCAAACTCAATTTCGTAGTTTTCACTGCCTTCTACAATGGCGTGACCACGAGTGCCGTCTATCTCAATAAAACCTACTCTGTTTTCGATATAATAGTCGTGTCCACGGTCAGCGGCGTCGTGAGAAATCTTCATCTTTGACAAATCATCAAGCGGGAATCTATTAGTATCATCATTACCGCTTACATATTCCTCATCATTTTCAGGCGCCTTAAACCAGGTAAGAACCTTTGAAAGAGGAATTGCATTTCTGTCAAAGGAAACGACGTGCGAACCCGCAAGGTAAAAGTCTCCCTTAACATTGGTGTCAATTACAGCGATAACTTTCTTGTAATCAGAAAGCTTAATCTTGAAGGAATAATTAACTTCTGTAACCTGTCCGCAATAGCCTTCAAGCTTACCCTCTACATAAACAAAGTCGCCGACCTTCAAATCAAAGCTGTCGTTGTAATATGCCCAGCCCATACCTCTGTGAGGGAAGTATACTTGAACCACAGACTTTTTAGGCTCTATAACTCCATTGCAAACTTCCATTGGTACACTCTCTTCAGGTTCTTTGTTTATTCTCGTATTAAAGCCGATAGGATATTTTTTCATAATGTTTTAACCTCCCAAAAAGATTTATTCTTTTCTTTATACTCATTCTAACAAATTGAGTGGGTGTTAAAACGGACAGTGCTTAATCAAAGTATAACATAATTTTTCAATTAAATCAATAGTTCAAACATAGTTCGCGCATATTTTGAAAATACCTATACAGACAGAGTAAGACTGAAACATAAAAAATCCTGAAAGCCACTATTTAGCGGTTTTCAGGATTTTTTCGTTCCCCCATTTTTATACAGACCTATTCGAAAGATTTTGAAATTTGTAAAATCCCCAAAAGACGCACGGTTACGCCACTTCGATATAAAAAGTTTCTATGTTGCTCTGACTGTATGGTCGGAATAGCGCGAAATAGAAAGTTTTTTGTCGAAAGCTACAAAGCCGCGCCATTAAAGGAGTTACGCGATGTTAAAAACATTTACCAAATTTTAAATTTTATAGAATTATTGTGTTCGGAGAGTGAAAAAAACTTGAAAATTTGGACTTTTCGTGGCTTAGCGTAATTACCAAAAATATGAGTGCCTCTTTTTTAGTTGTTTTTGTTCTTTATCTGATTTATGATCCCTCCGGCCAAGCAACTCATCTTCTTTTGCAATTAACGGATCATACCAATCAGCTTTTTCTTTTGCCCATTCAACCCATCTTTGTGTATTTTCATCGAAGTTCTTTTGAGCTTCCACAGCAGATACGTATGCACGAATTTTACAAGCCAAAGCATAATCTTCAGCTTCGTTTTCTAGAGCGATAACCCTTTCGACCTCTTCATTATAAATTTCCTGACGTCTTTCCTTGGCTTTTCTTTCTTCTTCAGCCTTTCTTGCAGCAGCTTCCCGAGCCATGCGTTGAATCTTAACATTTTCCGATTCTTCATATAAATCAACCAATATTTCGGGAAGCCGTTGCTCTATGAGAGTATTTTCACCATCTCTGTAATGCTTGTTATCAAGAACTGAAAATCTAAGCTTGCCGCTGAAAACATAATCCCATTTTCTTATGTTTGGCTTGTATGCATAAGTTCTTGTAAGTCTCTCTCTTTCATATTGTTCCATAGCTTTTTGTTCTTCTTTTGTTAATACATGCGAAATCTTTTCTTCCGCTTCTGTAATTTTATAACGAACAATTTCATTGCGAATAGTGAATGTAAGATCCTCATTTACGCTGCCGCCCAGAGATTCTATGCATTTGAATAGTGCATTAAGAATTTTGTATACTCTTGTAAGCGACAGTTCAGAAACATCTCTGTAAAGAAAAGGTTCACCTTCCGGCGGTCTGTAATATGTATCTCTTTTGCGTGAAGCGTTTTGATCCAACGGATGAGTTTGTTTCCAAGATTTAATTTTTCTATCGTGTTGTATTATCTTTGGATGCAATTTATCTTCCTTGTTAATACTTAATGAACTTAAAGCGTCTAATACTGCACTTTTTTCCTCTAATTCAAGGAATAATAATGAATTTATAAAAATTTCTTCAATTGGAATTAGAATCTTTGAAGATACACTCTTTGATTTTTGTAATATAACGACTTTTATATCAGACAACGGAAGTGGTACTTTTGTTACCGGATTTCCCATTTGAAGATTTGTCCAATAAGAATTTGATGGTGTAGGAATATTAGCATCAATGCAAGCTTGTTTTACCTTTGCATATGATATGTTATATTTTTTAGCAACCTTTGAAACTGATAACTCCCATATTTCATTATACAATTGTTCTCTTGAAATTTTCAGCACATCTTGGTCGTTCAATTCGCATTCACCCTTTCCGTTATTTAATATTTGATCATAAAACACTCGGCGTGTTTCTATTTCTTTTATAATTCGTTTGTTTTCTTCTTCAGCAATTCTCATCTCCTTTTTTAATCTTCGCCACGCAATAAAAAACTTAAATCGTTTTTCATGGTTTGAAATTCAGATATAATGGTCTCCAAATTTTTCTCTATACTTTGAACTTGAACTTCATTAATCTTGCCGTGATTGTATGCGATTAATCTTTCTGGAATGATATTGTATGACCAACTGTCAGTATATCTGTCCTCAGTGTGTATAGCAAAACCAATAGGCAGTTGATTGTTGCGCATCCCACAGCTTACAGCCATAGGAGATATTCCTAAATAATCAGCAGCAATTTTACATGTTATCTTCGGCATATTCCTAATTTCATCATCAGTATATTTACCCAAAACTATTCACCTCCTTGTTTTGTTGTTATATAATAATCATTCATATTTTTCAGTAAGCAATTTCTTAAACTTATCTGCTGCGTAAAAATACTCTGTTGTTCCGTTTGTTTTTTGAGTAAACAACCAATCTGTATTCACCAGTTTGTTAATTTTACGAGTATTTAAAATACCATTTTCGATAAAATCATAAAACCTATATCCATCCTCTGCAAATGTCCATTGTGTTCTATTAAGAGTAGATATGGCGCTTTTATCTGTAAGCTTTGAAAAGCAACAAGCTGGATGTTCCTCGAATAATCTTTTGAGATACTTAATCATCGTTTTATCATTACTATAAATATCCAGAAGATAATTTGCAATATAGTTCCCAACCATAGGTAAGTCATCCATCTTTATATCAAATACAAATATGGTTAATTTGCTTGCGAAGTTAACAAACTGAATGCATTTTCTTTTATCAAAATAAAACAGTTTACCGCCCCACTCCAGAAGACGATTTCCACTTTCTTTTTTTAGCGTTGCTTTAGCAATTTCATTCATTGGAAAACTTAAATCTTCCGGCATTTTAAGTTTATATCTTTCAAAGGTCTGTTTTGTTACATAAAAAATCATAGACCATACCTCATTTGCTCAAAGATTTATATGTTGGCAACAAGATCTTTTCGTATCTTGCTGTAATGTATGTCTTATAAAATTCCTTTTGCAAATCGGATATATAAATAATGTTATCAATAAATGTATTTATAAGTTCAATATCAATGTTTGGCACAATTTTTGAAATCGCTTTATTACAATCCTCATATTCCATTGAAGAAATAAAATCATAATAGTTGATTTTTCTGTCATTCAGCTTAATTGCCGATGTAGGAAATTGGAAGATACGGGCATTTAGTTCATCTTCATTGTTCAAAATCGTTCTCATTATCTTTTCATCTGCCTGCGGAAGCAAACAACTACCGCAATCGAATACTGGGGCGATTTCAGCTGTTTGAGTTTCATCATCAAATAAAAATCCCCAGTTGCCGTTATGTCTGTCAAAGTTACCAAGCAAAGCATCTACAACAAACACGTTCCAAAAATGCTCAAGCAATTCTTTTGAACTTACAAATTGTTGTTTTTCAATAGTTTCGAGAACATCGGAAAGCTCTGTTCCTGTACCATTGTGTTCGGAGTCAATAACAGTATTTTTTATAGAGCAAAAATCATATAAGTTTTTACTTTTATCTGTAAAATCCTTACAGGCACAAACGATTTTTATCTTACCGTTTACAGTAAAAGTTCCAAGCTTCGTTTTCTGTGCTTTTACACCTATCATATTAAATATACTGCTGGCGATATGCTCGCTGATTGAACTGTTGGTATATGATAATTCTGTTGGTTTTTTATTCCCTGATGGCGGGAATTTAAGCATATATCTTTCACCTTCATATTCAACGGCAATTTTCTTTCCGTTTGCACCATTATATGCTCTGCCAATAATTCGCTTACAGTTTGTAAAATCAATTCTGTTTGTCATAATGTTACCTCCATAAATATTTCTGCCTTAAATAATCCGCATGCTCCGGCGTTATTAGTCCATCGCTGATTTCTGCCATATTGATGCTTCCGTAAAGTTCGCCCCAATAGCAATCTATCAAAGTGGAATTCTTTGATACGGCATCTTTGTATACATCCAAATCATGTTGCAGATATGAGGGAAGACCGTACTCGTATGAACGCTCTCTTGAAATAGTTGTCATTCTGTCATCGAGCAGGCTCTCCATAGAAACATTTAGTACCTTTGCGATTTTATATAAAGTCTCTCCTGAACATTTTTCAATGTTTGTTTTACCGCTGCATAATTCACTAAGTGTCGCATGAGGAATCCCGGAGAGTTTTGCCAATCGATATTTTGTCATTCCGATATTACTTAAAATTTCATTTATACTCATTTTTATCACCCTAATATATTCTATGCTATTATTATATCGCTATACCGAAATAAAATCAAGTGATTTTTGAAAAATTAGTTGAAATGCTAAAAACCCTTGTAAGAATACATCTTACAAGGGTTTTACGCCACTTCGATATAAAAAGTTTCTATGTTGCTCTCACTGTATGTACAGTAGATTTAGAAATTCCAAACACCTTGGCTGCTTCTCGTACTGTGCACTTTGTTTCAATTATGTAATTTGCAATCTGTATAGTTCGCTCTTCTATGGTATCGGTGCGCATCTAATCACTCCCACATATCTTTTACTGTTTAAAATATATGAGAGTGCTTCAGGTTTTATTACGGCTCTGTTCTTGTTTTTAATAAATCCACTACCGCCATCTCCCAAAGCTATTTTACATCTTATATGCAATAAGCTCAATCCACTATCCATTTACCTTTGTATTTATCTAAAATTATACACTCCTTCAGTTTTGATTTATACTAATTATACACCTAATTCATCATTGTTTCAACATTTTGTACCGAAATGTTAAAACCCCTGTTAAAAATACAGGGGTCGTAGAAATCATTATAAACTTGCTTTGTCATTTTCAAGCTGTTTTTTTAAATGCTCAAGACTTTCAAATTTTTGTATATCTCTTATAAAGCTTAAAAATTCTAATTTTAACGTCTCACCATAAATATCACGGTTAAACTCTGAAATATATGTTTCTATATTCTTCTCCTTAACATCAACGGTTGGCTTTGAGCCGATGTTGGTAATACCTTTGTAGTTCTTCTCATCAACAGTCACCCGGGTGAGATATACCCCATCTTTGGGTACAACCCTGTTTTGCGGAATTTCAATGTTAGCTGTGGGAAACCCTATGGTATGCCCCACGCCTCTACCGCAAATCACCTTACCTTCAAGCATATATGGCCTTGTCATTAGCTCTGTCGCTTCTTCCACATTCCCAGTTCTGATACATTCCCGAATTCGCGTGCTTGAAATTACTTCACCTTGTCTGATACATTCAATAATTCTTGTATCAATATTATATTTACTGCATTCCTCACGTAACTTGCGGACATCACCTGCCGCCTTATAACCAAATCTGTAATTGTCTCCCGCAAAAACTGCAGAAGCATTATACGTTTCTTTAAGATACCGCTTTACAAATTCATCATACCTGGTATTTTTAAATTTTTCGTCAAAGACTTCAACAACAACTATATCCACATCCAACGTTTCAAGAATTTCAACCCGGCTCGAAAGAGAATTAATTTCAAAAATTTCGCCCTTTGACTTGGGTACAGTTTCAAAAAGCTGAACAAGAGAATACAGTCCATTTGCTTTTGCAAAAGAAACTGCTTCGCCTATTACCTTTAAATGCCCTTTATGCATTGCATCAAAGGACCCTAGTGCCACTGCCGTTTTTTTGTCTGTATATTTACTTAATTCGTTGCTGTTTGTAATCACCATAACCGTTCTCCGAATTTATTTTTTTGCACTTTGACTCCCGTCAAAAAAGGTTTTCAGAATTTCAAACCCGTTTTCTGTTTGCTGTGCAATTACCAAAAATTCATTTTGTTCATCAAACACCCGATATGTTTTTCCCATTTCAAGGCCCTGAACCGCTGTCTTAATACCATATCTGATTTTTTTTGCATTATTTTCTGCAACCACAATCCTTGGATATTCAGGGATTGCATCCTCCACGGGAATAAAAAAGCTCATATCACCACTTTGAAGCATTTTTTCAATCTGTTCAAGGGTGTAGGCAGCAGCTATGTCAAATCTGCCCGATTTTGTTCTTGTAAGAGCTGACATATAACCGCCACATCCTAAAGCTTTTCCGATATCCTCACAAAGAGTTCTTATATAAGTTCCTTTTGAGCAATCCACAAGCATTGTAACTGTGTTTTCTTTAAAATTTATCTCTTTAATCTCAATATTCTTTATGAGAACCGTTCGTGCCTGACGTTCAACTGTTTTGCCCTCACGGGCAAGCTCATAAAGCTTTTTGCCGTCAATCTTAATTGCTGAATACATTGGGGGAATCTGACTTATTTCTCCAATAAAAGTTTTAACTGCCTCTTTTATTTCTTCTTCTGAAACATTTACTTCAAAGCTTTCCAAAACCTCACCGCTTTTATCCTGAGTATCGGTAATAGCACCAAGAGTCATTTCTGCAAGATATTGCTTGTCGGTTGCGGTAAGAAGTTCTGAAAGCTTTGTTCCCTTGCCTATACACATTGGAAGAACTCCGCCCGCATCAGGGTCAAGAGTCCCCGTGTGACCAATTTTTTTGATATTTAAAAGTCTTCTCAATCTGTAAACCACGTCGTGAGATGTTATACCAAGAGGCTTGTTTACATTTATTATTCCATCCATTATCAGTTCTCCGTTTTTATCTTTCCATTACTGCTGCTATCTTTTCAACCACCGCCGATTTAACTTCATCCAAAGGTAAATTCATTGAAAATCCGCTTGCACATTCATGCCCACCACCGCCAAAGTCTGACGCAATTTCAGCAACGTTTACTTTTCCGCTTGAACGAAGACTTACTTTAAAACCGTCTCCACGGCTGCGAATATAAACACCCACATCCACCCCTGAAATGCTGTTTGGGAGATTTACAATTGCATCAGCATCCGCTTCACTTATTCCTGCTTCTGCAAAATCAGCATCAGAAAAGCCAAGAACAGCAATTTTGTTTTCGTGATAAAGTTCAAGTCTTTCAATACCCTTTTTATACATATTAAGGTATTCCAATGTTTTTGTATCAAAAAGCTGTTTTGTCATATCTGCAAAATCAATACCTGTCTTCATCAGCTCTGCCGCAACGAAATGAGTTTTGGGGGTGGTTGATGAAAATTTGAAATTCCCCGTATCACATACTATTGCCATATAAAGGTTATATGCAATATCATAAGAAAGCTCAACCCCCAACGCCTTGACAAGGTCAAATATAATCTCACCCGTTGCAGGTGCCTGTGCCACTACAATAGTAGTATCTGCAAAATTTTTATGAGTAACGTGATGGTCAATTGCAACTGTTTCACCGACAAAGACTTCGGCAAGGCTACCAAGTCTTTGCAGGTCTGCACAATCAACCGCAATCTTCAAATCACAATCCGCTATTTTAAGGTATGTTTTTTCCTTACCTTTTAAAAGTCGGTATTCCTTGCAGTTTTCATCACCTTCACGCAAAAACACATCTGCTTGCTTTCCCATTGACATAAGGGCAAGCTTTAGACCAAAGGCACTGCCAAAAGCATCGCCATCGGGATTTATATGATTAAATATTGCAATTTTTTCAGCTTTTTGTATCTTGGATATAATTTCACTAAACATAAAATCTTCCCCGCAGTTTAAAGATTTTTAAGAACTTCGTTTATATGTGCACCATATTCAATAGAATTATCCAGCACAAAGGTAAATTCGGGTGTTGCCCGCAGATTGATACGGTGTCCGATTTCTCTGCGGATAAATCCTGATGCACTTTTAAGTGCATCCATTACACCCTTTTGTGTTGCTTCGTCACCAAAAACACTTATATATGCTTTAGCAAATTTAAGATCCTTTGTAACAGTTACATTAACCACCGAAACAACTGTTTTTATGCGTGGGTCTTTAAGGTCTCTTACTATACTGCTGAGTTCCTTGCGGACTTCTTCTGAAATTCTGTCCATTCTGTTGTATGCAGGCATATTGCACCGCCTTTCTGTTTATAAATTAAATTCTGGGGTTATGGAAAATAGATTCAGAATGAACAAACTGAGCCAAAGCCTATGCTTTGGCTTGCCCGACGGCGTACTTGTGTACGTCGAGCGGCGAAGTTTGTTTATAGCAAAAAGGCAGTATATTTAGAAAAATAGAACATTTAAGATTTTTCATCCTTATTTGGAGATAATATCTTTTCAAATTTATCGATTTTCTTCGCCCTTTTGCGGTCTGGACTATTTTAACATCCCAAGGGAAAGACAAATTGGAAATCATATGCCTTGCTTGCAAGGTTGAAGAGTTTAAAGCGAATAAATTTTTTTGCAAGACAAGGCAAAAGCACAGTGAATACTTTGTGTATTCACGAACATTTTAACGACGTATTGCGTAAAACTTATCGATTTAAACCATATTAGAGCCAATTT
Organism: Clostridia bacterium; assembly: GCA_045645805.1. Classification (GTDB taxonomy): domain Bacteria; phylum Bacillota; class Clostridia; order Monoglobales; family Monoglobaceae; genus SIG440. The sequence continues at coordinate 39,527 of JAZRJL010000003.1, read as the reverse complement.
GTCTTTTCCGGAATATTACTGCGGCATTATCTGCTCCATAACATAAGCTTCGATAACGTCGCCCTCTTTAATATCATTAAACTTTTCAATGCTTACACCACACTCGTAACCGCTTGCAACTTCCTTAACATCGTCTTTGAAACGCTTAAGTGAACCAAGCTCGCCCTCATGGATAACAATTCCGTCACGTACAACACGTACAAGGCTGTTTCGATGAACCTTACCGTCAGTAACATACGCACCGCCGATAGTACCAACACCTGATACACGGAAGGTTGTTCTGATTTCAATATGACCGGTAACCTGTTCCTGGAATTTTGGAGCAAGCATACCCTTCATAGCAGCCTCAATGTCCTCAATTGCATCATAGATAACACGATAAAGTCTGATATCAACATCTGAGCTGTCAGCCGAAACAGTTGCACCCGGGGTAGGACGTACATTAAAGCCAACAATAATCGCATTTGATGCTGTTGCCAGCATAACGTCGGATTCATTAACAGCACCAACCGCACCGTGGATTACATTTACGCGGACTTCTTCATTGGCAATTCTCTCGAGTGACTGACGTACCGCCTCAACCGAGCCCTGAACGTCTGCCTTGACAATAATGTTGAGGTCTTTGGTCTTGCCTGCTTCAATCTGTTCAAACAGGTTTTCAAGAGAAACCGCCTGACTCTGTTTTTGAGCCTCCTGCTTCTGCTTGAACTTTCTTGCTTCAACAACTTCACGGGCTTTACGCTCGTCTTCTACTACATAGAACACGTCTCCGCCATCGGGAACCTCGGAAAGGCCAAGAATTTCAACCGGGATTGACGGACCTGCCTTTTTGATTGCCTTGCCCTTGTCGTCGTTCATTGCACGAACTCTGCCCACAGCAGTACCTGCAACGATTATATCACCTGTACGAAGTGTACCGTTTTGAACAAGAAGTGTTGCAACAGGACCTCTGCCCTTGTCAAGCTGAGCCTCGATAACTGTACCCTTTGCCAAACGGTTGGGGTTTGCTTTAAGCTCTTTCATTTCAGCAACAAGAAGAACCATTTCAAGAAGAGAATCAATGTTCTGCTTCATTTTTGCCGAAACCTCAACGCAGATTGTATCGCCGCCCCATTCTTCCGGAACAAGACCATGCTCGGTAAGCTCCTGACGGACTCTGTCGGGGTTTGCACCCTCCTTATCAATCTTGTTGATTGCAACAATGATTGAAACCTCAGCAGCCTTTGCGTGGTTGATAGCCTCAATTGTCTGTGGCATAATACCATCGTCTGCAGCAACAACAAGAATTGCTATATCGGTAACAAGTGCACCTCTGGCACGCATTGCAGTAAACGCTTCGTGTCCAGGAGTATCAAGGAAGGTAATCTTTTTGTCATTTACACGGACACGGTAAGCACCAATATGCTGTGTAATGCCGCCAAATTCGCCTTCGGTTACATTTGAATTACGGATTGTATCAAGAAGTGAAGTGTTACCGTGGTCAACGTGACCCATAACAACTACAACAGGTGAACGTGGAACAAGCGACTCAGGTGCATCTTCAACATCATTGAATAGTTTATCCTCTTCGGTGAGAATTATTTCATGTTCTACCTTTCCGCCAAAATCTTCTACAATAAGTGACGCAGTATCAAAATCGAGAGTTTCGTTTACAGATGCCATAATACCAAGCATCATAAGCTTTTTGATAACCTCGGTATTGGGTTTCTTAAGTCTTTCTGCAAGCTCACCAACGGTTATTGCATCAGGAACAAGAACCTCTAAAGCTTCCTTCTTTTCCTTTTTAACAGGCTTTTCAGGTTCTTTCGGGCCCTGTTTTTCCTTTACAAGCTTGCTCTTTTTGTTGCCGGTCTTTATTTTTTGCTTATTGGTACTTCCGCCGGCCTCTCTTACGTTATCAGGAATAAGCTCCTCAAGCTTTTCGTTGTCAAGACGGTCAAGGTCAACATTGTTTGCACGGGTATCAACCACACGTGTTTTGCGTGCCTGAATAGGCTCGTCACTGAATGTAACCTCTGTATCAACTGTTTCGGACTTTTTACTTTCCTCAACTGTTGCGCTCTTCTCTTTATCCTTTTTGGTTTCCTTTGCTTTTTCATCAGCAGGTTTTTCAACCTTTATAAAAAGTGCTGAAAAATCTTCAACCTGATTTTTTTGTGTATAATATTCAAAAATAACATCAAGCTCTCTTTCATCAAGAGCGCTCATATGATTTTTTTCGGAAACACCGTAATCATGAAGAACCTTTACAATTTCCTTGCTGGGAATCCCAAAGCTCTTTGAAAGTTCATATGCTTTAATTTTAGTCATAATATCGTTCCTTTCCAAAATTTTTATAACAATATTTTACAGATTTTCTGCCTGTGTCTCATTTAAAAGCTTCAACAGGTTTTCAGCAAGTCCCTGATTGGTAACTGCAAGAACTACCGCAAAGGTATTCCCCGTTGCATTACCAAGAGTGTATCTGTCGCCTGTTTCGGCATAGGGCACACTGTAAAAAGTGCAGCTGTCACTGAATTTCTTTTTTGTATTGGCTGATGCATCAGACGCCACAACAACCAGCTTTGCTAAATTTTTTCTTATACTGTCTTTAACAGCACCTTCGCCAAACACTATTGCTCCTGCCCGTTTTGAAAGACCAAGCATACTGTAAAACTTTTTATTTTCCACCTTTTATTAACTCCTCCAGTTTGTCATAGACCTCAGTCGGAATCCTGCCCGAAAAGCTGCGTTCAAAAACACTTTTTTTTCGTGCCAACTCCAGACACTCTTGGTTTTTGCAGATATATGCACCTCTGCCTCCTGCACGGTTTGTCAAATCAACCAAAAATCCATCTTTGGTTTTTGCAACTCTTAAAAGTTTATCTCTGTCCTTCATTTCACGACAGACAACGCACATTCTCTGAGGTATCATTCTTCTTTCCTCCCTGAAAGGTTAATTTTATTCCTGTCCCTCGGGTTTAAGGTCTATCTTCCAACCGGTAAGACGTGCCGCAAGACGTGCATTCTGACCCTCTTTGCCAATTGCAAGTGAAAGCTGGTCAGCGGGAACAACAACGCTGCACATCTTCTTTTCCTCGTCAACCTCGATTGAAACAACAGATGCCGGACTAAGCGCCTGAGTAATATATTCTGCAGGGTCATCGCTGTACTTGATAATGTCAATTTTTTCGCCACGAAGCTCGTCAATAACAGCCTGAACACGCATACCCTTTGGACCAATACAAGTACCGACAGCATCAACACCCTCAACGGTTGAATGAACTGCAAGCTTGCTTCTTGAACCGGGTTCACGGGTAAGACCCTTGATCTCAATTACACCCTTTTTGATTTCAGGAACTTCAAGCTCAAAAAGTCTGCGAACAAGACCGGGATGTGAACGTGAAACCACAAGATGCACACCCTTAACCGAGTTTGCAACCTCAACCACAAAAACCTTAAACTTTTCGCCGGGTTTGTAGTTATCATTTTTAACCTGCTCATTGGGCATAAGTACAGATTCAGTATCACCGATTTCAAGCATAATGTTGCGTCTGTCAATCTTACGCACTGTTGCGGTCATAATGTCATTTGCACGGTCTGAAAATTCATCAAATGCCTTTTCACGTTCAGCCTCACGAATTCTCTGGAGAACAACCTGCCGTGCTGTCTGTGCAGCAATTCTGCCAAATGCACTTGGGGTAACCTCGGTTTCAAGCACATCGCCTGCTTCGTAGTTGGGGTTTATCTTTTGTGCGTCTTCAACAGAGATTTCACATTCACGGTTTTCAACCTCTTCAACAATGTTTTTACGGGCATAAACCTTGATTTCACCCGTTTCTTCATCGATAATAACCTTGGCATCCTGAACAGCACCAAAATTCTTTTTGTAAGCTGAAAGCAGCGCCCCGCTAAGTGCATCAATAACAACGTCACGGCTGATGCCTTTTTCCTTTTCAATCTCGTTAAGTAACATAAATAATTCTGAACTCATTTTTCTTAATCTCTCCTATCTGTATATTTATTTAAAAATCAAAGTGAAGTCTGACACTTGTCGTTTCACTCTGCATAATTGTTAAATTTCCGTCTTCGGTTTCTATGTTAATTTTTTCATCTTCAAAACCCGACAGCTTTCCACTGATAGTTTTGTTTCCGTCTATTGCCTTATACAATCCGATATCCACAGTTTCGCCCATATACATTTCAAAATGCTCGGGATTTCTGAGACGTCTTTCAATACCAGGTGACGAAACTTCAAGCATATACTCGCCCTGAATAGGATCTTTTTCGTCAAGCAAATCACTCAGTCTTCTACTGATTGCCTCGCACTCATCAAGAGAAATTCTGTCGCTCTCTTTATCAGCAAAAATTCTTAAGAATTTTGACTTACCTTCTTTTACATATTCCACATCGTAAATATAACAGCCATTTTCCTTTGCAACAGGCTGTGCCATTTCTAAAACAGCAAGTTCAATTTTTGAATATGACACCAAATTTCACTCCTTTGTAAACAAAAGAGTGAGGTCTCCCTCACTCCTTATGAACAGTATTTACATTGCGTAAATATAATATCACAAAAATACAGCAATGTCAAGATTTTTTTATAATTTTTGCCAATTCATCCATAAATGAATTTATATCCTTAAACTGTCTGTAAACCGATGCAAACCGCACGTATGCAATATCATCAAGCTTTTGAAGCCTTTCCATAACCATCTCGCCCACACGCTCAGAGGTAACCTCGCGTTCAAGCATATTGTAAAGCTTTGACTCAATATCATCAATCAGTTTTTCAATATCAGAAAGGGTAACGGGGCGTTTTTCACAAGCACGCAAAATTCCGTTTAAAACCTTGTCACGATCAAAGGTTTCGCGTGTGCCGTCCTTCTTAACAACAATCATAGGGATTGTTTCAATTTTCTCGTATGTAGTAAATCTCTTTCCGCATTCAAGACATTCTCTGCGGCGGCGGATTGTGTTACCTTCCTCGGTAGAACGTGAATCTATAACCTTGCTTTCCATATGTCCGCAAAATAAACAACGCATAATACTTCAACTCCAAATTATCAATATCTTAGTATATTTTATCACATAAAATATTATTTGTCAAATTTCCTGATTAACCTTTTCAACCGCTTTTTTATATTCTTCAAAGCCTATGGCACCATTTAACACATCAATCAAAGCATTTGCCGAAAGACGTGGCGGAAGACCAAGAAGATTTTCAATCCTGCGTCTTTTTACTGAACTTTTCTCACCGCCGCTCAGGCCATCCTCAAAAAGCATTGTCTTGGTTATCTTAGGTTCATTTTCTCTGTCCTCCGCTTTTACATCAGTTACAGTTTTAAGGATATCCGACAAAAGCTCCTCGCTCATTCCCTCAACCCCCAGAATGCCTTCCTTTCCCGGTTTTTCTTTGCGTCGTTCCTTGCCCTCAATACTTGGAATATATGCGTGCTTTACAATGCCATCATTACCCACACATTGCTTGATATAGTTACGAATACGAAAACCCGCACTGTCCGAATCGGTAAGGATTAAAACCCCTGTGGTTTTTGCCATTTTCCGTATTGAATTTATAATGTTTTTGTTGCTGTAAAGACTAAATCCACCGGTACAGATAATTGCCGCATCGGTAACCTTTTTCAGCCTTTCACGGTCATACTTGCCCTCAACAATTATGGTTTCCCTTATATGAATCATACTTTTCCCTACTTCCTAAAATGGGGGTGTTTAAAACACCCCCATTAAAACTATTCGTACTTAGCATCTGATGGCATAACAAAGCTCCCCCTTTGTGAAAGGGATATACTTCCTGCCTTTACACCATCAGGTGCAGCTGAGCGTTTAAACTGATTTGCAAAGAATCTTCTGAAAAATGTTTCAAACCATTTTTCAAGGCTTTCTTTATCGTAAACACCGTCAAAGGCACATTCAGCCATTCGCATTATTTTTTCACGGCTGAACCCATATTTTGTATAGTAATACAAAATGAAATCGTGCACCTCGTAAGGACCGATTATATCCTCGGTCTTTTGCGAAATCTCTCCCGCCTCGTCTGCCGGCAAAAGCTCGGGACTGACAGGTGTTGCCACTATGTCTTTAAGCACATTTTCCGCATCACCGCCATATTCTGCAGCAACAAAGCCTACCACCTCACGCATAAGTGTCTTTGGAACTGAGGAATTAACACCATACATCGACATATGGTCACCGTTGTAGGTTGCAAAGCCAAGTGCAAGCTCAGAAAGATCACCTGTACCGATTACAATTCCACCCGTCTTGTTGGCAATATCCATAAGAATTTGTGTACGTTCCCTTGCCTGGGCATTTTCATAAGTAACACCACGGTCAGTTTCATTAAGACCAATATCCTCAAAATGCTGCCTTACTGCCTTTTCAATGTTTATCTCTCTGTACGAAACACCAATGGCATCACAAAGACGTTTTGAATTGTTATAAGTGCGGTCAGAGGTGCCGAAGCAAGGCATTGAAATCGCAATAATATTCTTTCGGTCAAGGTTTAAATCATCAAAGGTTTGTGCTGCGACCAAAAGAGCTAACGTGCTGTCAAGTCCACCAGACACACCGATTGTAACCGTTTTTGCACCGATGTGCTTAATTCTTTTTTCAAGACCTTTTGTTTGCATTTTAAACACATAAAGGCTGCGTTCTTTTGCAGAATCCCTGTCAGCAGGGATGAAAGGCGTTTTGCTTATACCACAAAGCTTAGTTTCTTCAACACGGGTATTAAAATAAATTTGTTTATATTCATCATCGTTTTTTGCAACAAAAGTGTTTCTCTGCCTACGCAAAAAACACAGCTTTTCGGTATCAACTGTACCGTAAATTATACCATTTTCAAATGGCTTTGCCTCTGCAAGACATTTGCCACATTCAAAAATCATATTGTTGCCGGCATAAACCAAATCGGTGGTGGATTCTCCATCACCTGCCTCGGCATAAATATATGCTGAAAGCTGTTTTGCACTGCTTGATGCTGCCATAAGCCGCCTTGCCTGACGTTTGCCCGGAGATTCAGCATTTGCGGAAAGATTGAAAATCAATACTGCACCGTTTTGCGAATGCTGTGCCGATGGTGAAACTGTCGTCCACATATCCTCACAAAGTTCACAGGCAAGTCTAAATTCCTCCATCTGTTTTGCACAGAAAATCAGCTTTGTACCCATAGGCACGGTATAATCCTCAAAAGGCACTTCAACCGTTTTTGAAAGTGTGCTGAAATATCTGACTTCGTTGAACTCTGCATAATTGGGTAAATTTGTTTTTGGTACAAAGCCCAAAACCCTGCCATCCTTACATACAGCCGCCACGTTGTAAAGCTTATCACAATAAGACAAGGGCATACCTACAATAAAAAGTATGTCCATTTTTATCGTTTCTTTTAAGATTTCAGAAAGTGCCGTTCTTGCCCTTTTTTCAGTATCCGCCTGCAAAAACAAATCGCCACAGGTATAACCGGTAATGCAAAGCTCGGGAAAAACAACGGCTTTACAGCCGTTCTCCCAAGCTTCTTTTATCTGATTAATTATATTTCTTCTATTTGTATGGGTACTGTTGACCGCAATTTCAGGGGTTGCAGCGGCAACCTTTAAAAAACCGTTTTTCATAATTCATATCTCCGATTTCTTAAAATCAGTTCTTTCCCTCAAGAAAGTATGTAGCCTCCATATCGGCAGTTGAAAGTGCAAATGCAAGAGGAAACATTTCAAATGCCGCTCCTACATTTCCGGCAGGCTCGTTGCCCGAAAATCCCATATGATAACGTATAGCAAATGCTTCTTCTCTTGTAAGACGCATAAATCCCGATATCATATACACCGACTTTTCACCGTGACCATAAGGAAGCTTGTCGTCTATCTCATATGTAGGCACTTTTTGCCAGATACCGTTGTCGTCCTTTACGTTGCGAAAACCGGGTTTGTAAAAGTTCATTTTACAAAGGTCATGCAAAAGTGCAACAATGGCAATTGTTTCTTCACTTGCTTCAATTCCATAAAGTTCCTGAACACGTTCTCTTGAAAGGTAATCACACAAACACTCATAAACATTTATACTGTGTTCTGCAAGACCGCCCTCGTATGAGCCATGAAAGCGTGTGCTTGCCGGAGCGGTAAAAAAGTCGCTCTGGGGTGAAAGCAGATGCTGAAGGAGCCTGTCGGCTCCTTCGCGTTTTATGCATCTTTGGTATATCTCAACAAATTCGTCTTTAACATTCATTGGACTTCCCTCAAATTCAATTATTTTACAACAATGTTAATAAGCTTTTTAGGTACAGCAATAACCTTTACAACCTGCTTACCCTCAATCATTGCCTTGATTTTGTCGCTGCCAAGTGCAACTTCTTCCATACCTTTTGGATCAAGATCAACTGAAATCATCATCTTGTCACGGATTTTGCCGTTTATCTGAACAACAACCTCAACTTCATTATCAACAGTTTTTGCCTCGTCATACGTTGGCCACTTTGCATCTGATAAATTTCCTTCAAAGCCTGCAATCTGCCAAAGTTCTTCGGTAATGTGCGGTGCAACTGGGTTTAAAAGTGTAATAAAGGTCTTAAACTCTGCTTTATTGATTCTCTCAAGCTTTGTTACGTCGTTTATAAACGCCATAAGGGTTGCAATTCCCGTATTGAACTTCATTCTGTCATAATCGTCTGTTACCTTTTTGATTGTTTTATGAAGTGCAGTTTCAAGTTCCTTTGAATAGCAATCTCCGTCAACAAGAATGCTCTGTAATTTCCATACCCTTTCAAGGAATTTATAACATCCCTTAACGCCATTCATAGACCACGGCGTAGCCTGATCAAATGCACCAATGAACATCTCGTAGGTTCTGAAAGTATCAGCACCGTATTCATTTACAACATCGTCAGGATTAATTACATTGCCTCTTGACTTTGACATTTTTTCGCCGTTTTCACCTAAGATCATACCATGTGATGTTCTCTTCTGATACGGCTCTTTGGTAGGAACAACCCCAATATCATAAAGGAACTTATGCCAGAATCTTGAGTAAAGCAGATGCAGTGTTGTATGCTCCATACCTCCGTTATACCAGTCAACAGGCAGCCAGTACTTAAGCTCCTCCATTCCTGCAAGAAAATCCTTGTTGGTTGGGTCAATATATCTCAGGAAATACCAGGATGAACCTGCCCACTGAGGCATTGTATCTGTTTCACGTTCAGCTTTTCCGCCACATTTGGGACAAGTTGTTTCAACCCAATCCCTTATTTTATTCAGTGGCGATTCGCCCGATTCACCCGGCTCAAAATTCTTTGTATCAGGAAGCTGCAAGGGAAGCTCGCCCTCTGGCACAGCCACCCAACCGCACTTGGGACAATTTACCAGCGGAATAGGCTCGCCCCAGTACCGCTGACGCGAGAACACCCAGTCACGGAGCTTGAAATTAACCTTGCGGGTGCCGATTCCTTCTTTTTCAAGATAGTCTATAATAGCTTTTTTAGCCTCGGCAACCTCCATACCTGTAAGGAATCCCGAATTAACCATTACACCTGTTTCTACGTCGGTAAATGCCTCTTTCTGAACATCTTCACCGCCGGCAACAACCTCAATAATCGGCATATCAAACTTTTTGGCAAATTCCCAGTCACGGGTATCGTGGGCAGGCACCGTCATAATTGCACGGGTACCGTATGTTACAAGCACATAGTCAGAAATCCAGATCGGAATTTCAGCGTTATTTACAGGGTCGATTGCAACTATTCCCTTAAGCATAACTCCCGTTTTGTTTTTATCAAGCTCAGCTCTTTCAAAATCGCTCTTTTTTGAAGCTTCAAGCTTATATGCTTCAACCTCGTCATAATTTTCAATTATATCCTTGTACTTTTCAACATAAGGATGCTCAGGTGCAAGAACCATATATGTAGCACCAAACAAAGTATCGGGACGTGTTGTATAAACTCTGATTTTATCATCTGTGCCCTTGATTTTAAAATCTACTTCTGCACCCTCAGACCGTCCAATCCAGTTGGTCTGCTGAACCTTTACTCTCTCAATGTAATCAACGTCCGAAAGGTCGTCAATAAGCTTCTGTGCATACTCGGTAATTTTGAGCATCCACTGACTTTTTTCCTTTTGTATAACCTCGCTGCCACAACGTTCACAAACACCGTTTACAACTTCCTCGTTTGCAAGGCCAACCTTACAGCCGGTACAAAAGTTAATGGGCATCTTTGTTTTATAAGCAAGACCCTTTTCAAAAAGCTTAAGGAAAATCCACTGAGTCCATTTATAGTAATTGGGGTCTGTTGTGTTTATTTCTCTTGCCCAGTCAAAACCAAAGCCAAGCATTTTAAGCTGTCTTTTAAAGTTTTCGATATTATTTTTTGTTACAACTGCAGGGTGAATGTTGTTCTTAATAGCAAAATTCTCGGTAGGAAGACCAAAGGCATCCCAACCCATAGGGAATAAAACATTATAACCCTCAAGACGCTTTTTTCTGGTGATAATGTCAATCGCAGTATAGCCTCTGGGATGGCCAACGTGAAGTCCATGTCCCGATGGATACGGGAACTCTACAAGACCGTAGAATTTAGGCTTTGACTTATCTTCATTTGAAGCCGCAAAGGTATTGTTTTCTTCCCACTTTTTCTGCCATTTTGTTTCGATTTGTTTGAAATCGTACTTCATTTATAATCAATCCTTTCGGGTAATTTTAATCAATTTTATTTAACAAGCAAATCTTCAACATCAACCGAAGTTGCATCCTTCCAGATATGCTCAAGCTTGTAAAACTCTCTTGGTTCGCTTTGGAATATGTGAATAATCACATCGTCATAACCAAGCAAAATCCATTCGGCATTGTTATAGCCTTCCTTATTAAGCATTTTAGCTCCCGTCTTTGCCATTTCGTCCTCAATGTGGTCGCATATCGCCTGAACGTTTATGTTTGAGCCACCTGTAATAATTACAAAATAGCTGGTAAGTGTAGTAAGCTCACTTACATCAAGAACTGTGATATCCCTGCCAAATTTTGCATCTGCCGCCTTAACCGCAGTATTTACCAGATTATTTTTACAACTCATTTATTTTTCTCCTTTAAAATAAGAAATCAGAACCAATTACCAATGTTACGTCAGGTTTTTTCTCGCCCTGCCGTTCGACATAATTTTCAATGCTGTCGGCAATTTCCACGCCCTCATATACAGCTTTGACAAGCTCTGCCGCATTTTTGTCATTATGATTAACAAGCTTTGTTCTATCCTGAATTCTGTCGGTTTTCTCTGTTGAAACTACCTTGAATTTATATTCCGAAAGCATATCGGAAACTACTTTTAAAACATCAGCAGTTGACTTTTCAATGCCTGTGGCATCCACAATTTTTACCTTTACGAACTTATTCTTTGCAGAAATCTTTTCAACAATACGGCTTGATTTTTCCATAGAGAAGAAATACTCGTCGAGCAAAAGCTCGGTTTCCTTTTCATTGTGGAAGAAATACGAAACACCATCTTGGGCATATGCACCCTCACCGGGAAGTGTAAGGATTTTTATGTTTTCCATCTTGAAAGACGGAATTTTGCCTATGTAACGCATTATGTCCTCGCCTGTAAAGTTGGTTTTTACATTGTTTTTCACAATGCTCATAATTTTGGGAACCTTCAATATTGTTTTGCCGCTGAGCACAGCATCAATTGCCGATTCATAAAACTTTTTCTGTGCCGCAATACGGTCAATATCACCGTTAGGATAGCCCGTACCATCATTATTGTACCTGAATCTCATAAACATCTCAGACTGTCTGCCATTTAAGACTTGCGTTCCCGGATAAAGGTCAATTGTCAGATCCTGAAACGGGTCGGTGTAGTACATCCGCATTGGCACATCAACCGTTACACCGCCTATTGCATCAATTATATCCCGAAATGCTTTGAAGCTGACAATCACAAATTTTTCAGGTTTAATGCCCGTCAGCATTTCCACCTCATTACACAATGTTTCTTCCTTTTCGGGTGTACTGTACGACGAATTTATCTTTTTGTCGTGTCTATTATTGTTTTCGATCCGTGTATCACGTGGAATTTGCAAAACCGAAACCTTGTTTTCACTCATATTGTATCTACACAGCAAAATAAGGTCGGTGCGATAGCCTTCAACATCGGTCCCTGCAACCAAAATATCCTGTATTTTGTCTGCCTTTGTGTTACTTTCATCAAAGAAATTAAGGCTCATAGGATTTCCGCTTATTATGGAAATTGCACCGCAAACGCCAACGTAAATAAGCATAAGAAGTATAAGTATTGCAACAGCCAGCCTCAGCGGCGATTTAACTCTCATTTTTGTTTTCCTCGTTTATCAATCTTAAATAATAATTTCGTGTTAGAACAGTTGCAGGGTGAATAGCTCTTCCCTTGTCCACCGTAAATTTAATCACCATATCAGTTTCTTTTAAAACAGCCCTGTCAATATCAATATATGAAAGCTTGCGAACTTCCTCCGCTTCGGGATATATTCTTCCCGGCTCGGTAAAATCTGCAACATATATTATCTTTTCCAAAAGTGACATTTCGGGTCTTCCGGTTGTGTGAAAAGCTATGGAATCTAATATTTCGTTGTCTGAAATTCCAAAAATTTCACGGGCGACAACCGCTCCTAACGGAGCGTGGAGAAGTGCCGGCGAACGAAGCTCAATCTCATCGGGTGAATAGCCTGAATTAATCAGCCTTTCAATCGCATCCTTCAAAGGAATTTCCTTTGCGCAGTCGTGCACAAGTCCTGCAAGAAAGGCTTTGTCTGAATCCGCTCCCCATTTTTTTGCAAGAGCCTCAGCAGTTTTTGCAACGCCTGTAATATGCTTAAATCTTTTTTCAGACAAATTTGCTTTCAGATAATTTGTTATTTCATCTATGCTTTGCATAATCTTTACACATTTTCCTTGTATATTCGATTTTTTTCAATGTACTCAAGCACCGATTTTGGGACTGTATCCAAAAGGGTTTCGCCTGAACGAATTTTTTTTCTTATGTCCGAGGACGAAAGCTCAACAGGCAAAACCTGAACCACCGTAATCACCGCATTGTACTTTTTGCGATAAAGTTCTGTTTTTTCTCCTACTGTTTCTTCATCAATACCGCCACGGCTTACAGCAACTATTTCCGCAAGCTCAAAAATTCTTTCAGGGCAGTGCCAACTCTCCATATCTCTTAAAGAATCTGCCCCCACCACAAAACAAAGTCTTTCGCCCGGATATAGTTTGGAAAACTTTTCTAAAGTTTCTGATGTATAGCTTTTTTTTAAAGTATCTGCCTTTGATTCACAAACCTCCAAATCAGACACGTCAAATCTTAAATCATCCTTGACCGCAAGCCTTGTCATTTCAAGTCTGTGTGCGGCATCAACGTCACCATCAACCCCTTTGTGTGGGGGATTGCCGCAGGGAAGAAATATAACCTTATCAAGCCGTGCCTTTTCCATAGCCTGCCCGGCAATGTATAAATGCCCGTTGTGGGGCGGATTGAAAGTTCCGCCAAAAATCCCAAGTCTTTGCATATTTTCACTCCAAAGCAGTCTCTATTATCTTAATATCCAACAATTTCGCCAACAACTGTATCAACGCTTGTAATTTTTCTTCTGCCGTCTAGTCTGATATCCAAATCAAAACTTCCGTCATCGGTGTTAAGATTTTTATAAATAAGAATATCATTTTCTGCAGTAAGGCTAAAATCAAAGATTCCTTCGGTAACAGTTTCAGCTTCGCCCTTAAGGTTTATTTTTTCAAGAGTGCCAAATTTGCCTTCTACACCAAAATTTGAAATACAGAATATATTATCCCCTTCTGCCGAAACTTCAAACATTTCGGGAGAAACTTCCTCCTTAATAAGCTTAAGCTCATTACCATCAAGAAGATATACATCAAAAATTTTGCGTGATGTACTGTAATCCTTGGCTACAATAAATTTGCCGTCTTTTGCACGATATACGGCATACACATCCTCGGATATCTGCTCCTCAGACACAACCTTGCCTTTTTTGAATACGCAAAGATTAAGCGTTCCGCCACCCTTGAATGCCTCAAACTCGGATATATACAGAATTTTTGTTGTATCCTGTGATACAGCCATCTGTGGCTTGCCTGCAACAGCGTTGTAATCAACAACAACATTGTGTGCTATCATCTGTGGCTGATTTCCCTTTGTGTATGCATAATAATCCGCAAGCTTGCCCGTGTATACCTTGTCATATATAACTGTTTTTTCATCCTTTGAAAGCATAAGAATACTGCTTACTCCGGATGCAATTTTCTCTTTTTTGCCGGAATTTATATCAACCTGATAAAGATTGCTTGTTGCATCCTCTGTTGTACCATATACAAAAAGCTTATCCTTTGTTTTTTGCATAAGGGGGTCACGCTTGGTTCGTTCGCCAAGGCGGATTGAACGTCCCTTTTTATTCATCGCATAAATATCAAAGGACTTATCAGTTTTGTCATAATCCTTTGCGTAAATATATGCCGCTCCACCGGGATTTGTGCCGTAGATTTTGCAAACCGCACTATCAATCTTCACTTTTTCTTCCTTAAGCTTTTCAAGGCTCTTTACATATAGGTCGCCCTGCATTTCAACACGGTTGAGGTTTTGTATAAAGACAACCCACTCTTCCTCTCCTGCAAACCCGAAAGTTCCATGGTCAATATCCGATGCAACCTTGAAAGGCTCGTCAAGCTTTGTGTTCCAGTAATAAAGAACACCCATATCACCATTTTTGTCCGCTGTCTGCAAATACAAAAGTGAGGTTCCATCCTTTGACATCACAACCGAGTTGTGGACTGCAGGTGATATTTCAATTACCTTTTTAGTTTTTCCCGACTTAACAAGCTTTAATGTTCCGCTTTTTGTTTCGGGATTATAGTCATCAAAAAAGTATGTCCGTTTTCCGTCCTTTGATTCAAAGGTAAGCCCTGCATTTTTTGCAGCACGCTCAACTGGCACAGCATTTTCGGTTTCCTCAGCATATCTTACATAGCTGTCACAAAGAACCTGCTGTGAAATCTCAGCAGCCTTGCCTTTGTAAATCATATAAAGAGAGTTATCCTTTATATAAGTATATGAAGAAACTGTATCGGCAGTTTTTGACGAAAGACTTACAATCAACGATATGACACCCACAGCCAAAACCAAAGCTGCAGCCGCAAGTCCTGCAGTCTTGAAGATGTCTTTGTTTATGTTAAACTTAAATCCGGTTTTCTTCTTTCTGTTTCTTCTGGCACGTCTTTTTGAAGAAACCCTTCTTTCAGACTTTTCTGCTATTTTTTGAACACGTGTATATGTATTCAAAGAATCCTGCTCTTCTTTAATAAAAGACGCACTCTGCTGAGCAGGCTGATTTTCAAGCCCGCGTACAGTATATCTGGCAAGTCCTTCGGGGATAAATTCTGCTGCCCTCTGCGAAGCACTTTTTGCCATTTCTCTAGCCTTTTCAGCAGCATCCGTCTCATTATGTCTGCTTACTTGTGAAGAGGGAGTCTTTTCTTCTGTTTTATTCATTCTGCGTATTTTTACAGAAAAAAATCTCTTTTTCTCCTTTTTTCTTACACCCATGCTTTTTGATACCTGCTGCACAGATTCCCGAATAGCATCAAGCTGTTGAGGGGATGATATTGTATATTTAAAGTCAAAATTACCAAATTTTCCTTCCTCATCGTTTCCGGTAAGAGTCTTACAATAGGGACACTTTTTAATTCCTTCATAAAGGTCAGCTCCGCATTCCATACATTTCACAGCAAACCCTCCTTATGTTTTTTCTATATTTTGTTAAGTCACCTTTAATTTCAAGGTTAAAATAAGTCTTTTTTGCGACAAAACAATTATCCACATTTCATTGTAACATAAAAAGCTCAAAAAAACAACACATATCTGCTATTTTTTTGAGTTTTTTTATTTTATTTTGTATATCCCATATAAGCAAGCCATTTAAGCAAAAGATTATTCCATTGTCTTACGTGACCGCGTAAATGCTCGGCAGCTTCTTCGGTCTTTTGTGAAAGCCCCATTCCGTGCGGACCGTCAGGGAAAATATGAAGTTCTGCCGAGCCGCCCAACTCCCTTATCCTTTTTGCATAGTCCAGACTGTTGATTACATTTACAGCCTGGTCCTTAAAGGTATGCCAGATAAATGCCGGCGGTACATCCTTATCTGCAATCAACCCTGGACAAAGTTTTTCCAGCATTTCAGCCGAATACTGACCTCCCAAAAGATTTTTACCCGAACCCACGTGTCCTATCGGGGCAGTAAGCTGTATTACCGGATAGCAAAGAATCTGTGCATTCGGCAAATAGTCCTCCTTCTCTATCTCATCCTGCTCTACCTCAAAATCAATTTCTTCCTTATATGTAGAGCAAAGTGCAGCAAGATGCCCGCCTGCAGACGAGCCCATAATTGCAATTTTATTTTTGTCAATTCCGTATCTTTCAGCATAATAACGGACAAACTTTACACTACGTCTTGCATCAAGCAGCTCAATCGGGAATTCATGAGGTGAAACTCTATATGCCACATCAAAGGCACAAATACCGTTTTCTGCAAGAAATTCTGCATAACTTTTGCCTTCATACCAGGCTCTCATTGAATAGCCACCGCCCGCAAAAACAACAACCGCACCATTACCTCTTGGTTTTTCGGGAATATATGTCGTTATTGTAGGTGTTTCTTCACAGTTTCCGGGAACTATATCCCACAAATTCATAACTTCAACTTTCATAATACAACATCCTTTTTATATATAATTTAAAAGCTGTTTGAGCTGTTCCTCCGTCAGTCCAAACGAAAATGCAATAATTAACTTTGCATATACAAGCTCGTCGGTTTCACCATACAGAATTTTTATCTTTTGATTGTTTGCAATATGATGTTCAATGCATGGCACTCCGGCATATACCGCATTTCCTGCCTCAACCAATGACGGCGAATAAAAAAATGGAATATTTTGCTCAGCACATTTTTCAAAAAAGTACAGTATTGAAGTTTTATCTCCATTCTGCCCTGTTGCTTCGGTACAAGCTGTCCCTGAATGATAGGTCCCGTGAAGCACCGCCCGTACCCCTGCAAGGTTAAATATATCATAATTAAGACCCACATATGGATTTATCTTTAGGATGCAATTCTCAAGCTTTTTTTCTTTAATCTTCATTATAATAAGCTTTTCATTATCGCAGACCTTATAAAGGCACAGATTCTCCACGGATTTATCCTCAGTTATATCAATTGCATCCCTGCTGTAAAAATTATCGTCATAAATTGCACATTGAATCAGATGACCGCCATTATGAAGATACATACGATCATCTTCAGGATTTTTATATGTTGCATAAATGCCCCGTCCAATTCCATGGCAAATACATTCAACAGCAGCGGTAAAATTTTCAATTCCGTTGGCATCAGGATTCAAATTTCCGTCCTCGAGCATTATAGGTCGATTACTCGAAACAAAAACCACAGGGATTTTAAATCCCTTTAAAAGAACCGAAAACAACGAAGTTGTATATGCCAAAGCGTCGGTTCCGTGTGCCACAATTATTCCGTCGCACTCATGAAATTTTTCTATATTTTCGGCAAAATATCCTGCAATTTCATTCCATTTATCTGCTGTCATATTCTCGCTAAGAATACCAAAATTCTTTTCGATATCTATATGCACTGATTCACTCAATTGCGGATTGAATTCTTTAAAAAATTCAATCAATGCCATAGGTGCTTTATCACCGGTATCCATAACACCGTTCTTTATCGTGGTGCAGATTGTTCCGCCGGTAAAAATTACCGAAATCTTCTTTTCCATTAGTATTCCTTTCTCATACAATTCAAATTTGTAATTTTTATAATATCATTATCTTAAAACAATGTCAATAAGTGAAATTCCTTATAACATCATTTTTCTCTTATATAAAAAATAATATTATAGCTTTAATTTTCCTTTATTTTCTTTGGATAAATTTCTCCTTGTTACAAATAATATGTTTGTAAAATTAAAACGTAGGGTTCGGCAATTTCCGACGAACCGAAAATAAAGGAGTATTTATATAATGAAAGCAACAGGAATTGTAAGAAGAATAGATGACCTTGGGCGTATTGTAATCCCCAAGGAAATCCGCCGCACAATGCGGATTCGTGAGGGCGACCCACTTGAAATTTATACCGAAAGTGACGGGACGGTAATCTTTAAAAAATACTCACCCATAGGAGAACTTTCGGAGTTTGCACACCAATACGCCGAATCTCTGGCAAAGACTACCGGTCTTGCCTGCTGTATCTCTGATAAGGACACCATAATAGCCGTATCCGGTGCACCCAAGCGTGAGCTTGCCGACAAAAAGCTGTCATCTGAAGCAGAAAAGATTATGCATAACAAAACTGTATTTCTTGCCACAAAAAACGGCGAGGATATTGCAGTTGTTGACGGCAACGACAACTACAAGGCAGGTGCAATCGCACCAATTGTCTACGACGGTGACAGTATTGGTACTGTAATGATTATATCACCCGACTCAAACCGCGATTTTGGTGATGTAGAATCAAAGCTGGCTGAAGTTGCCGCAGGTTTCTTGGGTAAAACAATGGAGTAATATTAAAACGGTCATCCCCAAAAGGATGACCGTTTTGATATTGGTTTATTTTGCATCAATATAACTGCATGCCGCAAGTGCTGCAACGCTTCCATCACCCACAGCTGTCGTAAGCTGTCTGATTGCCTTTTCTCGGCAATCACCTGCAACAAAAATTCCTGCTTTGTTTGTAAGACAGTTTTCACCTGCATCAACATATCCGATATCATTCAGCAAAATTATATCCTTGAAATAATCATTCTGTGGAATCTGACCCACGGCAACAAATGCACCGTTTAAGTCAATATGTGTTTTTGAACCATCCTTTGTGGAAACAAGATCCAAACCAGTAAGAAAATCATCACCACAAAATTTTTCAACAGTTGTACTTAAAACACATTCAATATTCGGGTATTTTGCAAGTTGGCGTACAAGCCGTTCTTCAGCACGAAACTCATCGCGTCTGTGTATAAGATACACCTTTTCGGCAATGTTGGCAAGATATTCTGCATCCTCCACCGCTGTATTTCCGCCACCAATCACCGCAACGGTTTTGCCTCGGTAAAAAGCACCATCACAAACAGCACAAAAAGACACACCTCTGCCAACCAAGGCTTCCTCACCCTCTGCGCCAAGCATACGGTTTTTAACACCTGTTGCCACAATAACAGCCTTTGACTGATATTCACCGTATTCACAAACAACGGTTTTTATTTCACCGTCTTTAATTTCAACGGCTGTGTCGTATTCAATTTCTCCGCCCAATGCCTCTACCTGTCCTGCCAAAGCTTCAGAAAAATCAGCTCCGCTTACAGACGGAAGTCCCGGGAAATTCTCCACCTTGCCTGAAAGGGCAATCTGTCCTCCAAGACCGGATTTTTCAAGAACAAGTACCGATTTTTCGGCACGCAGGGCATAAAGGGCGGCAGTAAGTCCTGCCGGACCACCGCCGATTATAATAATGTCATACATATTTAATTCTTCCCTTCAATTCCGCATTTACTTAATGCTGTCGGTATACTTTCTGATTTCTGATACTCCGGCAAAGGTCTGAACCTTTCCGTCTTTTTCAACAACCAGAGTAGGTGCCTGACGAACATCAAAGCTGCGGGTCATATCTGCATTTTCTTCTGCATCAACTTTAGTATAACCAACATTACACTTTTCAAGTACAGAAGCAGCCGCTTTGCAGTTGGGGCAGGTTTTGGTTGTAAACAGCATTACATTTTCTGTTCCGTCTGCGTGAGTTGCAACTTCCTCACAAACAGCTGCATCATCACAAGCACCCTCTGCCTTTTTCTTAAGAACAGAATTTTTTATATCATAAAGCTTACGTTCTTTATATTCCTGAGCCTTGCCATCGTTCCAGTTGCGAACAGGACGATAATAACCTGTAATGCGGCTGTAAACCTCGGTTCTCTCACCACAGGTGGGACAGATATCCTGCTCACCTGTAAGATAGCCGTGATTTTTACATACCGAATAAATCGGTGAAAGTGTATAGTACGGAAGCTGATAGTTTTCAGCAATCTTGCGAACCAGGTTTGCCGCTGACTTCCAATCAGGCATCTTCTCACCAAGGAATGCGTGGAATACTGTACCTGATGTGTAAAGTGTCTGAAGTTCATCCTGAACATCAAGGGCATCAAAAATATCAGCTGTATATCCAACAGGAAGATGTGAGCTGTTGGTGTAGTATGGTGTACCGCCTTCTTCTGCAGCAGTAATGATGTTAGGGTACTTCTTTACATCGTGCTTTGCAAAACGGTAGGTTGTTGATTCTGCCGGAGTTGCTTCAAGATTGTAAAGGTCACCATACTTTTCCTGATAGTCAGAAAGTCTTTCACGCATATGGTTGAGGACCTTCTTTGAAAATTCCTGTGTTTCCTTATGTGTCATATCCTTCTTGAGCCAGCTTGCATTAAGGCCAACCTCGTTCATACCAATAAGACCAATAGTTGAGAAGTGGTTTTCAAACGAGCCAAGATATCTCTTTGTATAAGGGTAAAGGCCCTCGTCAAGAAGTCTTGTAATAATTGTTCTCTTTACGCTGAGTGAACGAGCCGAAATGTCCATAAGCTTATTAAGGCGTCTGAAGAAGTCTTCTTCATCAGTTGCAAGGTATGCAATTCTGGGCATATTTATTGTTACAACACCAACTGAACCGGTACTTTCACCGCTGCCAAAGAAGCCACCTGTCTTCTTTCTCAATTCACGAAGGTCAAGTCTGAGACGGCAGCACATACTGCGGATGTCGCTTGGTTCCATATCACTATTGATATAGTTTGAGAAGTATGGTGTTCCATATTTTGAAGTCATTTCAAACAAAAGCTTGTTGTTCTCTGTTTCTGACCAGTCAAAATCCTTTGTAATTGAGTATGTCGGAATAGGATACTGGAAGCCTCTGCCGTTTGCGTCACCTTCAATCATAACCTCGATGAACGCTTTATTGACCATATCCATTTCTTTCTTACAATCTTTGTACTTGAAGTCCATTTCCTTGCCGCCAACAATTGCAGGGAGCTCTGCAAGGTCAGCCGGAACAGTCCAGTCAAGTGTAATATTCGAGAAAGGTGCCTGAGTTCCCCAACGTGACGGGGTATTTACACCGTAAATAAAGGACTCAATGCACTTCTTAACCTGGTCATAGCTAAGGTTGTCAACCTTAACAAAAGGTGCAAGATATGTGTCAAACGAGCTGAATGCCTGAGCACCTGCCCATTCGTTCTGCATAATTCCAAGGAAGTTTACCATCTGGTTGCAAAGTGTTGCAAGATGGCTTGCGGGAGCAGATGTAATCTTGCCCTCAACACCACCAAGGCCTTCCTGAATAAGCTGTTTAAGCGACCAGCCTGCACAATAACCCGTAAGCATAGAAAGGTCATGAATGTGGATATCTGCGCTTCTGTGTGCGTTAGCAATTTCCTCATCATATATTTCGCTGAGCCAATAGTTTGCAGTAATCGCACCAGAGTTTGAAAGGATAAGACCTCCTACCGAATATGTAACTGTCGAATTTTCTTTTACACGCCAGTCGTTAATCTTTACATAATTGTCAACAACCTCTTTGTAGTTAAGGATTGTAGACTCCATATTACGCATTTTTTCATGCAGCTTACGATAAAGGATATACGCCTTTGCAACATCTGCATAGCCTGCCTGAACAAGCACTTCTTCAACGCTGTCCTGAATTGCTTCTACCGCAATTGCATTATCCTCAATTTTAGGCTCAAAATGAGCTGTAACCTTAAGTGCTAAAAGGTCAATTATGTCACGGTTATACTGTCTGTTTTGTGCTTCAAATGCCTGAGAAATGGCATCTCCAATTTTGGCTAATTCAAAATCAACCAGTTTGTTGTCTCTTTTTAAAACCTTATACATTTTCTGTTCCTCCGCTTTCTTTAAATTTCTGAATTATATTCCTCTCAATACCGCATCAGGAACATAAGCCTGTGCCGCCTTGAGTAATTTATTCATTTCCTCATTTGAAAACTCTCTAAGCTCCCTATCGGGAACCTTTTCATTTTCCTTAAAACCTTGCAAAAAGTATTTCTTCTCGTCTTTTATAAGCTTTGCAAGCTCCTTAACCGATTCCTCTGTGTGAAGTCCCTTTGCAACCGTTGTCCTGAACTCGTGGTCAATACCAGATGTTTTAATTATATCAATGGATTTTTCAATCACCGATACATCAAAACCGTCTATGCCAACAGTTTTTGGATATTCAGCAAGGGAATTTTTTATATCCATTGCAACATAATCAACATTTCCACTTTCAAGTGCTGTTTTCAATCTTTCGGGAAAGCAACCGTTTGTATCAAGCTTAACAAGCAACCCCAACTCCTTGATTTTTCTAATAAAATCAAACACCTCGTCGGTCATTAAAGGCTCGCCTCCGGTAACACAAACACCGTCAAGCAAGCCCTTTCGTTTGCTTAAAAACTCAAAAAAACCTGTCTCCGAAAGCAAGTCCCCCTCACCATAAAATGCCAAATCAGAATTGTGACAAAATGTACATCTTAGATTGCAGCCACCAAGAAAAACCGTACACGCAACCTTGCCCGGAAAATCCAGCAAAGTGGTTTTCATAAGTCCGCAAATCTTCATTTTATCCCTCCAATCCGCACCGCAAAAGGCTTTCAGGCACTTGTGTCTATCCTTTAATCAAAACACAATATATTGGGTTGACATCGGATAGTGTTGCACTATATATGCTATTATATAGTAGCCGCTATATTTTGTCAACATAAAAAACGGACATTTATTTATTTACATATTTTTCCATATCCTTGTAACCCTTGGGGCAGTAGAGACACACATTTAAAAGTAAAAAAATGTAAAAATATTTTTGTGCATTTTGCCCGAATTTAATTATGCCACTTGTGCATTATTTTCCACATAATGTTGTTTATAAAGCACCCAAAACACAATATATTGTGTTTTGGGCGCTTTACATTGATTTTATCCACTATTTCTATTTAAGTAAATTATTCTTTATGAAAACCTGATTTATTTTCTCCATTGACTCTTCATCCGAAAGACTAAAATCTAATACTATGGGTTGTATTTCTTTTACTGCTTTAATTATATCTGGACTTTTATTATTTAAATACTCTGCAATTTCTTCATTCTTAGTCTTTCCAAGTAATGCTGTCGCAACTGCAACGATATATATTTCTGTAAAAAGTTTCATTTCTTTCCCTCGCATATTTTAATTTTTAATATATTATATACCATTTTGGTTTGTATGCCAATATGCCATTTTGGTTTAGGATATACTTATTCTGAGGTGAAACGAATGTATAAACGAATTAGAGAATTAAGAGAAGACCGTGATCTACTGCAAAAACAGCTTGCTGAATCTTTGCACTGTTCTCAGGTAGCATATTCACGATATGAGCTTGGCACACGGGATATTCCTACACAAGTATTGATAGATTTAGCAAAATTTCATAATACAAGTATTGATTACCTGTTGGGTATGACAAATATCAAAGACCCTTATCCTTTTAAGTGAAATTCTGCTATTGTTGATAAAACTTATTGAGGAGAAAAACTATGAAACCATTAAAAGAAAAAATAAGCATTACTGTTGACAGCGATGTTTTAGAAAAAATTAGATGTGCTGCCGAACAAGATGACCGTTCGCTTTCGCAATATATAAATCTTGTTTTAAAACAGCATATAAATAAAGAATTATAAATACAAAAAATATCCACCCCAAGGGGTGGATATTTTGTATTAACGTGATTGGCTTTGCCTATTATTATTCAACAATCTCAGTAACAACGCCTGAACCAACTGTACGGCCACCTTCACGGATAGCGAAACGAAGACCTTCTTCGATAGCGATCTGTGTTGTAAGCTCAACAGTCATAGTTACGTTATCACCAGGCATACACATTTCTGTGCCTTCAGGAAGGTTAACTACGCCTGTAACGTCAGTTGTTCTGAAATAGAACTGAGGTCTGTAGTTTGTGAAGAAAGGTGTATGACGTCCGCCTTCTTCCTTAGTAAGAACGTAAACCTCGCCCTTGAACTTTGTGTGAGGATTGATTGAACCCGGCTTTGCGAGAACCTGTCCTCTTTCGATTTCGTTTCTCTGAACACCACGGAGGAGAGCACCTACGTTGTCACCAGCTTCAGCTTCGTCAAGGAGCTTTCTGAACATTTCAAGACCAGTAATAACAACTTTTCTTGATTCGTCTGAAAGACCAACGATTTCAACTTCATCACCAACGTGAGCAACACCTCTCTCAACTCTACCGGTAGCAACTGTACCACGACCTGTAATTGAGAATACGTCCTCAACAGGCATAAAGAAAGGCTTGTCTGTAGCTCTTTCAGGCGAAGGAATATAGCTGTCAACTGCAGCCATAAGCTCATGGATACAAGCATATTCAGGAGCGTTGGGGTCTGTTGAAGTACATTCAAGAACACCAAGACCTGTACCCTTAACGATAGGTGTATCGTCGCCCGGGAATTCATACTCAGTAAGGAGTTCTCTGATTTCCATTTCAACGAGTTCGAGAAGTTCGGGATCGTCAACCTGGTCAACCTTGTTCATGAACACTACGATATAAGGAACGCCAACCTGTCTTGAAAGAAGGATGTGTTCTCTTGTCTGAGGCATAGGACCATCAGCAGAAGAAACAACGAGGATAGCACCGTCCATCTGAGCAGCACCTGTGATCATGTTCTTAACGTAGTCAGCATGTCCGGGGCAGGCAACGTGAGCATAGTGACGGTTGTCTGTCTCATGGTCAACGTGAGCGGTAGAAATTGTGATACCTCTTTCTCTTTCTTCAGGAGCCTTATCGATCATATCATAAGCCTCGAACTGAGCCTTACCTGAAAGTGAAAGCACCTTTGTAATTGCAGCGGTAAGAGTTGTCTTACCATGGTCAACGTGACCGATAGTACCGATGTTAACATGCGGTTTGGTTTTTTCGTATTTAGCTTTTGCCATTTTTTATTTCCTCCTAACTTATATAAGTTAATTATTTACATATTTAATATTTTACTACATAATTGTTGAGTTTTCAATAGATTTTTTAAATTTTTTTGAAAACTATATGCAATTATTCGCCTTTTTGTCTGGCACTGATAATCTTATCCTGAACAGACTTCGGAACTTCGCTGTAATGTGAAGGCTCCATAGAATACTGACCACGTCCCTGAGTTCCACTACGGAGAACGGTTGCATAACCGAACATTTCAGAAAGAGGAACGTCAGCTGTAACCTGAGTTACACCGCCTGATCTTGATTCCTGACACTTAATCATACCACGTCTTGAGCTAAGGTCACCGATAACAAAACCAAGGTAGTCATCGGGAGTAATAACGTTAACGAGCATGATAGGTTCTTTAAGAACGGGATCAGCCTTTCTCATAGCTTCCTTGAATGCCATAGATGCAGCAATCTTAAATGCCATTTCAGATGAGTCAACTTCGTGGTATGAACCATCATAAAGTGTAGCCTTAAGGTCAACTACGTTATAGCCTGCAAGTACACCGTTGAGCATCGCACTTTGGATACCTGCGTCAACAGCAGGAATATATTCCTTCGGAACAGCACCGCCGACAACCTTGTTTTCAAAGATATAGCCTTCGCCTTCGCCAAGGGGTTCAAACTTAACAAGTACGTGACCGTACTGACCCTTACCACCTGACTGACGAGCATACTTGTGGTCAACGTCAACTGCTTTTCTAAATGCTTCGCGGTAAGAAACCTGAGGTTCACCAACGTTTGCCTCAACTTTAAATTCACGAAGGAGACGGTCAACAATGATTTCAAGGTGAAGCTCACCCATACCAGCGATGATTGTCTGTCCTGTTTCTTCATCTGTATATGTCTTGAATGTAGGATCTTCTTCTGCAAGCTTTGCAAGAGCGATACCCATCTTTTCCTGACCAGCCTTAGTTTTTGGCTCAATAGCAACACGGATAACCGGTTCAGGGAAGTTCATTGATTCAAGGATAATAGGATGCTTTTCGTCACAAAGTGTTTCACCTGTTGTTGTATTCTGAAGACCAACTGCCGCAGCAATGTCACCTGAATATACAATATCAAGGTCTTCTCTGTGGTTTGCGTGCATCTGAAGAATTCTACCCATACGTTCACGCTTGCCTTTGCAAGAGTTGAGTACGTGTGAACCCTTTTCAAGTGTACCCGAATATACACGGAAGAAGCAAATCTTACCTACAAACGGGTCGGTTGCAATCTTGAACGCAAGAGCTGAGAACGGTGCGTCATCAGATGACGGTCTTTCGTCTGCTTCTTCTGTGTCAGGATTTACACCCTGGATGTTAGGAACGTCAGTTGGAGCAGGCATATATTCAATAACTGCATCCAAAAGCAACTGAACACCCTTGTTTCTGTAAGCTGTACCGCAAAGTACCGGAACAATCTCGTTGTTGATTGTAGCACGGCGAAGTGCAGCTTTAAGCTCATCAACAGTAATATCTTCACCGCCGAAGTACTTTTCAAGGAGGTCTTCGTCGGTTTCGCAGATAGCTTCAACCATCTTATCACGGTATTCCTGAGCTTTATCAAGCATATCAGCAGGGATAGCATCCTTGTGATAGCTGTTACCGAGTTCATCATCATAAATCTCGGCTTCCATATTCATAAGGTCAATGATACCAACGAATGTATCCTCAGCACCGATAGGAAGCTGAATGGGAACACCGTTTGCATTGAGTCTTTCATGAATCATATTTACAACGTTATAGAAATCTGCACCCATAATATCCATCTTGTTAACGAATATCATACGGGGAACTTTGTATTCGTCAGCCTGACGCCAAACAGTTTCAGACTGAGGCTCAACACCGCCCTTAGCACACATTACTGTAACAGAACCGTCAAGAACTCTGAGTGAACGCTGAACTTCAACTGTAAAGTCAACGTGTCCGGGAGTATCAATAATGTTAATTCTGTGCTTTTTGCCGGCATAAGGACCTTCTTTAGGTTCCCAGAAGCAGGTTGTAGCAGCAGAGGTAATTGTAATACCACGCTCCTGTTCCTGAGCCATCCAGTCCATTGTAGCGCCGCCTTCATGGGTTTCACCAAGCTTGTGGTTGATGCCTGTGTAATACAAGATTCTTTCTGTAGTAGTTGTTTTACCGGCATCAATGTGAGCCATGATACCGATATTTCTTGTTCTTTCAAGCGAATACGCTCTACCCATAGTAACTCCTTTCAACACATAATGTGTTAATCTAATCAATAATTGTTGAACCTGCAACGACTTACGTACATACAGGGTTTTGCAAAGAAAATTGCTTTAGATTTGGCAGATGTGAGGCACGAAAACAACGGAGCGTATTGAAATACGTGAGTATGTTTTCGTGTCGAGCAATGCTGCCGAAGATGAAGTAATTTTCAAAGCAAAAATTACCAACGGAAGTGAGCAAAAGCCTTATTCGCTTCTGCCATCTTGTGTGTGTCTTCTTTCTTCTTGAATGCACCACCTGTGCTGTTAGTAGCATCCATAAGCTCGTTTGCGAGTCTTTCAGCCATTGTTCTTTCGTTTCTCTGTCTTGCGTAAAGAGTAATCCAACGAAGACCCAATGTTTCTCTTCTTTCAGCTCTAACTTCAATCGGAACCTGGTAGTTTGCACCACCAACACGTCTTGCCTTAACCTCTAATACGGGCATAACGGCATTCATAGCTTCCTCAAACACTTCAACAGGTTCTTTACCTGTCTTTTCCTTTATGATGTCAAATGCATCATAAACGATTGCCTGAGCAACACCTTTCTTACCGTCGAGCATGATATTGTTTATAAGACGTGTAACAGTCTTGCTGTTATACATAGGATCCGGCAGCACATCACGGCGTGCAACATGTCCTTTTCTTGGCACTTATCTTCCCTCCATTCTTTGTGGTAAATGCTATCCACAAGGTACTCAATACCCTTTTTGGATACTGCTAGTGCTGTACTAACTATCACACGAAAGACGTACTGTCTTTTATATATAAAATAGTAATACGCACTATAAACTGTTTTTCTGCTTACAAAATTTTTTTGTCTTACTTTGCGTCCTTCGGGCGTTTTGCACCGTACTTGGATCTTGACTGGTTTCTCTTCTGAACACCCTGAGTATCAAGTGTACCGCGGATAATGTGGTAACGTACACCAGGGAGGTCCTTTACTCTACCGCCACGGATAAGCACAACGCTATGTTCCTGAAGGTTGTGACCGATACCGGGGATATAAGCTGAAACTTCAATACCATTTGTAAGACGAACTCTGGCAACCTTACGGAGAGCCGAGTTAGGCTTTTTGGGTGTCATTGTTCTTACAGAAGTACAAACACCTCTCTTCTGAGGAGAAGCCTGTTCAGTATGCTTTTTCTTGATGGTATTGAAACCGTCCAAGAGAGCAGGAGCTGTAGACTTTTTCTCAGCAGTCTTTCTGCCTTTCTTTACTAACTGGTTAAATGTTGGCAACTATTTCACCTCCTATTTATAATATAGAATATAAAAACGCTGTTATGCGTCTTTAACAATTGCTGCAACTGCAGTAGGCACATCAACATGGCAAGCCTTGCCAAGTTCTTTCATTGACTCAACATAAACAACCTCTGCAGTCTTCCCCTGACACATTTTTTCAAGGGGAATCACCACGTGTCCATCGGCATCTTTGGCAATATAAACAATTGCTGCACGATTGGCATCAATAGCTTTTTTTGTTTGCTTAAGCCCAACTACACGGGTGCTTTTTTTGATTCTTTCCATTTCTTCACCTTGCATTTTAAATGCGACGGGACAAGCCTTAAACACAGACTATCCCAATATTAAAAATCCTATATATTGTACCAACATTTTTTTAATTTGTCAAGTACTATATATAGGTTTTTTTTAAATTTTTGCACAAATTTTCGTATATGTTTATTTTGTTTCAGGGCATTTTAATTAAATACCTTTTTAAACCTGCTCTTTTGCTGCTTTCAAAGCCTTGGCAAGCTGGTCGGGGCATGATGTACCTCTGCCA
This sequence comes from Clostridia bacterium, assembly GCA_045645805.1. GTDB lineage: Bacteria > Bacillota > Clostridia > Monoglobales > Monoglobaceae > SIG440. The sequence goes on along the minus strand of JAZRJL010000003.1, from coordinate 10,465 downwards.
CCACAATCAATTCCTTCAAGTCTTGAAATAGCCTCATCTATATCCATTCCTTCAACCAATCTTGCAACACCGGTGGTATTGCCCTGACAACCCATAACAAATTTCACATTTTTTACAGTGTTGCCGTCAATATCAAAACTAATCGCCTGTGAGCATGTACCTCTGGTACGATATGTAAAGCTTTGCATATTTTAAGTCTCCTTTCGTTTTATCAAACACAACAAAAAAGAACGCCTTGCAGCGTTCTTTTTTTGAAGCTTTAAAAGCCTATTATTTGTTAATAAGATCTTTAAGAGCTTTGCCAGCCTTGAAAGCGGGAACCTTAGCTGCATCAATCTTCATTTCAGCACCTGTCTGAGGATTTCTGCCTGTTCTTGCAGCTCTTTCTCTAACTTCAAAGCCACCAAAACCAACGAGCTGTACCTTGTCACCCTTAACGAGTGCGCCTTCAACTGCTGCAACGAAAGCGTTTAATGCAGCCTCTGCATCTTTCTTAGAAAGATTAGCTTTTTCAGCCATTGCTGAAATCAATTCCTGTTTATTCATTTTTAAAACTCCTTTTCTTAATATAAAATATTTTTCCTAAGATGTATCATAACTTTACAGTTATTTTACTACATTATTTTGTAAATTTCCATAGTTTTCTGTGTTTTTTTTCATTTTCGTTACTTTGCACAAAAAACAAACAACGCTTTTATGCTAAATAAGCAAGGCAAATGGCTTATTTACGGCATTTCAAGGGGGTTTTGCCATTTTTACCAACTATTCATTACTATTCATAATCATCTCATTAAGCTCATTTCTGGTAATAAGCACCTGTCTGGGCTTTGTACCCTCGTATGGTCCGATAATATGATTTTCTTCAAGCTGGTCAATTATACGTGCTGCACGCTGATAGCCAATTTTGTACTTTCTTTGCAGCATTGCAACTGAAGCTTGCCCCGATTCAAATGCAAGCTCTGCTGCTTTAACAAAAAGCTCGTCCTTGTCACCGCTGCGGGTATGACTATCGTCCTCACGCATAGCTTCCTTTCCTTCCTGCTCACGTTCAATATGTTCAAGGATGGAATCGTCATATTCAGCCTCGTATTGCTTTTTAACAAAATCAATTACATTTTCTATCTCGCCGTCAGAAATAAAGTTGCCTTGAATTCTTATGGGCTTTATTGCACCTCGGGCAGCATACAGCATATCACCTTTGCCAAGAAGCTTTTCCGCCCCCATAGCATCAAGAATTGTACGGCTGTCAACCTGAGATGAAACAGCAAATGAAATTCTTGATGGAACGTTTGCCTTGATTACACCAGTAATAACATCAACTGACGGTCTTTGGGTTGCAATTACAAGATACATTCCGGCAGCACGGGCAAGTGCCGCAAGGCTGTTGATTGCGTCTTCAACTTCATTTTTCGCAGCTAGCATAAGGTCTGCAAGCTCGTCTATAATGATAACAATTTCAGGCAGCTTGTGCTCGGGAGTATTATTTTCTTCCATTAATATATTATATCCCTGAATGTTTCTGACCTTATTATCTTTCATAAGCTGATATCGGTTTTTCATCTCTGCAACCGCCCAGTTAAGAGCACCGGCTGCGTGCTTGGGGTCTGTCACAACAGGAATAAGTAAGTGAGGTATGCCATTGTAAACACCAAGCTCAACCATTTTAGGGTCGATCATTATCATTTTTACTTCATTGGGCTTAGCCTTATAAAGAATACTTGCAATAAGGGAGTTTATACATACACTCTTACCCGAGCCTGTAGCGCCGGCAATAAGAACGTGAGGGAATTGAGCAATATCTGCAATTATGCAATTTCCGCCAATGTCCTTACCAAGTGCAAACGCAGTCTTTGACTTAAATGCACGGAACTTATCGGTGTCGATAACTTCACGAATAGGCACAGGGCTTGGTGTTTCGTTTGGTATTTCAATACCAATAGCCGACTTGCCCGGTATAGGTGCCTCAATACGCACACCCGATGCAGCAAGACTCAGAGCAATATCATCCGCAAGGTTGGTTATTTTTGAAACCTTTATACCAAATCCCGGCTGAAGCTCAAACCTTGTAACTGTGGGGCCTTGGGTAATATTCAGAATATTTGCATCCACCTTAAAGCTTGCAAGGGTTTCAAGAAGTCTGTTTGCCTTTTCTTCAAGCTCACGCTTTACCTCTGCACGGCTTTTTGTTTTGGGAAGTGGCTTGGAAAGTAGCGATACCGACGGCAACTTATAATTTATAATTTTTGTCGCCTCGATACTCTCTTTTGCGATTATATTTATAGCATCCTTTGCCTGTTCGGCTTCTTCATGCTTAATACGCTTTCCTGCTTCTACCGCACGGTCAAGGGGAATACCTGCATCTATGGCATTTTGAGTCATAATATCCACCTTTTCCTGTTGCTGAACAAGGCTGGGTGGTTCAAACTCATCATCGCTGTTTTTAAAGTTTCCATTTTCGTCCGGCATTGGAGTAAGTACCCCTGAATTTGTCTCTGTTATTTTAAACGTAGCAGAAGACCTTGATTTTTCTTCCACTTTGGCTTTCTGTGCCTCTATGACCTCAGAAGCAATATCCGAAACATCAATATCCTCCTGCGGTTCATCATCAAACTTGAAAGTGGCAGGCTTTTTAATCTTTTTATTATCACTTTCAATAGTAAATACCATATCCTCTTCATTTTTGAAATATTCATCAAAATAACCTGTATTGCCCGCCGTTTGCGAAGCAGGGGTTGCCACTTTATTGTCAGATTCGGCTTTTGAATGTCCTTTTTTGCGGTCTTTTACACGACGTTTTACCCGTGGCTCACGTTCCTCAATTTCCATATCTACATCTTCATCAAGTGCCGCAGCTGCTTGTTCACGGTTTCGTTTTATGTAAAGCGAGATTGCCCTGAACATTTTTTCAAGAGACACCTCTGTAAGCATTAAAAGCAAAATCAAAGCTGCCGCAATGGATATGATTGATGTTCCAACGGTGCCAAGGCACTTTACAAGCAGGATACAAAGTGTAGTACCTATAACTCCGCCCGAACCGCCGTCGCTACCCCAGGCATACATACTGCGTATTCCGCTCCATAAATCGGGGTAATTCCATACTGTATCCTCGTGCCAGATTGCCCATATTATTGAAGTGACAACCATAAGGGCAAAAAGCAACCATATTTTATAGCTGCCGCTTTCCTTCTTCTTTTCAATGAACATATTAACACCTGTCCATATAATAAAGACAAAAAATATCACCGCTGCACCGCCAAAAAGACCCATAAGGATACTTTTGAAGGTTTCGCCCACAATGCCTGTTGCACCGCCCCAGAAAGAAAGTGCAACAAATATACCCAAAGCAATAAGGACTATGCCCTTTATCTCGGCACTGCGCTTTTTAGTGCGCGTTGCAACCGTCTTTGACCTTCTTGTCGAAGAAGACGTGCTTCGCGTCGTCCTTTTTGCTGTGCTTGTTCTTCTTTTGTCCGCCATAATCTATCCTACCACCCTCTCATAAAAAGTGCCGCAAGTGCGGCAAGATTAAGCACTTGACCTATTCCAAAATACAAAATCACTATAACGCCCAACACGATCCGATATATACCAAAGGATTTAAAATCGTGACTTTTTACATAGTTCGTAAGGAATTTGATTGACACCATAGAAGTGATATATGCAACCAGCATCCCCAAAAGCAAAACTGCCGCATCCTGACCGCTCATAGCGAATCCGTACTTAAGGATTTTAAGAAGGCTTACCCCAAACATAACGGGAATTGCAAGAAAGAACGAAAATTCTGCCGCAACACCTCTTGAGCATCCAACAAGCATTGCACCAAGAATTGTTGAACCTGACCTTGATGTACCGGGAATAATTGAAAGAACCTGGAAAAGACCTATACAAAGCGCAGTCTTAAAGGACATATCACTTATACTGTCAACCGCAAAGGTTTTTTTTCGTTTTTCTATTACTATAAACAAAACACCGTATATAATCAGCATATACGAAACTATGTACCAGTTTTCAAAGCTTTCCATAACAGAATCAAGCAAAAGACCAATCACAGCCGCAGGCACACACGCAACAATAACCTTGAACCACATCATCCAGGTATCCTTTTTCTGCTCCGGTGTTTTTGACGGCGCAAAAGGATTAAGCTTTTTGAAATAGAGAGTAACAACCGCAAGAATCGCACCAAGCTGAATAACATAAATATAAAGGTCAGATGCCGTAAAAGAACCTTCGTTTCTCATAAACTCATTTACAAGAATCATATGCCCTGTTGAGCTTATGGGAAGCCACTCAGTTATCCCTTCAACAAAGCCTAAAATTATTGTGCGTATCATTTCAATTAAGAACATTTGCTTTCCTCCATTTTACAATTTTATTTTATAATTGTATTACAGCATACTTACACATATTAACTATTTTAACACATAATTTCGACGGTTACAAGGGTTTTATTTAAAATTTTACTAAAACACAGACAAACCTGACTTGCTTTTGCAGCAGTCAGGTTTGTCTGTATATCATATTTCAGGGGGGAATTTAATTTTTAATCATATCTTTTGGATTTTTATATTCACCATTAGCAATTACCTCAAAATGAAGGTGAGGCTCGAGATTTGCTTCAAGAGAACCACTTTTGCCTATTCCTCCTATTATATCACCTTTTTCCACCTTTGCACCCACACCAATAAAGTCGGGGTTTTGCAAGTTGGCATAAAGTGTAGAAATTCCATTTTCATGGTCAATCACCACAACTGTACCCAAAAGCTCATCCGAATACACCTGCGAAATCACTCCTGCTTCAGATGCCTTTACCTGGTCACCTATACTCCCTGCAATATCAAGTCCGTTGTGTGTCCGCCAATCCTGCATTGTTTCACAAAACACCAGTTCATCTACCGAGCAGGGTGAGATAACCTTTCCACTACAGGGCATTTCCATTTTGAATTCTTGCTTTTCAGCAATTTTCTCAGGTGCAGTCGAGGTCACAATTGCCGGATGAAATTCAGGCGGTGCTTTTTCAGCTTTTTTCTCTACTTCAGCATTAACCGCCTCATCAATATCAATAACTTCGATATTTTCGTTTTCATTTTCTGTCGCCGTCTCATACCACGACTCGCTGTCAAAGCTTGCAATTTGCCTGTCCATATTGCTTCTTAAACGGTAAGAATACACCGTAAACGCAAGTACCGCAAATACCGAGCACAGGGCTATGTAAAAGCCCCTGCTTGTCGAAAGCTTTTTTAAAACTTCGTTTTTTGTTGTCTTCTTCTTTTTTGATTTAATAGGTCAACACCTCCACACAAGTCAGTATTGACCAAATATTGTTTTTTATACCGCATCCTGCAAATTCTTTGGAATTTTTATGGTATATTCAATAAAATCATTATCTTCACGTTTTTCAGCTTCTGCCGCAATTCCCGATTTTTTCATCATATCCACCGCCTGACGTATGGTGTTTGAAAAAATTCTTATATCCCTAAGCATTCGTATATTGCAAACCTTTTCAATTTCCCTGCCGTCATCATTCAGCATTGCTTCAATTAATTCTTCGGTTTTTAATACATTTAACCCACGTTTAGTTATAATACCAATTGCCTTAAGGCGGCTTTTTTCATCCGGTAGCCTGAGAAGAGCCCGTGCATGGCGTTCGCTTAAAGAATTTTCTGAAAGAAGCTGCCTGATTTTGGGCGAAAGCTTTAAAATTCTTATTTTATTTGCAATGGCTGACTGACTTTTTCCAAGCCTTAATGCAAGCTCGTCCTGAGTAAGACCATGCTCTGAAACAATTGAACAAAATGCTTCTGCCTCCTCTATGTATCCCAAGTTCTCACGCTGAAGATTTTCAATAAGCGCCATAACTGCACTATCTGTACCACCCACACGGACAACAACAGCCGGAATACTTGCAAGACCTGCCATCCGACACGCCCTTAGTCTTCTTTCACCGGCAATCAGCTCATAATCCCTGCTGTTTATCTGTCGAACAACAACAGGCTGCATAAGTCCGTACTGCTTTATTGACAAACAAAGCTCATCAAGTGCCTGCTTGTCCATTTCCCGCCTTGGCTGATACGGGTTTGGTCTGATTGAGTCTATTGATATTAACATTGCATTAGATGTTTTTTCTTCGGTAAACATATTCCTCACCTTTCATCTGTGAATTTGTAACTTTATTGTATCACACTTCTTTTAATTTTACAAATTTTTCCATATGCAAAAAAACGGAATTTTTTATTTTTTTCAAAGTTTATCCCATCAAAAACATTTATATCTCCTTATTTTATCAAAAGCTTACAAAACATTTTTGTTTTTATAGTAAAAAAATGAATTGTTATTGACAGATTAAAACGATTAATATAAAATTAAATTGTTCAAAACAGTTTTTATTTTTAACTTTTGCGGTATACTAACAAAAACATAAAAAGGAGATATATTACTATGAAGAAATATGTTTGTGAACCATGCGGATGGGTGTATGACGAAGAAAAGGGTTGCCCCGATTGCGGAATTGCCCCCGGTACAAAATTTGAGGATTTGCCCGAAGATTTCGTTTGCCCTGTCTGTGGCGTTGGCAAGGAAATGTTTCGTGAGGAATAACAAAGGAGAAAAAATATGAGTGAACTTATTCTTACAAAAGACAATTTTGAAGCTGAGGTTATAAATTCAGACCTCCCCGTAATTGTGGATTTCTGGGCAAGCTGGTGCGGTCCATGCCGAATGCTTGCACCTGTAATTGAGGACCTTGCTAAAGAACTTTCCGGCAAAGCAAAGGTAGGCAAGGTAAATGTTGACGAAGAGGAACAGCTTGCCGCACAGTATAATATTATGAGCATTCCTACTGTAATTCTTTTTAAAGAAGGCAAGGCTGTGGCAACCTCAACAGGTGTAAAAAACAAAGCACAGATGCTTGATATGTTTGGGGTTTAAAAATTTTAGCATAAGCCAATGTAATCCATTGGCTTATGCACAGATTACTGACAACAGTTCATATAAAATATGATGAACTGTTGTTTTTTTGTCAGAAACATCTGTCAAAAACGTTCTTTACATCATCAAAATCAAGCTCTATATATGACTTGATTTTTCTTTGTCTGTTAAATGTGCAAAGCATCGATAACTTTTCGGTTGATGCAGCATCAATTCCAAATTCACGTAATTTAAGAGGCATTTCAATAAATCTGAAAAATTCTTCCATTTTTTCTATTCCCAAAAGTGCCGCTTTTTCATCATCGTCTTCTTCTATCTCCCACACACGTCTGGCAAACTGTGCAAAACGGGGTATTGCCGTTTTGTAAACATATCTTGCCCATGCAGGGAAAAGCACCGCAAGGCCCGCACCGTGGGCAATTTCCGGAAATTCGCCGCTTAATGCGTGTTCAAACTGATGCACCGCAAGAAAATGACTTCTTCCGCAACCGGTAAGGTCATTGTGAGAAAGACTTGACGCCCACATAACGGTTGCACGTGCCTCGTAATCATCAGGCTTGACCATTAAGACTTTTCCTGCATCAATAACAGCTTTTAATACACTTTCAGCAATGCTGTCCGTAAGACTGGTTTCAGGCAATGGCGAAAAATACCGTTCAAGAGTATGTGACATTATATCCACAATTCCGCAAGAGGTCTGATATTTGCTTACGGTATAGGTAAGCTCAGGATTGCAGATTGCAAACTTACAACGATTGAAGTCGCTGTTGTAACCTTTTTTTATATTCAATTCCTCATTGGAAATCACCGCCGAAGAGCTCATTTCGCTGCCTGCCGCAGAAATCGTAAGAATACACCCTACCGGAAGTCCGTCACTTGGCACAGCCTTACCCATAGGGAAGTCCCATACATCACCGTCATACTTTGCACCTGTTGCGGTGTACTTGGAAGAATCAATCGCACTGCCTCCACCCACAGCAAGTATCATTTCCACCTTTTCTTCCTTTGCTTTTTTAATCGCCTCTCTTACAAATGACAGTCTGGGGTTGGGGTCAACACCGCCCATCTCAACAACCTCAATGCCGTTTTCGCTGAGAGATGCCATAACCTCATCATAAAGTCCGGATTTTTTTATACTTCCCTTGCCATACTGAAGCATAATCTTTTTAAATCCATAACCCTTTATAATCTCGCCCACCTTTTTGTGAGTGTCTTTTCCAAAAAATACCTTTGTTGGTGTATAGTAAGTAAAATCAAGCATTCTTTGCACTTCCTTTTTTTTAGTTTATCTTTTATATTTGTTTTGATAACCTTTGCCAAAATCATTATAATATATAAAGCATAAAAAATCAATAATTGAAAAATTTAGTAGACATTTCCATACACTTGTGATACAATATTTGTGCGACAAACTTTAATAATTTCCCTGCGAAGGGGGTATGCTATGTAAAAAGCGTACCTCTGGCTTTATCTTCCTTCGTTGGGGAAAGTTTGTCGCAAAACTTGTCAGAGTGATACGTTTTTTGGTGTGTCGCTTTGGCGGCACACTTTTTTGTTTGGGGGAATACCTTATGTATAACTTTTAAAAATTTTAGTAGACATTTAAATGCATTTGTGATACAATATTTGTGCGATAAAATATCATTTTAATATTTTTTACCATGTTGGGGTACGCTATGTAAAAAGCGTAACTCTGATTTTCATTTCCCAACTTGGTAAATAAAATGGTGTTTTATCGCAATTAAACACGTCAGAGTGATACGTTTTTTAGTGTGTCGCTTTGGCGGCACACTTTTTTTGTTTGGGGGAATGGAAATGTACAATGGAAACTTATATTTAGGGTTAATGGAAAAAGCAATTCAAAGGGAATTCAAAAACTTTTTGAGGAGAAACGATATCGACTTTGTAAAGATTACCGAGTCTTATGCCGTAATAATGCTTGAACAGATACGAGAAATTATGGATTGTGAAGCATTAAGTTCAGATGACAAATGTGATGAGATATTAAAAACAATTACGTTTTATCCCGTTCCACCGCATATTGATTAAGCATATAAAAGAGGCTGTTTAAAAAGTCAGTTGACTTTTTAAACGGCCTTTGCTTTGCTATGGGATAGACTCCTTATATTATATGCATTTTCTTCTTTTCTTGCGTTCTGGGCTATTTTAACAGCCACTTTATTTTATATAGTCAAACTCAACACCATACATATGCACGGTATCGCCCTCTTTAATTCCTTTTTCTTCAAGCATTTCAATTATGCCCGATTTACGCAAGGCACGCTGAAAATACTGAAGAGATTCATAATCGTCAAAGTTGGTTGAGCCTACAATTTTGCGGACATACATACCCTCAACAATATACACACCGCCGTCAACGGTGATTTCTATATTATCAGCCTTTCTTACTTCATCAAGGTCAAGATAATCGTAATCCTCGTCTTCCTCTTCAGGAAGCTCACTAAGCATCCTGGTAGTGTAATTTATAACCTCATGAATACCCTTGTGTGCAGCAGCAGAAATTGCCATAACGGTATAACCCTCGTCCTCCATTTGTTGCTTGAACTTTTCAAAATTCTCGGCAAATGACGGAATATCCATTTTGTTTGCGATTATAACCTGTGGCTTTTCAGCTAATTTTTCGCTGTATTTTACAAGCTCGTCATTGATAATATGAACATCCTCAACAGGGTCACGTCCCTCGCATCCCGAAACGTCAACAAAATGAAGTAAAATGCGGGTACGTTCAACATGTCTTAAAAACTCGTGACCAAGACCTACACCCTCGTGTGCCCCCTCAATAATACCTGGGATATCAGCAATCACAAAGGACTTGCCCTCGCCCACCTTTACAACGCCAAGGTTTGGAACAAGGGTAGTAAAATGATAGTTTGCAATTTTGGGTCTTGCATCGCTTACAACCGACAAGAATGTAGATTTACCTACATTAGGAAATCCCAAAAGTCCAACATCAGCAATAAGCTTAAGCTCAAGAGTAATTTCCCTTTCGTCACCGGGTAGTCCCGATTTTGCAAACTTTGGAGTCTGCCGTGTTGCAGTTGCAAAATGTGAATTTCCCCAGCCACCGCTGCCGCCCTTGGCAATAACAAATCTGTCGCCGTCGGCTTTAAGGTCACATATAACCTTGCCGGTTTCGGAATCACGGATAAGTGTACCGCAGGGGAACTTAATAATCAAGTCTTCACCATTTTTGCCGCTGCGTCTGCCGTCACGGCCATTGCCGCCATCCTGTGCAGTATATTTCTTTTTATAACGGAAATCAAGCAGAGTGCTTACGTCCTTGCTGGCAACTGCCACAATATTACCGCCGTTGCCGCCGTCGCCGCCATCAGGGCCACCTGCTGCAACGTATTTTTCACGGTGAAAGGTAACAGCACCATCACCGCCCTTGCCTGCCTGAATGAATATTTTTGAAGTATCCTTAAACATAAGATTACCTCCTTTGCATTTATAGAAGAAAATGCACGCAGAATATTCCGCGTGCACTGTAATTATTCGGCTTTAAATTACTGAACGATTT
>JAZRJL010000002.1:0-2005 GCA_045645805.1 Clostridia bacterium | reverse complement strand
CTTTTTATAATAATCGCAGCACAGATTGGAATAAAACTTCTTGGTCAAAGCATTGAAGTTTCGGTCACAGCAAGGCTGAACATAAACTTAAGAAGCCACCTTTTTTCGTCTATTCTGAAATCAGACTACTCGGCACAGGCAGCATATCACAGCGGAGACCTGCTTACACGCCTTTCAAATGATACAAGCATCATTTCAAGCGGAATAATCTCTCTTGTACCAAGTGTTCTTGCCCTTTCCGTAGGTCTTGTATATGCACTGTATTCCCTGATGAGACTGGATATGTCCTTTGCTACAATTCTTCTTGTTGGCGGAATTATACTTTTAATAATCATAAGCGCCTTTCGTAATATAATGAAAAAGCTTCACAAACGAGTTCAGGAAACCGAAGGTATTGTCCGCTCGTTCTGGCAGGAATCCCTCGGCAGTATACTTATGATTAAAGTCTTTGATATCGAAGGCGGTATCGGTGAAAAAAACAACCGGCTTCAGCAAGATAACTTCAAAGCACAGATGAAACGTCGTGGGCTTAGTCTCATTGCATCAAGCAGTCTGGGCTTTATATTCAGCCTTGGCTCATTCTACGCTCTTGTCCACAGTGCATACAGATTGTTTTTAGGTATTATTAGCTTTGGTACACTTACTGCAATTATTCAGCTTGTCAACCAAATTCAATCCCCCTTTGCAGGGCTTTCGAGTGTTTTGCCCAATTACTATGCCATCCTTGCCTCTACCGAACGAATTATGGAAATTGAAAACCTTCCCAAAGAAGAAAACCTTGTGGAGCAGCTTGACTCAAAAAAGGCATATGGCGACCTTAACCGTATTGAATTTAATGACATTTCCTTTGGCTATGGAAGAGAAATAGTTCTTGAAAACGCAAATCTTACCATTGAAAAGGGTGACTTCGCCGTAATTGGCGGGATATCCGGCATAGGAAAAAGCACCCTTATTAAGCTTCTTCTTGGTGTTTTGACTCCACAAAACGGCACAATTTATCTCGACACCAAAAACGGTGAAATTCCTGTTGGAAAACATTCAAGACCAATGTTCTCATATGTTCCTCAGGGAAACCTGCTGCTTTCAGGAACAATTCGTGAAGCCGTATCAATGGTTTGCGAAAATGCTACCGACGAAGACATTATGGCCGCTGCTAAAATCAGTTGTGCTGACGATTTCATTTTAAAACTGCCAGATGGCCTTGATACATATATCGGAGAAAAGGGAGCCGGCCTTTCAGAAGGACAAATCCAACGCCTTGCCGTAACACGTGCAGTCCTGTCAGATGCTCCTGTTATTCTGCTTGACGAAGCAACCTCGGCACTGGATGAAGAAACCGAACGAAAACTGCTTGAAAATATTCGAAGCCTTGAAAACAAGACCTGCATAATAATTTCTCACAAACGCGCCGCTTTTGATGTTTGTAACAAACATATATATATTGAAGACAAAAAAATAACTGTAAGATAATAAAAGACGAAGACTGATCTTTCAGTCTTCGTCTTTTATTTATTTAACCAAATCCAACCCTATCTTATACACATCTCCTGCACCCATCGTAATTACCATATCGTCACTCTTTACATTCTGCCTGATATATCTTTCAATGGCAGCAAAATCATTCATATAACATACATTATCCATAAGCTGTGCTAAATCGCAGGAATGTATTGTCCCGTCATAGATTTCACGGGCAGGATACACATCTGCTAGTACAACCTTGTCAGCAATGGAAAGTGCCTTTGCAAACTCAGTTAAAAAGGCCTTTGTACGTGTGTAGGTATGCGGCTGAAATATACACCATACATCACCGTTGGTGAGTTTTTTTGCAGTTTCAAGCGTACTTTGAATTTCGGTGGGATGATGTGCATAATCATCAATCACCTTTGCCCCTTGTATATCCCCAAGCTCCTCAAATCTGCGTTTGGTTCCACCAAAGCTCTCAAGCCCGCGTTTAATTGCCTGTGCATCAATCCCTATTTCCCACGCAGCCGCAAATGCACCG
>JAZRJL010000001.1:0-55203 GCA_045645805.1 Clostridia bacterium | reverse complement strand
CATCCTCAGGTAGCAATGCTTGCAAGAAGAATTAACGGTAAATACTTAGCTCCCGGCTGCGGTCATCTTGAAGACCGTGTAAAGGAGATTGAAAACGGCGACTTTAACGAACTTATAGAAGCTCTTATGCAAAAACCCATTGAGGAAATGAAAGAGCTTTACAACAATCGTGAAATCGAAAAGTAAGGAGGAAAAGAATATGTATTCGGAAAAATTTCAAAATTCCATTGCCGCTGTTGAAGCAGCAAGAGAGAAAAATATTGCATTAGAACCGGAACGTATGACTGCTAAGCAGAAAGAAGACCTGCTTGCAGCTTTTCATCCGGACTACAAACAGGACGAATTTGACGTATTGAAAATTGGTCCAAACAAGGGCGAAAAGGTTCCAACAGAGCTTGCTGAAATCTTGCAGGCGCACAGCCGCATTACAACAAACAGCGTTGACCTTTCACGCCCTGATTACGAAACCGACGTTTTGATTATCGGTGGCGGGGGTGCAGGTACTTCTGCTGCCATTGAGGCAAACGAAGCCGGTGCTGACGTTATGATTGTTACAAAGCTCAGAATGGGCGATGCAAATACAATGATGGCTGAGGGCGGTATTCAGGCAGCAGACAAGTCCAACGATTCACCTGCAATCCATTTTGTTGATGCATTTGGCGGCGGACATTTTGCCGCAAAGAGAGAGCTTTTATCAAAGCTTGTATGCGACGCCCCCGAAGCTATTTTGTGGCTCAGTAGCCTCGGTGTTGAATTTGACAAGGAAGCAGACGGAACAATGGTTACAACCCACGGCGGCGGTACTTCACGCAAAAGAATGCACGCAGCCAAGGACTATTCCGGTGCAGAAATTATGAGAACTCTTCGTGACGAGGTTCTCAACCGCAACATTCCTGTTGTTGACTTTACTGCTGCAATCGAGCTTATTCTTGACGAAAACGGCAATGCAGCCGGTGCAGTTCTTATGAATATGGAAACCAAGGAGCTTCTTGTTGCAAAAGCAAAAACAGTTATTATTGCAACAGGCGGTGCAGGACGTATGCACTATCAGGGCTTCCCTACATCAAACCACTACGGAGCAACCGCAGACGGTCTTGTTCTTGGTTACCGTGCAGGTGCAAAGCTTCTTTATGCTGAAACACTTCAGTATCATCCAACAGGCGTTGCATACCCCGAGCAGATTTTCGGTGCTCTTGTTACCGAAAAGGTACGTTCACTTGGTGCAAAGCTTGTAAACGGAAACGGCGAAGTATTTATGCATCCGCTTGAAACCCGCGACGTTGCCGCAGCTTCAATCATCCGTGAATGCGGTGAGAGAGATAACGGTGTTGACACAGGCAGCGGCAAAGGCGTATGGCTTGATACACCTATGATTGAAAAAATCGGCGGTGAAGGAACTATTATGAAAAGAATCCCTGCTATGTGGAGAATGTTTGAAAAATACGGCATTGATATCCGCAAGGAGCCCATCCTCGTTTATCCTACACTCCATTACCAGAACGGCGGATTGGACATTACTGCAGATTGTATGACAACAAATGTTGAAAACCTGTTTGTTGCAGGCGAGGCAGTTGGCGGAATTCACGGCAAAAACAGACTTATGGGCAACTCACTTCTTGACATCATCGTCTTCGGCAGAAGCGCAGGTAAAAATGCTGCAGCCAAGGCTAAGGATGTTAAGGTTGGCAAGCTTACACTTTCACATATCGAAAAGTTTGAAAACGAAATCAATGATGCAGGCATAGAAACTGAGGTAGTATCACCTAAGCTTTTGCCTGACTACACAAGAAAAAGATAAGAGAAGAGGTTTTTTGATATGAATTTATTCGGAGGAGTTGTTCCCATTTCGGGAATAACATTTCTGGTATTTTGCATATTTGCGATTTTAGCCGTAGGATATGCATTGGGAAGAATAACAATAAAAGGTATATCCTTAGGCTCTGCCGGGGTATTTCTTGCAGCTTTAGTATTTGGTTGTTTGTTTTACGATAATCTTGAGGCACAGCTCCCCGATTACACTACAAACGCCTTGAAGATTGTTGAAAATTTGGGGCTTATCCTTTTTGTGTCATCGGTTGGCTTTATTGCAGGCCCTAAGTTCTTCAGCAATATGAAGAAAAACTTTACATCATACGTATTATTAGGTCTGGTTATCATAATATCAGGTGCGCTTGTTGCAGTTGGCTGTGTGTACGTGGGCAAGCTAATGGGCGAAACTGATATAGAAAAGCTTTCAGCAATTGTATCAGGTCTTTTTGCAGGTGCTCTTACCTCCACTCCGGCATTTTCAGCAGCTAAGGCTTCTGTCGCAAGTCCCGAGATGGAGCAGCTTGTTTCGGTTGGTTATGGTATTGCCTACATCTTTGGCGTTATCGGTGTCGTTCTTTTTGTTCAGCTTATGCCCAAGCTTTTAAAGGCTAATATGGACGAAGAACGTGCAAAGCTTGTTGCTGCTGAACAGGCAACTGCTAAAAAACAAACCGGAAAACTGATTGAGCTTGATGATTTCGGCATTGCCCCCTTTGCCATTGCGGCAGTTATAGGAATCTTTATCGGTATGATAAAAATTCCTCTTTCAAGCAAGGGTCTGGACGGCACAAACTTTTCACTGACCACAACAGGCGGATGTCTTTTAGCGTCTCTTGTTTTCGGACATTTTGGAAGACTTGGCAAAATAAACCTTATGCCCTCTGTAACAACCCTTAAGGTGTTCAGGGAATTAGGGCTTGTCCTCTTCCTTACCGGTGCCGGAATTTCAGG
Organism: Clostridia bacterium; assembly: GCA_045645805.1. Taxonomy (GTDB): domain Bacteria; phylum Bacillota; class Clostridia; order Monoglobales; family Monoglobaceae; genus SIG440. The sequence continues at coordinate 52,443 of JAZRJL010000001.1, read as the reverse complement.
CGGTGCAAGATTTGTACAGGAATTTAAAATAGACTATTTTGTGTATGGTATGATAATGACAATTGTACCAATGATAATCGGATTTATCTTCGCTAAATATATTCTTAAAATCAGCCTGCTTAACATTCTCGGCTCCATTACAGGCGGTATGACAAGTACACCTGCACTTGGTACACTTATTCATGTTGCAGGAACAGAAGACGTGGCAGCAGCCTATGCCGCTACCTACCCCATTGCACTTGTTGCGGTAGTATTTGCGGCACAGTTTATTATAATTTCATTTTAATTAAAATAATTTTGCCCCGCAATGATTAGCTATTTATCTAATCATTGCGGGGTACTTCTTTTTTAAAACCATTCTTCTATATTGTATTGACATTATGATAAAAAAGTGATATAATATAACTCGTACAGATGAGTTTCTGAAAGGTTGGTGTCATAAAATGAAAAAAGCACTTAAAAGATTTGAACGTGGTGCTGAAATTTCAAATGTAATTGAAGACGGAAAAATCTGTCTTGTAAATCATAATATTGACTTTAACAAATCGGAAATTTTACTTGACGTGGCTGAGTTTTCTCAGGCGGATTTTGACAAAATCTTTGAGATTAAAACCGGCGAGTGGTCGGTTGAAGATGGTTGGGTTGTTGGTAAAAATCCCAATATGTGCCCGGGAATGATTATTTCAAAGGACGACTTCTTTGGCAGCGTTATGGTTGAGATTACCGCAAAGATGGTTGCTTCCTCCACCCACGATATCAACGTTATGGTAAACGGTGAGTGGGACACGGAAAAGGATTGCCGTGGTATGGCATATGTCGCAGGTCTTGAAGCTTTCTGGCACGGCAATATTGGTTTTGAAAAATCACCCGAGTACAAGCTGACAGCAGCAACACAGCTGTTCGAGTTTGACCCTGAGGCTGAACACAACTTCTGTCTGGGCAACATTGACGGCAAGGTTTTTGTAATTGTTGACGGCAAGCTTTGTCTTGAAATCACTGACCCTGACCCGCTTGACAGCAGCAAGTACGGCAAAATCGGATTTGAGGCATATTCAAGCTGGTGGAAGTTTAAGGACCTTAAGGTACACAAGCTAAGCTATGAAAAAGTAGACGAATATTATAACAAAGAGTTTTAATTATAAAGGGAGGAAATTTAAAATGGCAAAGATTTGTATTATCGGTGCAGGAAGTGCAATATTTTCACTTAACCTTATCAAGGATATCTGCATCAACAAAAACTTCAAAGACAGTACCGTTTCACTTATGGACGTAAACGAGGACAGACTTGAGGCAATTTATGGCCTTTGTACCCGTTATGCCGAGGAAATGAATGCTGACATCAAGGTTATCAAAACAACCGACCGCCGTGAGGCAATGCAGGGTGCGGACTTTGTCTTAAACGTTGCACTTGACTTTGGTCACGAAAGATACCGTCAGGGTATTAAGGTTGCTTATGACAATGGCTATCGTTTTGGCGGAAGTCTTCACGTTCTTCACGACGAGGCTTTCTTTATCAACTTCCACCAGCTTAAGCTTATGGAAGACATTCTTCTTGATGTTCTTGAAATCTGTCCCAATGCATACTACATTCTTGTTGCAAATCCCGTTCAGGCAGGTGTTACATACCTTTCAAGAAAGTACAAAAATGCAAAAATCATCGGTATGTGCCACGGCTACACAGGCGTTTACGCAATTACCGACGCTATGGGTCTTGACAGAAAAGATGTTAAATTTGAAGTATGTGGCGTAAACCACTTCCTCTGGCTTACAAGCTTCACATATAAGGGTCAGGACGGTTATGCACTCCTTGACAAATGGCTTGAAGAGCACAATGGAAACCTCTGGCCCGATGGTGCAAGAATTGAGGATATCGGTCTTAAGGGCGACGAAATTTCACGCAAGGCTATTGACCTTTACAAAAGATACGGAGTATTCCCCATCGGCGATACTGCAAGTGCAGGTGGCGGTGCCTGGGGTTGGGAATACCACACCGACAAAGAAATGGAAGAAAAGTTCAAGAGTGACCCATATCACTGGTACGAGCTTTACTTTAAAGAATGTGACGACAACGTTGCCAATATTAAGGCTGTTGTTGAAAACAAGAACATTAAGGTAAGCGAAGCATTCTCAGATGTACCTTCTGACGAGCCTATGATTCCGCTTATGGAAGGTCTTGCATTTGATACAGGCAACATGGTTGTTGTAAACATCCTCAACGACGGCGGATATATGAAGGGTCTGCCCACAGATTACGAGGTTGAGATTGTTGCCAAGGTTGGCAAAAACGGTGTTAAACCTGTTCACAATGATGGACTTCCAAAGCCTGTTATGGCACATCTTTTCCGTGACAGAATTGCTCCTGTTGAGGTTGAGCTTGCAGCATTTGAAAACCACAGCCGCGATTTGCTTGTTGACCTTGTTATGATGGATCCCTGGACCAAATCCAGATCTCAGGCAGAAAAGCTTATCGATGACATCTTTGCACTTCCCTGCAATAGTGATATGAAAGAATACTACAAATAAACATAAAAATACCCGATGGCACAAGCCATCGGGTATTTTTTATTACGGGCGGATAATATCCGCCCCTATGATATACAAAATCATATTACTTTATGGTATTTTATATCTCCCTGCAGGATTTCCTAAGCGCCAATGACGGCTCAAATACCTTTTTGTACGGCCAATCAATCTGTTTTGAAAGTATTGCCAGCATCGCCTTTGCCGAGGCTGTACCAAGCTTTTCCTTGGGATGTATTACACTTGTAAGTGTGGGTGATAATGTAGATGCAATAATGGTATCATCAACGCTGATAACTGAGATTTCATCAGGTATTGAGACTCCAAGCTCCGCAAGAATTTCATAGCACTTTTTTGCAATACCCTCATGGTAACAGAAGATGCCCGTAATATCGTTATGTTCACTTAGCATATTTTTAATCGAATCAAAAAGTTCGGGCGAGTTGTTAATTTTATAGGGTTCAAAACCAAGTGCCTGTGAAAAACCTTTAAGCCTTAGTACAGAATCAATACGCAAATCCTGACCGATTACGCATAGTGCGGTATGACCCAGACTTGAAAAATAATCGGCAGCAATTTTGCCTGCCTGAACCTCGTCCATAATCACATAAGAAGCAGGGACATTTTCAAAAAATGTATCTATCATAATATATGGTATACCTGCATTTTCAAGGCGTGCAAGAAGCTCACAAAAGCTTTGAGGTGCACAGCTGATTTCTGACGGCGGTTGAAAGATAACACCGTCTGAACCTTCGGCAAGAGCTTTTTCCAAATGAGTATATATTACATCAATGTCGTTTTTTGTATCACTAAGAATAATATCAGCATTAGCAGATTCAAGCTCACCGCATATGGAACGCAGGTAGTACGGACTAAAATATATGTCCGACAAATTTAAAAGAACATCAACCTTAAACTTTTGCGTTACTGCGTTGGTGCGGCAAAAAGTCCCCTTGCCGTGATGCTTTTCCAAAATCCCCTCGTTTACAAGTATGGACAAAGCGTCACGGATTGTAAGTCTGCCAAGACGGTAAAGGTCAATCATTTCGGTTTCACTAGGAAGCTTGTCCCCAACCTTTATTTCTCCCTTTCGTATCTGTTCACGAATAAGGTCAGCAAGCTGAATATAAAGAGGAACATTACTTTTTCGATTAATCATATCTACACCACGCAATTCTTTTATTTTAAATAATTATATAACAGATTGACCAAAAGTGCAAGGGTGGAAATAGAATAATACTTTTAAAAAAACAAAAAGTCACAGAAATCTGTGACCTTTTGCCTTATAAAATCTTTGTTTGTAAACTTATTTAGGCTGCTTTCCTATATAAGCAAGGATACCGCCATCAACATAAAGGATATGTCCGTTTACTGCATTTGAAGCATCAGATGCAAGGAATACTGCAGGACCAACCAATTCTTCAGGGTCAAGCCAACGACCTGCAGGGGTCTTTGCACAGATAAAGCTGTCAAATGGATGCTTTGAGCCATCCTCCTGAGGTTCTCTTAAAGGTGCTGTCTGCGGTGTTGCAATGTAGCCTGGCCCTATGCCGTTACACTGAATGTTAAATTCACCGTACTCTGAACAGATGTTTCTTGTAAGCATCTTAAGTCCGCCCTTTGCCGCAGCATAAGCCGAAACTGTCTCACGGCCAAGCTCTGACATCATTGAACAAATGTTGATAATCTTACCGCTACCCTTTTTAATCATTGCAGGGATAACCGCCTTTGAACAAATAAATGGAGCATTAAGGTCAACATCAATAACCTGTCTGAATTCAGCAGCTGACATTTCGTGCATAGGAATTCTTTTGATAATTCCGGCATTGTTTACAAGAATGTCAATTGTGCCAATCGTCTTTTCAATATCGGCAACCATTGCGTTTACTGCATCTTCATCTGTTACATCACAAACATAACCTTTTGCATCAATGCCCTCAGCCTTATAATTTTCAAGACCCCTATTTAAAAATTCTTCATTAATATCGTTAAAAACGATTTTTGCACCGGCATTTGCAAGACCCTTTGCGATAGCAAAGCCGATTCCATAAGACGCACCTGTTACAAGTGCGATTTTTCCGTCTAATCTGAACATATTAACAATCCTTTCTTATCTTAAATCTCTTGTTGCAATATGGTCCATATCAGTAAATTCCTGATTTTCACCGCACATTGCCCAAATGAATGAATAAGCCTTTGTACCAACGCCCGAATGGATTGACCAGCTTGGGCTGATAACTGCTTCTTCATTATGCATAATGATATGACGTGTTTCGTTGGGTTCGCCCATCATATGGAATACTGCATCGTCCTCACCCATATCAAGATAGAGGTAAACTTCCATTCTTCTGTCGTGGGTGTGTGAAGGCATTGTGTTCCAGTTTGACCCGGGTTCAAGCTCGGTAAGACCCATTGCAAGCTGACAAGACTTGATTACTTCAGGATGGATGTACTGATTGATTACACGCTTGTTGCAATCCTCAACACTGCCGCAGGGAACCTTTTTTGCCTTTGTAATATCAATCTTTACGATAGGATAGGTCTGGTGAGCAGGACAGGATGATACATAGAACTTTGGTGGGTTTTCAACATCAACGCACTTAAACGAGATTTCCTTGTTACCCATACCAATATAGATACCATCACGGGGATTCATTTCATATTCAACACCATCAACTGTAATGATACCCTTGCCTCCTATATTGATACAGCCCATTTCACGTCTTTCAAGGAAGTAATCTGATGCAAGTTCCTTGCCGCCTTCAAGCTTAAGCTCTGCAAATACAGGCATAAGACCTGCTGTAATAATTCTGTCAATATGGCTGTATACCATTCTGATATTGTCCTTGGTGAACAGCTTTGAGATGTGGAATTCCTCTCTCAGTCTGTCGGTTGTGTAATGCTTAACGTCTTTGGGGTTTGAAGCACTTCTGATTTCCATTTTAGATAAATCCTCCTTAATATAATTTCCGTATACCTCAATCTGCGAAAGCGCTGCCCAAGAGAATGGGTATACTGCTTGTTTAAAGTTTGTTAAATGTATTTTTCTTGTTATCTTCTTCTCACTTAGAACAAGCTCCTGACCCTTTGCGGTCTCTACAAAGCTTGCAGTTTCAATTGAGCCGTCATCAAACTCAACATCTATTGCCCTCCAGTAAGTATCGTGAGGGAAATCTGCTCTTAAAAAGAACACTATTTTTTCAATCTCAACCTCTGTACCAAAGTCTATATAATATTCAAGGTCTTCTCTTGCACCGCCTGCCCAGGAATGGTAGGGGTATTCGCCGTGATTGCTGTTGTCACAAACACCGTCAATGGCATTGCGTTCAAAAAAGCAAACCTGCTCACGGGTTACAAGGTTGGCATATGCGTGGGGGAAGTACCGTTTCTGACCACGTTTGTCGTGGGAATTAAGACACAGATTGCGGTATCCGTACTTCACCTCGTCACAAGGCTCATACACCTTTATGCTGTGAACATTGCCAGAAAACGCACCGGGGGCATAGCCATCAAGAAGCTTGCCAAAGGGTATTTCATATTCCATACTCATTGACGGAATATATACAATACTTTCAGCAAGTGTGCTGTCAAACTGAACTGCAAGATATTCGCAGTCGGCTTTGATAACAATTTTGTCACCCTCGTTGTATTCGCCGTTATAGGTAAAATCAATTTTTTCACCCTTTGACTCTGCCAGTATGTTTTTATCCTTATCAATTATTGAAAGTCTGAGCATTTACAAGTCCTCCTTTATTATATTTTAATAAAACAGCGGGTCTGTACCGTCGACAAGCCGCATCAAAGCTTCAAGCAGATAAAAGTCACCATAAATAAGGGAAACGTGTCTGCTTTCCTCACGATGATACATTTCACTGCAGTTTTGCAGAACAGACTGCTCATCCTTTTCAAAATTGCAGTTTTCATATGCCATATTTATCAGTTTTTCGACCACTGCCATATATTTTTCTTTTTCAGCACCCTCGGTGTATTTACAAAGCTCCAAAAATCCGTTTGCCATAATCACAGTTGCACTGCTGTCAGTAAAGATGGGTTCTTTCGGCTGTCTAAAGTCGATTGGCATATAATCCCCAAGCTGTGAAATTATGTAATCTGCAACCTTTTTCGAGGTTTCAAGATGTTTTTCATCCTTTGTATAATGATAGCTCATTGCAAAGCCGTAAAGTGCCCACGACTGACCTCTTGTCCAGGCTGAACCCTTTGAATAGCCCTGACCCTCAGGCTTGTCAACAACTTCGCCTGTTGCAGGGTCAAACACAACAATATGCTCAGACGAACCGTCCTCGCGTATAAAGTGCTTCATTACGGTCTCTGCGTGAATTCTTGCAATCTGACCGTATCTCGGGTCACCGGTGAATTCGGTTGCCCAGTACAAAAGCGGAATGTTCATCATACAGTCAATGATTACATAGCCTGCCTTTGAGGTACTGCCGTCAATATGGGGATTCTCGTTCCATGCACGGATATAACGTCCCGCGGGATTAAATCTTCCGGCAAGAAGGTCAGCAGCATGCTTGCCCTGAACCATTGCATCTTCGTCACCTGTAATCTTGAAATCGGCAACACTTGTGGGCAGATACTGAAAGCCTACATCGTGGCTTAAAAACGAGAAGTCAATCAATGCATCTTTAAGATGTGCCGAGCATTTTTTGCCTATTTTAAGGAACTTCTCATCCCCCGTAAGCTTGTAAAGATTCCAGATAATACCACCGTAAAAGCCACAGGTCCACGCATAAGGGTGGTTTTTGCCGTTTTCATACTTGCCCTGACGTGTGGTATACGGGTGCATAAAATCAACCTCATCTGCAACCCACGAAAGCTTGTCAATTACCTTTTGTAAAAATTCTTTGTATGTAATTTCCATCGTTCTCTCTTCTTATATAAATGGTCTTCTGTCAAGCACCAGCTTAAGCGGTTTCTTTGATTCAATCAAACCAGGTACACTCTGCTGAAGCTCTGCAAGACAACACACAGTGCCGAACAATGCGTGCAAATCATTAAATCCATCATCTGTTTTTTCGTCAATACCATTAAGATATTCAACAAAATCCTCTGCAAATCTGGTAAGAACCTTTTTGCAATCCTCATAGCGATAACCGCACTGACGGCTTGCACGGGTAATGCAGTAAACCCAGTCAATCTCGGAAAATCCCATATGATGTGCAAAATTGTCAACCAAATCATTTTCCTCATACATTTTGATACAGGTATCAATTATACGCTCAGGGTAATGGTATGGCTTGTGTGCATACTCGTGGTTAAACATATAATGGAATGTGCCTGCAAGATGATGGAACATCGGGACCTTACCCGTCTTTACCAAACCCTTTCTCCAAAAACCCGTTTCAGGATCGGCATTCTCCCAAAGCCACTTGAAATAAGCATCCTTCCATTCCTCATCAACCTCGCCCGCAAGGGTCATTGCCGCAAAAATGCCTGCGCCCTCATGGGATGCATCCCATGGGTCACCCTCCCAGTCAAGGGAATCAAACAAACCGTAAAGGCCTTCAATCGTTGCAAACTTTTTTAAATCATAAAGAGGATGTAAAGCTTTTGCATCAAAAAGCTCAAGTGCAGCTATGCAATGTGCCGTTGTATGAATAACGTGATGGGTTTCCTCCACAAACAAGCCTGTATCAGCCTTTTGAAGCTTTTGAAGAGCTTCAATATGAGCCTTGCGACTTTCCTCGGTGCTTGGAAATTCACCGATTGTATAAAGGATATTTATCGCGTCAGCACAGCCATACTCACTTATGCCAATCTTGCGACTTCCGGCATCATTTTGCCACAGCCATCTTGTATATTCACCCTCATTTTCAAGACGGTGGCTCTTCACCGTATCAAATGCCTTCTTAACAATATTATCAATATTAAGAGCCATTCTACCCTCTCCTTGTATAAAAATTAATCATCTTTTTCACTTAAAGTTTATCATACAAGCCAAAAAAAAACAATTCATACAAAAGACAAAAAAATGTATAATCAGGACATTGCTTTTAAAATACATTACCTTTCCTTTTTATTATTTCAAAAACACAAAAGCCTTACAAGACCCAATTTTTCGGGTCATGTAAGGTTTTATAATACAAAAAACTATTGCTTATATTCTGGACATTTTTATTTATGAACATCCTTCCGGTGAAATCCGGGAGTTACATTTTCAAATTTTTTAAATATCTTTCCCAAATGATACGAATCATAAAAACCTGTTGCCTCCGCAATTTCAGAAAGTGACATAGTGGTTGTTGTAAGCAGTTTTTTTGCCCGTTTTATTCTGATGCTTTGTATAAGCTCGGTAACACTCATATTTTCTGATTCCTTTACAATACGATTCAAATGTCTTGAACTTATATTTATATGATTTGCAATATCATCAATCAGAATTTTTTTGTCCAGATTGTCCTTTATATACTTTTTCACAAGACTAATGCGGTCATCAATATACTTTGCATCCTCCTCCGCTGCGGATTTCTCAAGCCGCTTTGCAACAAGAGCAAATACATCAATAAAAAAGCAGGATGCAAGGTTTGACAAAAATTCACTGCAACCGTACTTTTCCTCAATTGCACAGTTAAGCAACGCATCAACCGTGCTCATCATAAACCCGGTTGCTGTGCCATGATGTGATACCGCACCGTCAGCTTTTAAATGTTCCTTAACCTCAGGCTCACCCAAAAAATCAAAGGCAACAACAAATTCTGAATAATCCTTTTCGTATGAATAAACAATATGCTCAGCCTTAGGCATAAGCAAAAAAAACTCGCCTTTTTTTAGCGTTATAATTTCCCCGTCAATCTGGAAAGAATTCTGTCCCGAAAGGCAAAGATGTATTTCATAATAGGAATGGCTGTGAAGAGCCGAGCAAGCCGTGTCGGCATCCCCGTACACCGCTCTGCATCTTATAATATCAAGCTTAAAAAGTCTGTTTTCCACCGCTGTCAGGTATTTATTCAGCCGTTTTGATGCAACAACACCGTTCTTACTCATCCCTGCCGCTCCTTTCAAATTTTTCATTATTTAATAATATATCACTAAAAAATTCAAAAGTCAAGACAGCCGCAAACAAGCCTTTTCAAAAAAATTTTTGATAAATTTCAAAAAAACCCTTTTATCTTGTCGAAAAATATGGTATACTAAACTTTAATTGATAATTGGCTGATGAAAAAGGAGAACAAAAATGGGAAAAGTCGGGTTTGATAATCAAAAATATTTAAAATTACAGTCCGAGCAAATACGAAACCGTATAAGGCAGTTTGGCGGCAAGCTCTATCTTGAGTTTGGCGGCAAGCTTTTTGACGACTATCACGCCTCCCGTGTCCTCCCCGGTTTTGCTCCCGACAGCAAAATCCGTATGCTTCAGCAGCTCCAGTCCGAGGTTGAAATTGTCATTACCATAAACTCCGAGGACATCGAAGCCAACAAAACCCGCAGTGATATCGGCATCACCTACGACAGTGACGTTTTAAGACTTATTGATACCTTCCGCGGTCTCAATCTTTACGTCGGCTCGGTTGTTCTTACCCGTTACAACGGTCAGCCAAATGCTGCAGCATTCTTTAAACACCTTACATCCCTTGGCATCAAATGCTACAAGCATTACAATATTGCCGGCTATCCCTCGGATATCCCTCATATATTAAGTGATGAAGGTCTTGGCAAAAATGACTACATCGAAACCGAACGTTCACTTATCGTAATAACAGCCCCCGGACCCGGAAGCGGCAAAATGGCAACCTGCCTAAGCCAGCTTTATCATGACCACAAACGGGGCATAAACGCAGGATATGCAAAGTTTGAGACCTTCCCTGTATGGAATCTCCCCCTCAAGCATCCTGTCAACCTTGCCTACGAAGCAGCAACCGCCGACCTCGACGATGTGAATATGATTGACCCGTTCCATCTCGAAGCATATGGCGAAACAGCTGTCAACTACAACCGCGACGTTGAGATTTTTCCCGTTCTTGATACCATATTCAAAAGAATTCAGGGCAGCTCGCCCTACAAATCACCTACCGATATGGGTGTAAATATGGCAGGCTTCTGTATATTTGACAACGATGCCTGCAATACAGCATCAAAATTTGAAATTATCCGCAGATATTACCAGACTGCCGCAAATGCATTTCGCGGCAAATGTGACGAAAATCAGGTGCGCAAGCTTGAGCTTCTTATGAATCAGGCAGGCATAACCCCCGAATTTTGTCCTGCTGTCCCTGCCTCACTCGCCAAAGCCGAAGAGACAGGCGCACCGGCAGGTGCCATAATTCTTCCAAACGGCAAAGTTGTTACCGGCAAAACATCAAGTAAGCTTGGCGCAGCTTCTGCACTTTTGCTCAACTCCCTTAAAGAGCTCGGAAACATTGATGATAGCCTTGATTTGATTGACGCAACCGTGCTTGAACCCATCTGCGACCTTAAAACCAGATACCTCAAGCACAAGAACCCAAGACTTCATACCGACGAGGTTTTGCTTGCCCTGACCATTTCGGCACTTACCAACCCTATTTCTCTAAGGGCTAAAGAAACGCTTGAAAGTCTCCACGGCAGCGACGCCCACTTTACGGTTATATTAAGTGAGGAAGACGAAAAAATCCTTAAACGTCTTGGCATAAATGTAAGCTTTGAGCCGAGATATGAAACAGGGAGACTATATCAAAAATAAGGTGTTGCAACTGCAACACCTTATTTTTATCTGATTGTTATACTCTTAATCTTAATCGGGTTCTTTGGACTTGCCATCTCGCCTGCAGAATTCATTACCATTTCCTGATTGGCAAAGTCTTTAACAACATCCATTCCGGACTTAACCTTGCCAAAAGCTGCATACTGGCCATCAAGCGAAGTTACATCACTATAGCAAATAAAGAACTGGCTTGATGCACTGTCGGGATGCTCAGAACGTGCCATTGAAATTACGCCCTCTGTGTGCGAAAGTGTGTTCTTTTCAAAACCGTTTGCTGCAAATTCGCCCTTAATGTTCTTGCCGCTGCCGCCACTGCCGTCGCCCTTGGGGTCACCGCCCTGTGCCATAAAGCCATCAATAACACGATGGAATGTAAGTCCGTTGTAAAAACCTTCCTTTGCAAGCTTTACAAAGTTTGCAACGGTCTGTGGTGCGTACTCGGGATAAAGCTCAATTACAATCCTCTTGTTGTTTTCCATTGTAATAGTCGCTCTTGGATGTCCTGTAGGAATTTTGTCATAGGTCACAAGATTGTCGGTAATGCTCTTTTCATATGCTTCCTGTGCCTTTTTGTATTCCTCCTCGTATCTTGCAACAGTTTCCTTAATATAGGCATCTATACGATTGATTACAGTAACAGCCTCGGCACGGGTGCCTTTGTCAGTCGGATTAAACTTGTTGTTTTCATCGCCCTTCATAAGTTCAAGAGCATAGCAGTTTGCAACGTCTGCCTGAATTTCTTCAGGATATTTTTCAATATCGTCTTGGTCAATAAATCCAACCGATGCAGCTGTCGCCCCTGCACCTAAAGTATTTTCCAGAGCCTGACTAATCATAAATGCCATTTCCCATCTCGCAATAGGCTTTTCATAAGCATCAGCGCTGTCCATCACGCCCGGTTTTACACCGTCAACTTCGGTATCCATAGCAATATACATATATGCACGGGCAAAGTTGTAATACTTTGATGCCCAATGGCTTTCATCGCCAAATTCATCAGGAATTTCAACCTGAGCATTAGAACATACACAGCTTGCAAGAAGCTTTAAAAATTCCCCTCTGGTAATGTTGTCATCGGGTCTGAATCTGCCGTCAGGGTCACCATTTACGGTTTTATTTTCGAAGCCCTTTTCAATCTCTGTCTCTGCCCAATGCCCCGAAACATCAGAAAACGGATGAGCAAATGTCCCCATGGTGCACACAAGTACACAGGCAACAGCTAAACAAATTAATCTTTTCATTGGTATAAACCTCACTTTTATTAAAACAAATTAATCCTCAATAATCGTAACCTTCTTCATAACAATCGGTTCAACAGGAGATGCCTGTTCGCCCATTGCATTGTAGCTACGTTCTACATCAAGAAATCCATCAACGGTTTCCATACCCTCAATTACCTTACCGAATGCTGCATATTGACCGTCTAAGAATGATGCATCGTCATAGCAGATAAAGAACTGGCTTGATGCACTGTCGGGGTTTTGTGAACGTGCCATGGAAATCACACCTCTTGTATGCGAAAGGGTGTTTTGTGCAAAGCCGTTTGCAGCAAACTCACCGGGAATATTCACTCCGCTGCCGCCCATACCTGTACCCTCGGGGTCACCACCTTGAGCCATAAAGCCATCAACAACTCTGTGGAAGCCTACACCGTCATAAAAGCCGTCGGATACAAGGTCTACAAAGTTCTGAACCGTCTGTGGTGCATATTCAGGATAAAGCTCAATCACAAAATCCTCACCATTTTCCATAGTTACAAGTACCTTTACATTTTCTTCTGTCATTTTGTTGTCCTCCTTGGTATTTGAATTGTTTGAATTATCTTCACTTTTTTCTCCGCCCTGAGTAGTTGCTGTATTTTCGGTAGAAGCTGTCAATTTTCCATCTTCAACATTCTTCTCTGCATCATACCAAAGCTTAATGCCTATTCCGCCGGCAACAATTGCCGCCGTCAGCACAAGGGATACAATCCATACTCTTTTTTGTGCTGTTTTTTTGCAAACAGGCTTTTTATTATTCTTCATTTAATTTCAACTTCCTTTCAATCTTTTGCCTTATTAAGTATGACCGCCGCTATCCAAGCCTGCCGTCAGGCTAAACCAAACATATTAATTGTAATTGTATTCCTTTGTTTTGTCAATACTAATATTGTTTCAATTTTGTTAATTTTTCGTTTTTTCTATTGTTTTTAACACGAAAATATGATATAGTAAAATGAATTGCTGTAAAATTCTTCCGTATTAAAACACGGAGTTTGAAAATCTTAGATATACTGGAGGTATCAGTTTTGAAAAAACATTTAAAAGGATTAGGTTTTTATTTGGTATTATTTGCAGTAATACTTGTCATCTTTACACTTACTTCCATGCCCGAAGCACCTGTAAAATACGTTTACTCTGACCTTGTCAATATGATTCGTCAAGGTCAGGTTAAGGAGCTTCAGGTGGTCGAAGCCGAGGCAACGGCTGTTCTTGCAGATAATACGAAAATTACCGTTGTAACTCCCGGCTACGCCGGCATTTACCTCAGCGTAGGCGAGGATATTGAACGTCAGATTGCCGCAGGAACTCTGCGTGTTTCCACACCCGAGCCTGCAGCTCCGCCATGGTGGCTCAGTTTCTTGCCCACTCTGTTTTTGATTGCGGTAATGATATTCTTCTGGATAATCTTTATGAAACAGGCACAGGGCGGTGGCCCCGGCGGTGCTATGGCATTTGGTAAAAGCCGTGCCAAGGTTGTTGTTGACGATAAAAACAAAAAGACCTTTGATGACGTTGCCGGAGAGGACGAAGAAAAAGAAGAGCTTCGCGAAATTGTAGAATTTCTTAAAAATCCCCAGAAATTTCACGAGCTTGGTGCCAGAATTCCCAAGGGCTTTCTCCTTGTAGGCCCTCCCGGAACAGGTAAAACCCTGCTTGCAAAAGCAGTTGCAGGTGAAGCGGGTGTTCCTTTCTTCTCAATCTCAGGCTCAGACTTTGTTGAAATGTTTGTTGGTGTGGGTGCATCCCGTGTCCGTGATCTTTTTGACCACGCAAAAAAGAATTCACCCTGTATTATCTTTATAGACGAAATCGACGCAGTTGGCAGGCAGCGTGGTGCCGGTCTTGGCGGCGGCCACGATGAAAGAGAGCAAACACTCAACCAGCTTCTTGTTGAAATGGACGGCTTTACCCTTAACGAGGGTGTTATCGTTATTGCCGCAACAAACCGCCCTGACATTCTGGACAGTGCACTTTTAAGACCGGGTCGTTTTGACCGCCAGGTTCTTGTTGATGCCCCGGATGCAAAGGGCAGGGAGGATATCCTCAAGGTTCACTCAAAGGGCAAGCCTCTGGCAGAAGATGTCCGCCTTGACGTTCTTGCAAAAACAACTGTCGGCTTTACCGGAGCAGACCTTGAAAACCTTGTAAACGAAGCGGCACTCCGTGCCGCAAAGCTTGGTCAAAAGGAAATTACAATGTTTGACCTTGAAGAATCAATTATGAAGGTTATCGCAGGTCCCGAAAAGAAGACCCGTGTGGTGACCGAAAAGGAACGTAAGCTGACCGCATATCACGAAGCAGGTCACGCAGTTGTATCAAAATTCTTGCCCACACAGGACAGAGTTCATCAGATTTCTATTATCCCCCGTGGCAGAGCAGGCGGCTACACACTTTCTCTCCCCAAAGAGGATACCTCATACACCTCAAAAACCGAAATGCTTGAAGAAATCGTTTCACTTCTCGGCGGTCGTGTTGCCGAAAAGCTGTTTCTTGACGACATCAGTACAGGTGCATCAAACGATATTGAACGTGCAACCGCAATCGCAAAGAATATGATTGTTAAATACGGTATGAGCGAAAACCTTGGCACTCGTGCCTTTGGCAGCAGCAACGACGAAGTCTTTATTGGTCGTGATTTTGGTCACACCAAGGATTACAGCGAAGCAACCGCTGCAAAGATTGACGAGGAAATCAAAAACATCATCGACGAAGCATATGCAAAATGCCGTGAAATTCTTTCAGCCAATGCCAACAAGGTAAAGGAAACCGCCGAAAGACTTCTTGAAAAAGAAAAGATTGGCGAAGAGGAATTTGATGCAATTTTTGGAGAGGTTAAAGCCGAAGATACCGCCGAAACATCTGCTACAGAAGATGCTGCAGAGGTTTTTGCTCCCGATGCGTCGGAAAATGACACACTGAAAGACACTAAAGATAAGGAAGATTAATAAATGGATGACCGTACAAAACGGCTCGGCGAAGAGCCTGTTATAAAACTTTTATGGAGTTTTTCAGCTCCGGCAATCGTCGGTATGATAGTAAACGCAATTTACAACGTGGTTGACCGTATTTTTGTGGGTCAGGCAGTAGGTGACAAGGCACTTGCCGCACTTTCCTTTGCCTTTCCCTTTATGACCGCAATTATGGCAGTTGCCATGCTTGTCGGCCTTGGGGGTACATCACTTTTTGCCATCAGCCTTGGCGAAGGAAACCGAAACAGGGCAAAGCGTATTCTTGCCAATGTTTTTGTTTTTGCAGGGATTTTAGAGGTTGTTGTATCTGTCCTTGGCTACATTTTCTTAAAACCTCTGCTGAGAATGTTTGGCACTCCTGACGGAATAATTATGGACTACGCCTGTCAGTATATGGGCATTGTCCTTGCAGGCTCGGTATTTCAGGGCATCGGCTTTTCACTCAATGCCATAATCCGCTCTGACGGCAGTCCAAAAATGGCAATGGTAACAATGCTTGCAGGTGCAATAACAAATATAATCTTTGACTGGTTTCTGACAATGGTAATTCCCCTTGGTGTAAAAGGTGTTGCAATAGCAACCGTTCTCGGTCAGCTTGCCACAATGGTATGGGTAATTTATTATTTCACCAAAAAGAGTAATATCCGCCTTAGTTTCAAAGGCTTCAAACCCGATTTTGACCTTACAGCAAGAATTATGCTTATCGGTCTCTCACCGGCACTTGTTCAACTGGCAATGGCATCGGTAAACATAATTTACAACAATCTGCTTATCAACCACGGTGGAGATATTGCAGTTTCTGCATTTTCGGTCTACAACAGTGCAATGACCATCGCAATCATGCCTATATTTGGTATTAACCAGGGTGTTCAACCAATTGTGGGGTACAACTACGGTGCACAAAAATATGACCGCGTAAAAAAGACCATGCTTTACGGAATTATTGCCGCAACCGCTTTGGTTGTCACAGGCTGGACATTTATCCACCTGTTCCCCGAAGAAATTGTCCGTGCCTTCAACTCAAAGCCTGAGCTTATAAGACTTGGCAAGCAGGCACTTATGGTCAACTCCATTGTCCTGCCGGTAGTTGGAGCACAAATTATATGCTCAAACTACTTTCAGTATATCAACAAGCCACGTGCCGCAATGTTCTTAAGTCTTTCAAGACAATGTTTGTTTTTAATACCGGCTCTGTTTATAATGTCACATTATTTTGGCCTTGACGGAGTATTCTATGCTCAACCCGTATCCGACATATTTGCAACCGCCACAGCTTGTATATGGACAGGCATTGCACTTAAAAGACTTGGGAAAGAAACGGCAAAATAAAAGCGGAATATAAAGTCGGAGAGTTTATATAATGAAAAAATTACTTAAGATCAAATGCCCCGCAAAGGTAAATCTAACCCTTGATGTGGTACGTCGGCGTGACGACGGCTATCACGAGCTTGATATGCTTATGCATACCATAAAGCTTTTTGATATACTTGATATCTGCCTCACAGACAGTAACGAAACAGAAATTACCGTTTCATCAGACAGCAGCATGCTCCCCATCAATGAAAGCAATCATTGTTATAAAGCTGCAATGCTGTTTTTTGAAACAACAAATTTAAAAAAACATATCAGTATAGATATAAAAAAGAATATTCCTGTCGCAGCAGGTCTTGGTGGCGGCTCATCAGACGCCGCCGGAACACTCCTTGCACTTAACAAGCTTTGTGATGCCCCGCTTTCAACGTTGCAACTTGCAGAGCTTGCAAAAAGGATAGGGGCGGATGTTCCCTTCTTTCTCTATGGCGGCTGTATGCGTGCCCGTGGAATAGGTGAAATTCTTTCACCCATACCCTCCCTTACCGATGCTGTTTTTGTTGTGGCAAAGCCGCAGTTCGGGGTTTCAACACCCTTTGTCTATAAAAACCTTGACCTTGGCAAGGTTGCCTTGCACCCCGATATAAACGCAGCAATCAATGCCATAAAAGAAAATGACCTCACCCGTTTGGGCAAGGTGTCGGGGAATGTGCTTGAAACGGTGGTTTTACCCATTCATCCCGAAATAGACGAATATAAAAAAATTCTCAACGAAAACGGTGCTGTGTATTCATTGATGAGTGGTAGTGGCTCATCGGTATTTGGTGTTTTTGACAATGCCGAATTTGCCGGGAACGCCGCATCAATATTAAAAAATTATACAAAGTCTGTATATATTGCATGAACTAAGGGGCTGTCATCAAAGACAGCCCCATTATCAATTATTCATCTGTTTTACAGCAACCTCTTTTGTTGCAGTTTTTTGCATTAGGACAGCCTATACAGGTCTGTCCACTTTTTTTTGCACGGTAAATATAAAGCACTGCACCGGCAATAATCGCCGCAATTATTAATCCAAGAATAATATCTGTCATAGCCTACACCCGTGTCTTTTCCCTCAAAATGTCAGCCTTTGCCTTAAGCTCGTATTCAGCTTTAAGCTTTCTGTCCGAATTAATCATCAGGTATACAACAAAGCCGACAATCAAAGCAACCGCAATAAGTCCGGGAATAAAGCCTGTACCAAAGCTTCCGGTTGTAATAAGTGTACCTATCTGGTAAACCAGAAATGCCACAGTATATCCTGTACCAAGCTGAAGTCCCACACCACCAAGCATCCACTTTTTGTCCTTAATTTCAGCATTCATGGCACCGATAGCAGCAAAGCATGGAGGCGAAAACAGATTGAACATCAAGCACGCAAGTGCCGCAGCCTTGGTAAGTCCAAACACTGCCGCAACCTCACTTGCACCACCCATAAGGGCAAGCTCTTCGGTATCAATAAAGTTTGTTATACCGTAGCAAACCGCAAGCGTACCAACCACGTTTTCCTTAGCAATAAATCCGGTAACTGCAGCTGCTGCCATCTGCCATACGCCAAAGCCAAGAGGTATAAGCAGCACAGCAACGGGGTTTGAAATTGTCGCAAGAATAGACGTGTGTGCCATCCCGTCCTCAACAAGCTGAAAACTCCAGTTAAATGCCTGCATAATCTGAACAATTGTGTTGCATACAAGAATTATCGTTCCTGCCTTTACAATATACGCCCAGCCGCGTGAGCACATCGAAAGAAATGCACGTCTAAGCGACGGAAGCTTGTACTCAGGAAGCTCGATAATAAAGAAGGATTTACGGTTTTTGTGTCCGGCAATCTTGTTTACAATCAAAGCACCTACAAAAATAATAACTATACCAGCAAAATACATCAGTGTTCCCACCCATGATGCATCTGCAAAGAATACGCCTGCAAAAAGAGCAATTACAGGAAGCTTTGCACCACAAGGCATAAATGGAGCAAGCATTGCCGTGGCGCGGCGTTCACGTTCGTTGCGGATTGTACGGCAAGCCATAACACCGGGGATTGCACAGCCGGTTGTAATAACAAATGGTATAACCGATTTACCCGAAAGACCAACTTTTTTAAAGATAGGGTCAAGCACAACAGATACACGTGCCATATAACCGCAGTCCTCAAGGAGTGCAATCAAAAAATACATAACCATTACAAGGGGCAAAAATCCAACAACTGCACCAACCCCTCCGATTATACCGTCAACAAGGATTGCCTGAAGAAGTGGATGTGCATTTTGGACCATTCCTCCTGCCCACATTTGAAAGTCTTCTATCCACGCAACCAAGGTATCCGCGAGCCATGGCCCGAACGAGCTTTGGGAAATATCAAATACAAGAAACATCACAACAGCAAAAATCGGGATGCCAAGCCATTTGTTGGTAATGACAGCATCTATCTTATCACCAAAGTTTTTGTCCTTGGTAAAAACCTTGCGACTTTCAACCGTTTTTACAATTTCGTTTACAAATTCAAAGCGTTTTCTGTCCTCTGCTTCAACCAAAGTCTTGTCCGTAAGGTCAATGTCTTTCTGGATATAAGGCGCTTTTTGATATGTACCTGCCTGCTTGATGGCAGCCGCAACAACTGCCTGCATACCCTCGGCCGAGGTCGAAATCGTTTCAACAACCGGACAGCCAAGCTTTTCGGCAAGAAGTGCCGAATCAATATTTGTCTCCTTTTTACGGTTTATATCACTTTTGTTAAGTGCAACCACCATAGGGATTTCAAGTTCAAGAAGCTGTGTCGTAAAAAACAGACTTCTGCTTAAGTTGGTAGCATCAACAATATTAATAATTACATCGGGGTTCTCATTTTTAACATACGAGCTCGTTATGCTCTCCTCTGAAGTAAACGGCGACATCGAATATGCACCGGGAAGGTCAACAGCAATAAGCTCATCAACACCATTTCCGTAAATCTTTTTAATGGGATGCTCCTTCTTCTCCACAGTAACACCTGCCCAGTTGCCAACCTTTTCGTTGCGTCCTGTAAGTGCATTATACATTGTTGTTTTGCCCGAGTTGGGGTTTCCCGCCAAAGCAATCCTCATTTTATCTTCCTCCTTATTTCATACCCTGTCAGGGATAATTTACGTATTTTGTTGGTTAGTTTTAGCTAACCCTCTGTCAAAAAAACAACCGGCAGCCATTTTCAAACAATTGTTTTTATATCAAAATAGCCTCTGCCAGCTGATTGTCAATATTGTATCTTCCGTCCTTGATTGAAACTATACAGCCACCCTTAAGATGAGAAACAACTGTAATTGCTTCACCGCTGTAACAACCAAGAGAAAACAAAAAAGCATCAAGCTCTTCATCATCGGTTTCAATAGCCTTGATTATATATTCTTTTCCTTCAACAGCTTCTGTCAGATTCACTCAAAATCACCCGATTCTGCAATAATTATGTAAAACTTTATGCGGTTAGCCTTTTCTAACCGTAGTTAATTCTATCACTACTTGAAATATTTGTCAATAGTTTTTTTGAAAAATTTTTAACTTTTTTACGTAAAAATCCATTGATATCAGCATAAGCCGTATTAGTTTTGCTTACGGACAATTTTATACTCATCATAAAAGCTGTAATATGGGCAGGAATTATGTCCGCCTGAATAAAAACCTGTCACCTCGTCCTCATCAAGATTTACGGTGCAAACGTCATATCCAAGCTCATAATCATAATCAAAATATGCACAGCTTTCGCATTGAGTTGGTTTTTCTTTCTTTTCCACAAATTCATCTCCTTTAGATTTTTACTTATTCTATCACAAATCTTTATAAATTTCAAGAAAATTCAAATGCGGCAAAATGCAAATGAGATTACACCCCCATTTTCTTATTTTTTTGTAAAATTTCGTCTGTATTCCTTTAAAATCCGCCTACTCAGTTCTTGACATTGACCAAATAATATTATATACTTAATGTGAGAATATGGGTAACGGTATTCTAGTCGGTTGCTTCATTCCCCAGGGCGGGCCTAAAAATTCGCCGAAGGGCATATCGATGAAGTTCCTTGTGCGTGCTTGCGACGCCCAGTCGTGGGCGTGTGCTGGGAGTTAAGGTTCAGGGGCGATCCATAATGGCATATGGGCGTTGACCCCTTTTCCGCGGAGGCCTATGACCGTGTAAAAAGAGACACTCTCTTTTTATACGTATTAGGTTAAAACCTGCGTTGCGGTACTTTTGGGGTGCTGTGGGCAGCGTAGCCTGCCTTGAGTGAATATGGCGGATAATCGTTCAAACCGTTTAGTCTGCGGCCACAGATTTTTCGGTTATTGCCTTTTGAAACCATATTTGCAAAAGAGGCTAAGGAATGTTTGCAACTGTCGGGGAAAACCCCTAGACCGGTCTCGGACACCCTTGTCCGGTGCATATACAGGATTGCAGTGTGTACTCAGTGGCAATCAGGTAATGCTTTTGGTAACATTGCATAGAGAGTTTTAAAAGGAAACTTCCGTTTCGGCAACGATTCGGCAACTCTCTGGGAAATCCAACCTGACCTAAGACACAAGATTTACTGTATATGCTACCCTTTTTTGTTCTCATACCAAAAAACTTTATTATTTCAGGAGACAAAGAAATTGAAAGAAGACGTTCCCCGAAAACAAAAACCAAAATTCAAAACCACCGGTGGCAAGACATCGGACAATTCCTGGGTTATAAAAACCATCATCATCACCTTTACCATGTCGGCATTCTTTACGGTATTGTCAAGTGGCGTTATGGAAATGGTGAGTATCTGGGTGGCTATTTTAATCCTTTTTTTAATAATTCTTACAGGTATCATCTTTGATATTATCGGAATGGCAGTAACCACCGCAGCCGAAGCCCCCTTTCATTCAATGGCGGCTCATCGCATAAAAGGCTCGGCAAGAGCAATAAAGCTGATAAAATCAAAGGACAAGGTATCAAACTTCTGCAACGACGTTGTGGGTGACATCTGCGGAATTATCAGCGGCTCGGCATCTGCTACGGTTGTTGCTTATATTATAAAAACCGCTCCCACGCTCAACGGCTTTTTGATGAGCCTTGTGATTACCGCATCGGTTGCGGCAATTACTGTCGGCGGCAAGGCAATGGGAAAAGGCTTTGCAATTCGTTACAGCAATTCCATTGTCTACACTGTTGCACGTATACTATCGCTTTTGAGCTTAAGGAGTAAATAAATTACGGAGTATTTATGAAAAAGTTTCTTGACAGCATCAACACATCGGATGATGTAAAAAAACTGAATATCCCCCAGCTCCGGCTGCTGTCCGGCGAAATCCGCGACTTTCTGATAAGCAATGTCTCAAAATGCGGCGGTCACCTTGCATCAAACCTCGGCACGGTAGAGCTTACACTTGCCCTGCACAAGGTTTTTGACTTTAATTTGGATAAAATTGTGTGGGATGTAGGCCATCAGGCATACACCCACAAAATCATAACAGGCAGCCGCAAAAGCTTTGATACTCTCCGACAAAAGGACGGATTAAGCGGCTTCCCAAAAACAGAAGAAAACCCCTCAGATGCCTTTAACACAGGTCACAGCTCCACCTCAATCTCGGCTGCACTTGGCTTTGCTAAGGCTTTTGAGCTTTCAGGAACTTCGGCGCACTCGGTTGCTGTCATTGGTGACGGGGCACTTACCGGTGGTATGGCATACGAAGCACTTAACCACGCCGGAAGCGGCTTGACACCATTGATTATAATCCTTAACGACAACGGTATGTCAATTTCTCCCAATGTGGGCGGACTTTCAAATTACCTTGGAAATTTACGCAGCGATGCGTGGTATATTTCTCTTAAGGTTAAGGTAAACAATTTCCTTAAAAACCTCCCTGTTGTTGGCGAACCATTCAGGAAATTTGTTCACAAAAGCAAAAGACTGCTTAAAAATCTTCTGCTGCAGAAAAAGCTTTTTGAAAATATGGGGCTTGAATACTTAGGTCCTGTTGACGGCCACGACTTAAAGGACCTGATAACCGTACTTGAATACGCAAAAAGTCTTAACCGCCCCGTTATCGTCCATACAATAACTCAAAAAGGCAAGGGCTATACTCCGTCAGAGAAAAACCCTTCTACCTTCCACGGCATAGGTTGCTTTGACCCGGAAACCGGTGAGATAAAAACCAGCGGTGAAAAAACATACTCGGATATATTTGGCGAAGAACTGCTAAACCTAGCAAAGCAAAACGAAAAAATTGTTGCAATAACTGCCGCAATGCCTGACGGAACAGGTCTTTGCGAATTTGCAAAACAATTCCCAAATCGTTTTTTTGATGTAGGAATTGCCGAGCAACACGCAGTTACATTTTCTGCCGCATTTGCAAAATCGGGATATGTACCGATTTTTGCAGTATATTCCACATTTCTGCAGCGTGGCTATGACCAGCTTCTGCACGATGTGGCACTTCAGAATTTGCATGCAGTATTTGCAATCGACCGTGCCGGTGCAACCGGCAACGATGGCGAAACACATCAAGGGATTTACGACCTTTCGTATCTTTCCCATATGCCTCATATGACCATTATGGCACCCTCAAATGAGATTGAATTAAAGGAAATGCTTAAGCTTGCAATTTATGATTGCAACGGTCCCGTGGCAATCAGGTATCCCAAAGGCGTTGTTAATAACTCCGACATTCCTTCGCCGCCTGTATTGTACGGCAAAGGAACTGCTTTAAAAACCGGCACAGATGTTCTGCTTGTTGCAATAGGCTCTTGCGTCAAGGATGCAACAGATGCCGCAGAAGTTCTTGACAGCCACGGAATATCAACAGCTGTAATGAATGCACGGTTTTTGAAACCCTTTGACAAAGACCTTTTTAAAGAGCTTGCACAAAACGTAAAGCTGGTTGCAACCATTGAAGACAATGTAGGTATCGGCGGACTTTTTGCCACAGTATGCGAAATATACGACGGTAAAATTCTTAAATTTGCCCACAAGGACCAGCCTCTTGTCCAGGGTACAGTAACGCAGCAAAAAATATTTGCAGGGCTTGATGCCGCTGCAATCTCGCAAAAAATTGAAGAAACACTGAAAAGGTGATAAAATATGGCTAAAATAAGACTTGATGTATACCTAACCGAAAATGGCTTTGCCCCGTCCCGAAATGCCGCACAGGCAATGATTATGGCAGGGGATGTATACATCAACAATCAAAAAGCATTAAAAGCAGGCGAAACCGTCGCCGGCACAGAAAATATTGAAGTCCGCGAAAGGACCGCAAAATATGTCAGCCGCGGCGGACTTAAGCTTGAAAAGGCAATGCAGGTATTCCCTATTGACCTCACAGATAAGGTGTGTATGGATATAGGTGCATCAACCGGCGGCTTTACCGATTGTATGCTCCAAAACGGTGCATCAAAGGTATATGCTATTGATGTAGGCTACGGCCAGCTTGCCTGGAAGCTTCGTCAAAACGATAAAGTTATCAATATGGAACGTACAAACATTCGTTATCTTGACCCGGGCAGCCTTGACCCCGTTCCCGATTTCTTCTCTGTGGACGTGTCTTTTATTTCCCTTAAGCTGGTTCTTCCTGTTGCATATTCGGCAATAAAAAACGACGGTTTTGCCGTATGCCTTATAAAGCCACAGTTTGAGGCGGGTCGTGAAAAGGTAGGCAAAAAAGGCGTAGTTCGTGAAAAATCAACACATATTGAAGTAATCGAAAACACCCTTGCCTTTACAAAGGAAATTGGTTTCTCGGTTCAGGGCCTTGACTTTTCGCCCGTACGCGGACCGGAAGGAAACATCGAATACCTTATGTATATACAAAAATCGGACATACCATCAAAGGAATTTGACGTGCTTGCACTTGTGGACCTTTCACATTCACAGGCTCTATAAATTCCCCCAAAACCTATTAATTATAAAGGAAGTGTTTTGTATGAAGAAAATCGGAATATTCTTAAACCAGGACCGTGACCCTCAGCTTAATTCGGCAAAACATGCTGCAACTGAGCTTATACGCCGGGGTGTGTCGGTATTTTTTGATTTGTCATACAAAGCCGAGCTTTCAGACACAGATGCAGAATTTGTCTCACATCGTGATATGCTTGAAAAATCAGATTTGATTGTGGCACTTGGCGGTGACGGAACAATACTTAAAATAATCAAAGACGCTGCCTGCTTTGATACGCCAGTTATGGGTATCAACCTTGGACATCTTGGATTTCTTACTCAGGCAGAAAAAGGCGACGACAGTATCTTTGACAAAATTGCAAACGGTGACTATACCGTAAATCACTTTATGATGCTGAAAGCGGTGATTTACAAAAACAACAAGCCATATGAGTGCAGTATGGCACTTAACGACATTATACTGAGAGGAAATAACGCAAAAATGATTTCTCTTGAGGTTGAAATTGACGGAACTATTGCCAACCGCTATCTTGCAGACGGCATTATTGCGGCAACCTCAATCGGTTCAACCGCATATTCCCTCTCCTGCGGCGGTCCCATTGTTCATCAGGGTCTTGACTGCATTCTGTTGACCCCTGTTTGCCCCCATACCCTTAAGGCACGTTGCATTGCTGTACCTCCGGATTCAAAAATTATATTGAGGTTTGATGCAAATTATTGCAGCGAAACCGACCTCAAGGCCGACGGCGTGCCTATCGGACATCTGCTTGACGGGGATTACATAGAAATTGCTGCGGCAGATATGCGTGCCCCCCTTGCAATAGTAAATGACCGAAGCTATTTTGACGTTATCCGCAAAAAGCTCTCGGATTAACAAATACGAAAGGACAGTGAACTGCTTTGCTGAAAGAAATACATATAAAAAACGTAGCGGTGATTGAAGAAGTCCGCATTGAATTTGGCACCGGTTTCAATGTCCTGACCGGTGAGACGGGTGCAGGCAAGTCCATTCTTATTGACTCGATTAATATGGCACTTGGTGCAAGGTCAAGTCACGACCTTATCCGCAGTGGCTGTGATTTTGCTCTGGTTGATTTATGCTTTGAAATTGACAGCAATACTGTTAATGCTGCACTTTCAGATTTGGGTATTGAGGTTGAGGACAACCTTTTGATAATAAGCCGAAAGCTTTCAAGCGACGGCAAAAGTGTCTGCCGTATAAACGGCAGTATTACTCCCGCCGCTGTAATTCGTGAAATTGCACCGCTTCTTTTGGACATACACGGTCAAAGCGACAACCAATCCCTGCTTTCACCCAAAAATCACCTTGGCTTTCTTGACGAATTTGGCAAACTTTTTGATGAAATTGAAAATTACCGCAAAGAATATAAAATAATGAAAAAGCTTGCCTCGGAAATAAACGAGCTGAATTGCGATAAGGACGAAAAGGCTCGCCGATTTGATATGCTGACCTTTCAGGCACAGGAAATCAAGGCAGCACGTCTGAACCCAGACGAAGATGACGAGCTTCTTGAAACCCGCGAACGTCTTTATAATATGGAAAGCATAATCTCAGGTGCAGGCACGGCTTATGCGGCACTTTACGGCAGCGACGAGGGTACAGCCTTTGACCTTTTGAAAACGGCACAGCGTGCCCTTTCGGATATCAGCCGCTTTGACAAAAAACTTGCCGATGGGTATGAACGTCTAAACGGAATAATTGCCGAAACAGAAGATATTGCCGCTGATATAAACAGCTGCCTTTCAGGCACAGACTTCAATATGGCAGAGCTTGATATGATTGAAGAACGCCTTGATTTGATTAACAGCCTGAAACGCAAATACGGAAACACAATTGAGGAAATACTTGCCTTTGGCAAAAATGCCGAGGCAGAAGCAAAAAAAATTGAAAACAGCGACGAAGCTCTTTTAAAGCTTCAAAATGAATACAAAATACAGCTTGCAAGGGTTGCTGCCCTTGCCGAGACGCTTTCAAAAGCACGAAAAACCGCAGCAAAAACCCTTGAAGAAAAAATTGCCGATGAGCTTTCGGCTCTTGATATGCCAAAGGTACGGTTTTCAATTGAACTTACCGAAAAATCCGGTGATGATGAATCAATATATACCAATACCGGCAAGGACAATGCAGAATTTATGCTTTCCACCAATCCGGGTGAAAATTTAAAATCTATGGCAAAAATTGCCTCAGGCGGCGAGCTTTCCCGAATTATGCTTGCTGTCAAATCGGTGCTTTCGGACTCAGACAGTGCAGATACAATGATTTTTGACGAGATTGATACAGGGGTAAGCGGTCGTGCGGCACAAAAAATTGCCGAAAAGATTGCCGCCCTTGCAAAAAATAAGCAGATATTTTCAATCACCCATCTTGCCCAGATTGCGGGTATGGCAGACAATCACTATCTGATTGAAAAGAATACCAATGACGACAAAACCTCAACAAGCGTCGTTTTGCTTGATGACGAAAAACGAATTGACGAGCTTGCACGTATTATTGGTGGTGTTACCGTTACCGATATTACAAGGCAAAGTGCCAAAGAAATGTTGGTTCTTGCCCGAAAACAAAAATCACAATAAGGTAAAAAGGACAGGTTAAAACAATGGAAAAGCTTGGCAAAGTGAAAAAAATTGAAAACAGCATTGCCGAAATAGAAATTGAGAGGGATTCAGCCTGCGGCGAAAATTGTGCCGCCTGCGGTCTTTGCGGCAACAAGCAGCTTACAGTATCCCTTCCCGTAGACAGTACAATTTCTGCAGGCGATACTGTAAAGCTTGTTGCAAAGGACAGCAAAATCCTTTGGCTCTCTGCAGTTGGTTACCTGTCACTCACAATACTAATTCTTTTGGGTGCAGTTTTGGGAACTCGCTTAGGCGGAGAGTGGCTCGGCTTTTTGGGGGCATTTGTGCTGCTTTTTGCAGGCATTTTGATTTTACGAAAGCTTGCACCAAAGCCCGGTCAAATTCACGTAGAAAAAATATGAGGTAAATATGCTTATAACAATTGATGACTTAACCAAAAGCTTTGGCGAGGTCGAGGTCTTAAAAAATATTAAAATGACAATTCTTGAGAAGGGTCGGTATGGACTTATCGGTGCCAATGGTGCCGGAAAATCCACCCTTCTTAAAGTTATTTTAGGGGAACTCCCCTTTGAAAGCGGCGAGCTTGTTAAAAAGCCCGGCCTTTCTTTAGGTTACCTTGCCCAGAACAACGGACTGATGCGAAGCTGTTCAATTGCCGAAGAAATGAACAAGGTCTTTGCCGATGTCTTTGAAGCCGAATCAGACATCCGCCGCCTTGAGGTTGAAATGTCACAAATTACAGATACCTCCTCTGACGAATATCGACGAATTTCAGCACAATACGAGAGCCGTCAGGCATATTTTGACAGCCGTGACGGATATAATGTGGGCGTAAAAATAAAAACTGTTTTAAATGGTATGGGCTTTGGTGACAAGGATATGGATACTGTTATATCCACCCTCAGCGGTGGGGAAAAGACCCGTCTTGCAATGGCAAAGCTTTTACTTGAAGAGCCTGAACTTCTTATCCTTGACGAGCCTACCAACCACCTTGACTTTAAAACCCTTAAATGGCTTGAAGACTACCTTGCATCGTACAATGGTGCAATCCTTGCGGTCTCCCATGACCGATACTTCCTTGACAAGCTTGTAAACCACATTTACGAGGTTGAACGGGGCAGACTTTATTCCTATACAGGAAACTATTCAAAGTACCTTCCCCAAAAGGCACTGCGTCGTGAAAGACAGCAAAAGGAATACGAAATGCAACAGGCAGAAATTGCCCGTATGCAGGAATATATCGACAAAAATATGGCTCGTGCCTCCACCTCTCAAAGTGCAAAATCAAGACAAAAAGCACTTGAAGCAATGGATGTTTTGGAACGCCCCGACGGCGACCTAAAAACTATGCGTCTTAAATTTGAGCATACCAAGGACCCGTACAAGGACGTTTTGACCGTAACCAACCTTGATATTGCTGTGGGTACACCGCCCCAGACCATTTGCAAAAATATAAGTCTTGATATAAAGCGTGGCGAAAAGATTGCCATTATTGGCTCAAACGGTGTAGGTAAGTCCTCATTCCTTAAAATAATTCAAGGCATTATCCCCTCAATCTCCGGCAGCTTTGAATGGGGAAAGAATGTAAGCATCAGCTATTACGAACAGGAAAATTTGAACTTAAACACCGAAAAAACCGCCCTTGATGAGCTTTGGGACCGTTTCAGCCATATTCCCGAGGCGGAAATCCGAAAAGCCCTTGGCAGCGTTCTGCTTAGTCAGGATGATGTGTTTAAGCCGGTAAAGGTAATCAGCGGCGGTGAACGTGCAAAGCTTGCATTTTGTATCATTATGCTTGAAAAATCAAATGTACTTATCCTTGACGAGCCTACAAACCATCTTGACCTTGCCTCAAAAGAAATTCTTGAAAAGGCACTGTCCGACTTTGGTGGCACAATTATCTTTGTTTCCCACGACAGATATCTGCTTAACAAGGTTCCCGATAAAATAATTGAAATTAAAGCAGACGGTGCAGACATCTTCCCCGGAAACTTTGAGGATATGTGTGAAATTCTTGACCGCCGTGCAAAACAGCTTGCAGAAGCACAGGCAGCATTAGTAACACCTATCTCAAAAAAAACTGACAACGACTCAAGCTTTCGGTCAAAAGAGCAACGTCGCCTTGACGCACAGCGAAAAAACAGAGTAAAAGAGCTTGAAAAGCTAATTTCGGATTGCGAGACAAGCCTTTTAGTGCTTGAGGAGGAGATGACCCGCGAGGAAGTCTTTTCAGACTATATTCTTATGAACGAAAAATGCAGTCAGGCAGACGAGCTTCGTCAAAAGCTTGATGAATATTTTGAGGAATGGACTCTTCTTGAAGAATAGTTTCTTCATATATTAATATATTTAAATACAAACGGTGATTTTATGATTAAAAACCTTTTTCAATCATTTAAAACATATATCAAAAACCACAAATCGGGTACATTTGCCCTGCTTTATGCACTTTTGCACAGTACCCTTGTTTACTACTGCCTTGAGCTGGGCAACAAAAACCCCCTTTTAAACGGGATTTTTTATACACTTATAAACATCCTTACAATCTTTACCCTGCAAAGTGCAATTTTTATTTTTGTGCGACGCAGATGGATTGCAGCTCTTGCCACATCATTTCCGTTAACAGTACTGAGCATTGCAAACTACTATACCCTTATGTTTCGCAATTCGCCTATCTCCACTCAGGATATACACAATTTCGGCACCACTCTCTCGGTAATTGACAGCTACAGCTTTCCCCTTACCGCTTATGTGCTTGGCATTCTGGTATTTTTTGCACTTCAGCTTGCAGTAATTGTTCAGCTTTACAGACACGAAAAAAACATACAGCGAAGCTTAAAATCAGTACTTTTAAAAAATCTTGGCACAATAGCCTTTTGTCTTGCATTTTTGCACCTTGTATATTTTGCCGAAAACCCCTTAAAGCCTCGTAATACCTTTGTATGGTCGTGGGAGGATTCTTACTACCGATATGGGTATACAGCAAGCTCAATCGAAGTATTCCAGAATTCACTTAATCTGGTTGATATGCCCGACGGGTATTCTGCCAAAGAGCTTAAAAATACCCCCGAAGCAAAATCAGTAATGCAAACGTCAGGCAAAACCCCCGACATTATTCTGATTTTAAACGAAACCTTCTATGATATCCGTGACTTGATTGACGTTAAAACCGACATATCTCCAATGCCCTTTATTGACAGCCTTAAGCACAAGGGCAAGGCTGTGGTCGCAGGTACGGGCGGGGGCACAAACAAAAGCGAATACGAGCTTTTAACCTCAAATTCTCTGCAGCTTATGCCCGGTATAACACCTTTCAACTATCTTAATTTTGACAACGCCAACAGCATTGTCAGCTATCTTAAAGACCTCGGCTATACAACATGGGGTGCTCATTGTGCCGAAGCCTTAAACTACGAGCGTGGAATTGTCTATCCCAAGCTTGGCTTTGACAGTGTGCTGTTTCGTGAAGAGTTTGAAAAGTCGGGCGAAGTGGGAAAATACGGTCAAAGGCCCTATGCAACAGACGAGTTTTGCTATGACAAAATGCTTGAGGATTACGAAAATATGGGGAACGGTCCCCGTTTTCAATACATGCTGACAATCCAGAACCACGGCGGCTGGGACATAAACCCACCCGAAGAGGATTGCATTAAAGTTCTGTCCGACCATGGCGAATATACCGATGACATAAGCGAATTTATGTCCTGTATAAGAAAAACCGACGAAGCATTCAAAAAGCTTACCCAATACTTTGAAAATTCAGACCGTGACGTAATAATCTGTATGGTGGGTGACCACGCCCCCTCCTTTGCGGTTGAGCTTTTTGATAAAATCGACCTTGACACCACCTTTGCCCTGCGCTCAACACCCTATGTTATGTGGGCAAACTTTGATATGGACTATACCGTTCAAAAGGAGCTTTCAATGCCCTTCATTGTGCCGTCAATGCTTGAGGCCGCACAGGTCAGCCTTTCGCCATACTTCAGCCATATGCTGAGTATAAGCAAAAACACGCCTGTCCTTACTGCCTTTAATCTTTTCAAGGAAATTTCCGGCAAGGTTTACAACTATGCCGACAAAACCGAATTTTCAAAGGACATTGATATTTATTTTGATATGGTATATAATAACGTAGCGGAAACCGAAAACCGTATAAATGAAATATTTACTGCAAACTGAGATGAGGAATGATAAAATATGCTTAAATACGATACACAAATCAAGGAATGGATTGGCGAAAACAAGGACCAGCTTTTAAAGGACTGGATAAGTATATGCAAAACCCCTGCCATCAAAGGCGAGCCGCAGGAAAATGCTCCCTTTGGCAAGGAATGTGCAAAAGGACTGGAAGAATGCACCGATTTGTTCAAAAAACGCGGGTTTGAGGCAAAAACCTTTGCGAACAGCGGTTATTCCCTGATTACTTACGGAAGTGGCGAAAAAACAATAGGAATTTTCACCCACAGCGATGTTGTCCCTGTTGGCGAGGACTGGCTTTATACCAAACCCTTTGAGCCGATAATCAAAAATGGTGCATTAATCGGCAGAGGCGTCGAGGATAACAAAGCGGGAATTATGGCAGCCCTTTGTGCAATGGAAATATTCCGCAAATTCAATATTCCCTTAAAAAGCCGTATTCAATTATTCATTGGTTCAAATGAGGAAACAGGGATGGCAGACATCGAGGCATTTAAAAACCAGCAACCAATGCCCGAAATCTCCCTTATCCCCGATGCGGACTTTCCATGCAGCACAGGCGAAAAGGGAATTTGTCAGCTGTATGCCAAAAGTGACACAGCTTTTGAGGATATAATAGATTTTTGCGGCGGCGAAGCCTTTAATATTGTTCTTGATAAAGCAACCGTAACATTGAAAAAAACCGATACCCTTAAAAACGAACTTGAGAAACATCTTGAGAATAATACAGAAATTACACTTACCGAAGCTGACACCACAATTTCACTTTGTGCAAAAGGAATTGCAAAGCACGCAAGTACCCCCGAAGGCTCGGTCAATGCGGCATATCTTCTTGCAAAGCTGCTCTCGGACATCAAAGCGCTTTCAGACAATGACCGCAATATTATGTCACAAACCGCACATATTTTGTCCTGTCCCTTTGGCTCGTCACTTGGAATAGATTTTTGTGACGACCTTTTTGGTAAGCTTACATTTGTAAACGGAATGGTTTCTCTTGATAACGGTTGCATACAGCTTTCCTTTGATATGCGATACAGCAGTGCCCTCGAAACCAACGACCTGATAAACCGTACCAGTGCCGCATTTAAAGACCTTGGCTGGAACACTAAAGTAAAGGATAATATGCCCGGATTCTCAATTGATCCCGACAGCAAAATCCCCGGGCTTTTTGAGAATATATACAAGGAAATAACCGGCTTTGACAAAAAAAGATTTAAGCTTGGTGGCGGAACCTATGCAAGACATCTTGAAAATGCATTTTCGGTTGGCACATTCTGCGAAACTGCTGACCGAAAAACTCCTGTTTTTGAAATGCCTGCAGGTCACGGCGGAGCGCATCAATGCGACGAAATGATTGATATCGAAAGCTTTTTTGCAGCTGTACGGATTATTGTTCAGTATCTTATCGCAATGGACGAAAATATAAACATATAAACAACAAAAAATCCTCAAGGCTTAAACGCCTTGAGGATTTTTAATTCTAATTTAATATATAAACCTTCATTGCACGTCTGCCAAAGCTGATTGCCTCGGATCGTGTATCAAAGCAAAGGTCAATGCGGTTGCCCTTTATGGCACCGCCGGTATCTGCCGCAATGGCTGTACCGTAAACATATCTGCCATCAGCAGATTCAATGTAAAGCTTACTTCCCAAAGGAATGACGCTTGGGTCAACTGCAACTATGCCATATCCTGCACGTCTGCCTGTTGCAGTAATGCCGTAAGCCGGATGTGACGGACTCTTTCCGCAGCTTGATGCATCATATGCTGTGGCATTTGCCGAAATAACCTTGCTGTAAGCAAGATTTCCGCTACGTGATGTCTGTACTGTACCAGCTGATGCAATGGTGTAATTTGCCGCCTTTTTGGGGCCAACCTCACGAATCTGTGCAATTGGCTGGACTGTTACTTCTTCAGAAACCTTTTCACGGGAGACTTCCTTGCCGTCTTCGTAAACAATTTTGTACGAAACCTTCTTTTCACCCATAGCGCCCTTTTGAACAAGCTTTCGTGTACCGCTTGCAAGAGCCTTGTTGGTGCGTTCCTTTGCCTCATAAGGAATTTCTTCAACGACATCAACCGTTTTTTCATCAATCCTTACAAGGGTTATTTCATCAAACTCTGAAACCTTTTCGTCATAGGCGGGTGTAATTTTGTCGGTCCTTTTGGGATTGTAACCAAGCTCTAAAAGAACTTCGCCTGCTGTGCGGCGGGTTGCAATCAAATGCTTTGTCTGACCCTTTTCGGTAACCGAAACATTATACGCCCTGTATATTTCAATTCTCATATCGTCCCTGAGCTTTGCATTGACGCTTGCTGAAAGCTTGTCATTTGTGCCGAGTGCTATCTTCTCGGACTCAAGGACCTCTCCAACATATCTTTTAAAAGTAATAAGTTTGTTCTCTGAACCATCCCCATAATCAATGACAATCTGTTTTGCACAGATGCATATGCTGCATACCGCAACCGTAAGTGCAAGAACTGCTGATGCGGATATAAGGATGATTTTCTTGGCTGATGAGGATATGTTAAGCATTCTATCCTTCAGACCATTTATCATCGAATCACCTCTCTGAATATAATTTCTGCAAGGCAAAAATACGCCGCAGATTAATGGTCCCGATTTCTCTCGGGTCTTCAATTATACACGAAATTTTACCAAAAAGTCAACTTTGATTATCCCGAATTAAACTGTTTTAAACTGTTTTAATTTTGAAAAAACAACTTTCACTTTTTAAAGAACTCTTTATTTCTCCCGTTTTCTTCCTTTTACTTTCGTTTCCTCAAATTTTGACATAATTTTTCCCATTTTCTTCCATATTTTAAGACTTGAATTGCCTGACATTTTTTGGTATACTAAAGCCGTGAATTAAATTAACACAATGTTAATAAAATCTTAACAACCTTGTGTTAGTATATTATATATAAGGAAATTAAAGGCTATGAATAACGTTACAATACATCCATACGAACGAATTGACGATTTACAAACCCCAAATGGTATGAGACTTATACAAAACCCTGATTGGTTTTGTTTTGGGGTTGATGCTGTACTGCTTGCGGACTTTGCCGCAAAATCTATAAAACCCAAAAGCCGCGTCCTTGATATGTGCTGCGGCAATGGAATTATCCCCGTTCTGCTTACAGAAAAAACATTGGCAAGCCGAATTGACGGGATTGAAATTCAGCCTCAGGTCGCCGAAATGGCACACAGAAGTATTGAATTAAACGGTCTTTCCGACCAGGTATGTATTACCGAGGGCGATTTAAAGAATGCCGCCCAAATTTTCGGCAAAACAGCCTTTGATGCAGTAACCTGCAACCCTCCGTACAAAGAGGCAAGCGGTGGTCTTAAAAACTTCAGTGACACTGTAACAATTGCAAGACACGAAATTCTTTGCAGTCTTGAGGACATAATATTATCAGCAGAAAAGGTAATTAAACCGGGTGGCAAGCTGTTTCTTATCCACCGTCCTGAACGCCTTGCAGACATACTCTGTCTGATGCGAAATGCAAGAATTGAGCCCAAGCGTCTGAGATTTGTGCATCCCTCGCCCGCAAAGACCGCAACAATGATTCTTGTTGAGGGGGCAAAGCACGGCAGACCAAAGCTTTTTTTAGACCCACCCCTTTATGTTCACGACGAAAACGGGAATTATACCGACGAAATACAAAAAATCTACGGCAGAGACCAAAAGGAGTTGCTGTAAAATGAATAATGTGTTTGGAAAGCTTTACCTTTGTCCTACACCCATAGGGAATTTGGGAGATATTACGTTCAGAACACTGGAAACCCTTAAATCAGTTGATTTAATTGCTGCTGAGGATACACGCAACACCCTTAAACTGCTTAACCACTTTGACATAAATGTTCCGCTGACCTCATATTACGAGCATAACAAAGCTCAAAAAGGCGGCATCTTGATAGAAAAGCTGAAAAACGGCGAAAATATTGCACTTGTATCAGATGCAGGAATGCCCGCCATATCCGACCCCGGCGAGGATTTGGTTAAACTTTGTACTAACGAAGGCATTGAAATTATCCCCCTTCCCGGTGCCTCGGCATTTACCACCGCCCTTGTTGCTTCGGGAATGCCCACAGGCAGATTCAGCTTTGAAGGCTTTCTTACCACCAACAAGCGAAACCGCAAAATTCATTTGAACGAAGTTAAAAATGATACTCGTACACTTATATTCTATGAAGCTCCCCACAAGCTTATGTATACTTTAAATGATATGCTTGAGGTCCTTGGCGACCGTGAAATCACTGTTGCCCGTGAGCTTACCAAAAAGTTTGAGGAATTTCTGCGAACAACCCTTAAAGGTGCAATAGACCATTTCACCGAAACTCCGCCAAAGGGTGAATTTGTACTTATTATAAAGGGTGCTGACAAAGAGGCACTTGAAGATGAACGAAAGGCAGCCTTGCCTAGTCCCGAAGAGCTTGTAAGAGAGTACACCGCTGCAGGAATGAGAGGCAAGGAAATCTCAAACCGCGTTGCTGACGAGCTTGGAATTTCAAAACGCGAGGCTTATGACATATATTTGAAAACAAAAGATTCTCTTTAAAATATCGACAATTGAAAGGAGAAGATTATATGGAAAACACAAAAATTCTGATTGTGGACGATGAACGCAACATCTGCGAGCTTATCCGCCTTTATGTGGAAAAGGAGGGCTTTAAAGCAATAACAGCCTACGACGGCGACGAGGCATTGATGAAATTCAATGCCGAAAATCCTGATATTGTCCTGCTGGATATTATGCTGCCCAAAAAAGACGGCTGGCAGGTATGCCGTGAAATCCGCAGCAAATCAAATACCCCTGTGATTATGCTGACCGCCAAGGGTGAGCTTTTTGACAAGGTTCTGGGCCTTGAGCTTGGTGCAGACGACT
This sequence comes from Clostridia bacterium, assembly GCA_045645805.1. GTDB lineage: Bacteria > Bacillota > Clostridia > Monoglobales > Monoglobaceae > SIG440. The sequence goes on along the minus strand of JAZRJL010000001.1, from coordinate 16,068 downwards.
ATATCATAAAGCCCTTTGAGCCAAAAGAGCTAATTGCCCGAATAAAAGCAGTGCTTCGCCGCTGTCAATATTCCAATACCGAAAAAGACAGCCCCGAGCAGCTGAAGTTTGACGGTCTTACAATCAATCGCGAAACCTATGATGTATTTCTTGACGGTACCAAGCTTGAACTTCCACCAAAGGAATTTGAGCTTTTATACTTCCTTGCACGAAACTCAGGCAAGGTTTTTACCCGTGACCAGCTTTTAAACGAAATCTGGGGCTATGAATTTTTTGGCGATTCACGTACTGTTGACGTGCATATAAAGCGAATCCGCGAAAAAATCGAAAACGACACTGCCTCAAGACCCTGGCAGCTTAAAACTGTCTGGGGCGTTGGCTATAAATTTGAAATTTCTGAAACTAAAGAATAGGCGGGATTTTGTGAAAAAAAATATTTTTATCAAGATTTTCTCAATCAATCTTGTTACCATAATTGTAAGTGTTCTTGTGCTTGCAGTTATGCAGTCAATTTTGATATCCCAGTATGTATATAAGGAACGCATAAACGGCCTTAAGGAAAACGCACGTACCATTGCAACCTATATCCAAAACGGAACTGCCCCCGAGCATCTTACCAACTTTCTGTACGGCTTTTCCCACAGCACACGGACAAATATTATTATAATAGACAACCACGGAAATATTCTGCTGTCTGCCACCGACGAAAATATATACAACAGCAACACTCTGCGTATTGAAGAAAAGTACTGTCGTGACGTACTTTCAAACAAAGAGCATCTTGAAAAAGGAACACTTAACAACGTATACAAGCTTGATATGTTTACGCTTCAGGTTCCCATAGTGGCAAAACAGCAAAATGCGGTTATCGGTGCGATTTTTATCAGTGCCCCCGTTCCCGAAATGACAAAGGCACAGATGCAGCTTTTCAGAATACTTTCTCTTTCAATCCTGCTTGTTGTACTGATTTCTTTTGCTTTGTCCTTTGCCCTGTCAAGGCGAATTTCAAAACCCATAAAAAAAATAGGCAACACAGCAAAACGATTTGCCCAAGGCGACTTTTCAAGCAGAGTTGAGATTGACACCAAAACCGCAAATATTGTGGAAATCAACGAGCTTACCACCGCATTTAACGATATGGCTTACAGCCTCGAAAAGGCAGATGATATCCGAAACAATTTCCTTTCAGACGTTGCTCACGAGCTTCGCACCCCAATGACAACAATTTCAGGCTTCATTGACGGAATTTTAGACGAAGCAATTCCGCCCGAACGGCAAAAAGACTACCTTTTAATTGTCAAGGATGAGGTTTCACGTCTTTCAGCACTTGTAACCTCTTTTTTAAACCTTACACGTCTCGAAACGGGAAATCAACCCCTTGAAATCACTTCATTTGACATATGCGAAACTGTTCGCCGTACATTGGTAGGACTTGAAAGCAAAATTGAGGAAAAGTCTATTAACGTAGAGCTTGATATTCCTGAAAACAGTTGCATCGTTGCGGCAGATATGAATCTTATCCGTCAGGTGCTTGTAAACCTGACCGAAAATGCAATAAAGTTTACTCCTGATGGCGGTCTTATTAAAATAGGTGTTACTGATGTAAAAACCGAGTTCAAAGTAAGCATTTTCAATACCGGCTGCGGTATATCCGACGAAGATAAAAAGATGATTTTTGAACGGTTTTACAAAGCTGACAAATCCCGTTCGCAAAACCGCGAGGGTACGGGAATAGGTCTTTATATCGTCAAGGACATTCTCAACCGACACGGCAAAAAGATTGAGGTTTCAAGCAAAGAGGGCGAGTTTGCGGAATTTAGTTTTTCTTTGAATAAAGGAAAAAATTAATTTCATTTATTTTTATATATTTGTTCATATTTTTTTAATATTTAGGTGATATATTAGATTTAAGATAAAAATTCACAGAAAGGAAATATGTCTTATGAACGAATTTGAAAAAAATTTTTATAATTCAAGCTCCGACAACGAGCCAGAGCCCAGTCCAAGTCCATATACACCGCATGAGATAAATCAGGAAAATTTATCATACACACCGCCAACGTCCAAAGCATCGGAAACAGTATATGAACAAAAGGATTCTTCGGTATGCGAGCCGTCACACATCTATACATGGAACACAGACGACTTTCAAAAGCGAAATGCCCCCTGTACCGGACTTGAGGTATATGCTCCAAAGAAGAAAAGGAAAGGCTTGTTTACCAAAAGATTTGTTGCGGTATTTGCAGCAGTCGGCGTTTTGAACCTTGCCGTTCTTGGCGGTATTTTTGCGGTAGGCTATGGCTTTGGTTCAGGCAGACTTGGTCCGGGAAATAAAAACCTTGCCATTGAAAATCTTTACAAAAACAACAGTTCAACAGCTGATATTACCCAAACAGTTAACCTTGGCAGCGAGCTTTCAACTGTTGATATATCCAAAAAGGTAGGCCCGTCTGTTGTTGGTATCACAAGCACCATAAACAACGTTATGAGTATTTTTAACACAACCACCGTTTCTGAGGGCACAGGCTCGGGTATCATTATCAGTGCAGACGGATACGTTGTTACAAACAACCACGTTATCGACGGTGCCTCGGCAGTTAAGGTCACACTCAATACCGGCGGCGAATATGAAGCAAAGGTTGTTGGTGCCGATTCAAAAACCGACCTTGCTGTTCTTAAAATTAAGCCAGAAGAAACGCTGACCGTTGCCGAGCTTGGTGACTCGTCAAAAATTCAGGTAGGCGAGCGTGCAATAGCCATCGGCAATCCCTTGGGTATGGAATTTTTCGGCAGCACCACGCAGGGTATCATAAGTGCCATAAACAGAAAGCTTACTGTTGACAACCGTACTATGAGCGTTATTCAGACCGATGCCGCAATAAACGAGGGTAACTCGGGCGGTGCGTTGGTTAATGCCTACGGTCAGGTTATTGGTATAAATGCGGTAAAGATTTCCTCATCCTCGGTCGAGGGTATGGGCTTTGCAATTCCTATTTCCGAGGCAAAACCCGTAATTGAAGACCTTATCAAATATGGATATGTAAAAGGCAGACCCGTTCTTGGTATTTCTTATCGTGATGTAACAAAGGATATGGCACAGCGTCAGGGCTGGCCCATGGGTGTTCAGGTAATGGCTACCCAGGTTGGCAGCGGTGCTGAAATTGCAGGACTTGAACAAGGTGATATTATTACAAAAGTAAACGGCAAAGAAGTCAAAAACGGCGACGAGCTTAACGATATTAAAAATACTCACAAACCCGGTAACGTGTTAACCCTTGATGTCTACAAATACCAGACAGGACTTAACGCAAAGGTTTCGGTTAAGCTTACCGAGGAAAGACCTTAAAAAACGGGGATGCTAAAAAACTCTGGACCGCAAGAAAAGAAGAAAATGCGTATTGTATAAATAACGTAATTGTTGCAAATCAATCTTCTTAATGTAGAAAAATCAAAAATTTTGATTTTTCAAAAAATTTATCTTTTCTTGCTATCAACAAACTTCGCCTCTCGCTGTGCGACAGCACAGCTTCGGGTAACCCAAAGCCAAAGCTTTGGCTCAGTTTGTTAATTCCAAAGCTTTTTCCCTATCCCCATAGAAAAGCAAAGGCTGTTTAAAAAGTCATCTGACTTTTTAAACAGCCTTATTTTTTCTTTTAGTTCCCTGACTACTTCTGTTTTCTGCTTTCCGCTTCTGCAAGTTTTGTCTGACGACGCATCTTAACCTCTTCAGACACAGGCTTAATATCACCTGCAGCAGTAAGCGCACATCTTGTCATTACAGGACCAAACACCTCATAAATAAGAACAGCAAAAAGGGTTATATTCCGTACCAATGCACCCTGAGCACCCATCTCAACCGATGCAGCAACAATAGCACACATACCAAGTGCAACACCCGCCTGAGGGAACAAGGTAATTCCAAGATACTTGCAAATCTGCGGAGCACATTTTGTCGCCTTTGCGCTGATGTATGTGCCAGAATATTTTCCGAGGCAACGGAAGATAATGTAAACAATACCAATTACCACAATTGCCCAATCAGCAAAAACGTTAAGTTCGAGCTCAGCACCGCTGATTACAAAAAACAATGCCAAAAGTGGTGATGTCCATTTTTCCGACTTTTCCATCAAATCGTGGGAAAGGGGACATATGTTGCAGAACACTGTACCAAGCATCATACAAACAAGAAGTGATGAAAAACTGATATGTACCATACCTATATGAAAATCAATCATCGAAAGTGAAACCGTCAAAAACACAAACGCAATGGTCATATTAAGACGATTTGTGTTTGAGTTGAACAGCTTTTCAAGCTGAGTAAGCACCCATCCCATAATCGCCCCAAGGGTAAGTGAACATACTATCTCAACAAGGGGGTTTACTATGATTGAAATCATATCAACCGAACCTGCAATAAGGCTTTTTGCAATACCAAATGACACCGCAAACACAATCAGACCGACCGCATCATCAAGGGCAACAATAGGCAAAAGAAGACTTGTAAGGGGTCCCTTTGCCTTGTACTGACGTACAACCATCAAGGTTGCTGCAGGTGCAGTTGCCGTTGCAATGGCGCCAAGAGTCAACAGCTGAGGAACAGAAAGCTTGTCGGGCATTATCAAATGTACAACAAGCAAAGCAAGGTCAACAAACACTGTGGCAACAAGTGCCTGAAAAATACCGATAACAAATGCCTGCTTACCTATCTTTTTAAGCTCATCCATGCAGAACTCACTGCCAATTGAAAATGCAATAAAACCAAGTGCAACCTCAGAAATAAGCGAAAGCTTTTCAACAGCACTATGCGAGTCAAATCCAAGCCCCTCAATACCAAGTGCACCAAGGCAGTATGGTCCGATAAGCACACCCGCAATCAGGTACGCCGTAACCGACGGAAGCTTAAGTGGCTTAAATGCCCTTGTCATTAAAAGTCCCGCCAAAAGAGCAATCGAAACAGATAACAATGTATTCATATCAAAATTCTCCTTTGAATTTTTTAATAGCCATTATCTAATATACAACTTTATGTAATAAAAGTCAATTAAAAACCTAACAAATTTACCCGAATAAAATGTCTATTTTGTGTAGGCATTTACATACTCATCACGAAGCTTTGAGTACATAATCCTCTGACTTTTGTAAAGGCTTGAATATCCAGACATCATATAACTTACAGCACAAACAACCGCAAAAATCAGCATTGCTTTGCCGCCAAATACCTCCATCGCAAGCATAAAGGATGCAACCGGACAATTTACCACTCCGCAAAAAAGTGCAACAAACCCGATTGCCGCACCAAAGCCTGCATCAATGCCTAAAAGCTGTGCTGCAACACAACCAAGGGTAGAGCCTATAAAAAACGTAGGCACAATCTCTCCACCCCTGAAGCCTGCCGCAACGGTAACAGCTGTAAAAATAATTTTCAGCAAAAATGCTTCATATCTTGCATTTCCCGTCATTGCACGGCTGATAATATCCATTCCTGCACCATTATAATCTCTTGTACCTGCAATCAACGTCAACAAAACAATTACTGCACCGCCGACAATTCCACGGATATAACTGTTCGGTAACCATTTTTTGCCGTAATGCTCGCATTTTTTAATTGCAAAGCAAAACAAAATACTTACCAAAGCACAAATCACAGCCAAAGCAACAACCCGAACCGCAAGTGTTGCTGAAACCACCTCAGGCATTTCTATATCCAAAAACCGTACAGGTGCAAGACCAAACTCTGCCGCAAGTCTTGATGCAACCAGTGCCGAGACTGCACAAGGCACAAGCCCTGCATAATACATAACACCAACGCTTGTAACCTCAAGTGCAAAAAACATTGCCGTAACAGGCGTGCCGAAAAGTGCCGCAAAAACAGCACTCATACCTGCCATAACAATTATGTGCTTGTCACCCTTATTCAGTCTGAACATCCTGCCGAGAGCAAAGCCAAGGCTTCCTCCAAGCTGAAGTGCCGCACCCTCTCGCCCTGCTGAGCCGCCAAAAAGATGGGTAATAACCGTACTAATAAAGATAAGCGGTGCCATTACAAAAGGAACGGTTGTGTCCGACTTTACCGCCTCAATAACACGGTTTGTATCAATTTTTCCTGCCTTGCGTGCAAATCCATAAAGCAATGCAATCACAAGTCCTCCAAGGGGCAAAAGATAAATCAGCCAACTGTTTTCAGTGCGGAATTCCGTTACATAATCAATGCTTAAATGGAATACACTTCCCACAAAGCCTCCCACAATGCCCACAACGCTTGCAACAACAAGCCATTTAAAAAGCATTTTTATATATTCAAAAGGGGTCTTTGCATATTTTGAAAGAAACATTTTATCACTCCTTTTTCCGCAAAAAAGTCCGTTAGCCTAAGCTAAGGACTTTCAAAGCCTTATACATAATACTCCCTTTTCTTACAAAAGTCAAGAAAATTCTTACATATTAAATTATACCAAAAAGGGAAAATCCTATCAGGTTTATTGCAAAATTTGCAAACATATGCACAAGCCACGAGGTATATATGCTTCCGCCTCTTGCATCAAGGAAATTAAAAACCAATCCCCCCGCAAAAAGACCTGCAATAATAATCAAAAACAACCATACCGAGAACCATCCGCTCATAATTGCAATATGATAAAAAGCAAAAACGGCTGCACTGAAAATATATGCAAGTTTTACCGATGCCGCCTTTTTAAGTGCAAGAAATGCAAAGCCGCGAAAAAAGAACTCTTCAAGGAAAGAATTAATAAACGCAATATAAGTTGCAACAAAAACAAAGTTTCCCCTGTTTACACCAATGTCCTCCGTCAACACCGTGGTTACAGCTGAAAAGTCAAATACATTCTTAAGCAATGCATAAGGGGCAAGAATCATCACAAACACGGGCACACACAACAAAAACGCAAATCCGATACCCCTTTTGTTTGTTTTTAAGACCTGCCATATTCCAAGATTCCTGTTTAAACAACCATACAATACAGGCACTCCCGAAAACAATAAAAGCTTAACCAACGACTTCACCGCATAATGCGGCTTAATTATCCCGTCAATAACAGCCATCACAAGACAGCACAAAACAACTGTCCCCATAATGCCAAAAACTCTTTTTCTGTCAGTCACAGTCATCACTCCTCCGCAAGAGTATATTCAAACATCTCAAAATGAATTTTACTGCCTACATCTGCACCAATAGGCAAAAGAGCAAGCGCAATAAAAACCTCATTTTTGCTGTTTATATCCTTTAAATAGGCGTATTCTCCCTCAATTCTGTCAAGTATATAATCCCTTGGTTCCATCCCAACTCTCCCAATATTATCAATCTACATAATTATTTTATTCTTTACAAAAATACGTATCAGCACAAGCCCTGCCACAAGCCCCGCCAAACCCTGCATAATACTTCCTGGAACATTGATAACAGCAGTCGAAATCCCATAAAGGCAAAATTCATACAAAAAATACCCCAACACCATTACCGCCTGTGCAGCCGCTCCGCTGACAATTCGTGACACAACCTCGCCCATTCTTTTTCTTAAAAACCTGTAACCAAAAGCCGCCACAATTGCCATAACACCTTTTATTATGAACGTTACCGGAGCATAAATGGTGTAACCTAGAAACAAATCAGCAAGTGCCGAGCCAATCCCTGCCGCAAAAAAAGCATAAAACGGAGTAAGCATCCACCCCGTAAGCAGAACAATGCAATCCCCCAGATTAAGATAGCCTTTAAGAGGCGAAGGTATTTTAATCATCATCGTTACAACACAAGCAAGAGACGCAAACATTGCTGCCATAATAATCCTTTGCGTTTTTGTTTTCATTTTCATCCCTCCCGATATATCTGTTTATTCCTCAAATGCCGCATCAAGTGCCGTATATGCAGCTTTTAATATTTCCTCGTTTCCAAAATTATCCGTTGGTACGTCCCTCAGTTTACGATATAATTCCAAATCCATATCAACCTTTGATGTTGCAGCATATCCTGCCGATTGCGAAAGCATTGCCACTATCAGATTAAGTTCAACATTTCCCATGTCGTTATACGAGCTTTGATGATAAAAATTAATCAGAATTGCACTCCACCTTGTGTTTTCGGTCTTATACATATGCAAAGCATCCTCATTATCCTCATTAAGTGTTTCATTGAGCATATTAAGGGTCAGATTGTGGTATGCGTTTGCAAACATCTCGTCAATGCTCCTTTGTCGTCTGTAAGCATTTAACTTAACCACAGAAAGGCACAAAATGGACGCTGCAAGCAAAACTGCAAGTATAATATTTGTTTTTTTCATCTTTTCCACCTGCTTTCATTTGAAATTCTACCACTTTTCATGTGTTTTTTCAATAGATTTTGCCTTAATTGTTTACATTAATCTTTTTTGAATCATTCCTACTTAGGGTGATTTTCGTTATACAACAAAAAATGCAGAAGCAAAAGCTTCTGCATTTTTAATACACTAATTTTTTATGCCTTGTTGATTGAACCAAAAAGCTCCATCTTTTCTTTAACTGTTGCCTTGATTGCCTCAACGCCGGGGGCAAGAAGTTTTCTTGGGTCAAAGCCTTTACCCTGAAGGTCCTTACCCTCCTCAACATACTTTCTTGTAGCAGCTGCAAAAGCAAGCTGACATTCGGTGTTTACGTTGATTTTGCTTACGCCAAGAGAAATAGCCTTTTTAATCATATCCTCGGGGATACCTGTACCACCGTGAAGAACAAGAGGCATAGGAGCTGTAATCTCACTAATTTTTGCAAGAACGTCAAAGTTAAGTCCCTGCCAGTTTTCGGGATATTTGCCGTGAATGTTGCCGATACCTGCAGCCAGAATATCAATACCAAGGTCTGCAATCATCTTACATTCATTGGGGTCTGCAACCTCGCCTGCACCAACAACACCATCTTCCTCGCCACCGATTGAACCAACCTCAGCCTCCAAAGAAACGCCCTTTGAATGCGCAAGATTTACAAGCTCGGTTGTTTTAGCAACGTTTTCGTCAATAGCATAGTGTGAACCGTCAAACATAATTGAAGAAAAACCTGCTTCCATTGCAGCGTGAGCACCGTCGTAGCTGCCGTGGTCAAGATGAAGTGCAACGGGAACTGTAATATTAAGACCTTCAAGCAAGCCGTTTACCATACCAACAACTGTCTTGAAACCACCCATATATTTACCTGCACCCTCAGAAACACCAAGGATAACAGGAGACTTGTTTTCTTCAGCAGTAAGAAGAATAGCCTTTGTCCATTCAAGGTTGTTTATATTAAACTGACCTACTGCGTATTTTTCCTTTCTTGCTTTTTGTAACATCTCAGTAACTGAAACCAACATTTTTTTACTTCCTCCTCGGTTGTAGTTTGTTCTTTTCTACCTAATATAATACCACGATGATTGGTTTCTGTCAATATAAAACACACTAAAAATAAACAGCTTACTTTTCATTATACAATAAAAATCCCCGTACTATCGCACGAGGATTTCTGGCTTTCACGTTCATAATAGATGCAGATTAGTTTTTAATGAAATATCTCACTGCGTTCGATATGAAATAATTTACTTCGTAAATTGTGAAATAGAAAGCTTACGCTTTCTGTGAAATAAAATAAATCCTTTATCACACGCCGCAGCCTTATTTCACATTGCGTAGCAATATTTCACGCACGAAGTGCATTTCACAAATCCTGAAAGGATTTATTTCATTGAAAAAAGCACTTGCAGTTGCAAGTGCTTTTTTCTGGAGGCGCCACCCGGATTTGAACCGGGGGATAGAGCTTTTGCAGAGCTTTGCCTTACCACTTGGCTATGGCGCCATATTAAATTTTTAGAACAAAATGACGCGGAATGTCACGCGTCATTTTGTCTTTTGTGGAGCGGAAGACGAGATTCGAACTCGCGACGTTCACCTTGGCAAGGTGACGCTCTACCACTGAGCCACTCCCGCATCTAATATATTATATTCACACCATTAAAAAATGTGAATGGTGCCTCCGGGCGGAATCGAACCACCGACACGAGGATTTTCAGTCCTCTGCTCTACCGACTGAGCTACAGAGGCATATCGGCATAAAAAAAGTTGGCGATCCGGATGGGGCTCGAACCCACGACCTCCAGCGTGACAGGCTGGCATTCTAACCAACTGAACTACCGGACCGTAAATGTGGTGGGCACAATAGGGCTCGAACCTATGACCCTCTGCTTGTAAGGCAGATGCTCTCCCAGCTGAGCTATGCGCCCACATTTTCCAACTGCCGCCGTTCTTAGCGACAGCTGATATTGTACCACTATAAAGTGCAAAAGTCAAGAAGTGTACAATTAATTATCCGCAATTATGCTTAATTACTATATGTTTTTCTTTTAGTTTCTCTATTTTTCTTTTGTTTACGCACTTATATTAAAATTTTCAAAAACTATTGTTTTAAAATATGCACCTCTTTCCCTTTACGCGTTGCCTTATTGTCTGCTTCGATATTCTTCAAGAATTTGCATTACTTCTTCTTTGGACTTTACACTTAAATACGAATAATTTTTTTCAAGTGCAGTTTCAATCAGTTTTATTCCCTTTTCTGCCTCCCCGCGCTCGCAAAGAATTATGCCAAAGCCGTAGTACGGTTCGGGAAACGACGGCTCTTTATCAAGAATTTCACGATATAGTTCCTCAGCCTTTGTGTAATCGTTACATAGTACATAGCTTTGCGCAAGATTATCCATAATCGCCAAATCGTCACTATTGAAGTCATACGCCTTGAGATTAAACTCCAGAGCCTTTTTGCCGTCACCCTTGAGAATATAAAAAATACCAAGGTTCTGATAAACCGTGGTTTCTCTGTATCCATCAAGCACACCCTCAAGCATATCCACAGCATCGTCAAGATTACCCAGTTGCCACAAAACAAGAGCAAAAATTGAATTTATCTGCTTTTTAACAAGCCGATTTTTCTCTTTTATATATGCTTTTGTCAAAATTTCTCTTGCCCTTTGCGCCTCGCCCTGCCTTAAACACAGATATCCGTAATTTATCATATTTTTCGGTTTCATTCCGCCAACCTTTTCAGCAATGTCAAATAATTTCAATGCCTTTTTGATATCCCCCTTTGCATGGCAAATCTTTGCAAATATGGCTACAAGTTGACCTCTCTTCAAAATTAAAAAAAATAACAAAATTACTGCAATCAGAAAATAATCTCCGATTTTCATATTTAACCCCCGTAATATTTTCTATAAAATCTGTAATAATATATAGTAGAAAAACTATTTCTTCGAAAGGAACGTGACTTCTTATGAAATTTGTCAACATAGGTGACCGCCATCAGGATACTGATTTTTTTGAAGATTTACCAAAGATTCCCGACGAGGGCAAACCAAGACGAATTCCCTCCTATTTTGAGACAGCAAAAAAACATAAATCTGCCATTTGCAGCAAAAAAACCAAAATAAGTAAATAAAAATCAGTCAAAGCCTTATTCTTCTATCCAGCTGCCGTTTCGGGCATCATAATACAATATCTCGCCCGAATCGGTTGCAATCTGCCATACCGGTATGGCAAGAATGTTCTTGTAGCTTTCAAAGGTTCTCCCTATATAATATCCCGGTGTTATGCTTACAACCGTATGTGCAACACCTTTTTCAAGCATTGGATTTTCACTTAAATCAGGTAAAATGCTTATTATATTTACAAAATCAGTTCCGCCGTGAGAAAGCTCAAGTCCGGAAATCAGGTTTCTGCCGCTTACCGCCGAAACCCCTTTGTCTGTTATATCAAAAGAAATATATGCATCAAAAAAAACCGTTTTTTCATTTTGTGCCGTGAAAATTCCACGAATTCCGTCGTCAACAAAATTTATACCGCTGAAAGCATAAAGCCCTGACAAAATACCAAGCCGCTCCATTTCATCACGGCAGACCTTTTCTACATTTTCCTCCGAAAAATCCGCTATTCCTCCTGCCGGACTCTGATTAAAAAATTTAAATTCATCACCATCAAGCAAAAGCCTGCCTTTGTCACTTTTATATTCACTTTCCGAAATTCGCCTGGCGTTTTTGCCAAGAAATCTTTCAATAAGGTCGGCATTGTTTCCAAACATCTTCTCTACATAAAAATTATATATCTCGGGCGATTCAGGAAATTCAAGCCGTTGAGGCAAATATATCATATCCTTTGCAAGGAGTTTTGTAAGACTTTCAGTCATTGTTATACGTTCTTCCTTTTCAAAATTTACCGCATTGTAAATAACCGCACAAAACATAATGTTAATTACAACAAGAACGACTATAAAAACCGTTTTCAGTCTTCTTAAATCCATGCTACTTCACCCCTTTAATTTCCCACTCTGCCGCCATTTCCTTTTCATTGCCCAAATACCGGTATACCATTTTTGCATCGGTAATTACCGTATAGTCAGGGTTTTCATAGCAATACCGTTTTATGGCATCAGACAAACTTTCTCCCGATACATTCCTAAACTCTGTATCAATCGCCTTTACCTGCATTTTAAATTCTACAACAGCACCGTTTTCAACAACCGCCCATACACCAAACTGTTCTCCAAAATCTATTTTTATTCCATTTACATAATAATCAAAGCCAAGCTCATATTTCTTGAAATTTGCTGAAAGATCCGGCATTTTGGTAATTCTTATTTCACATCTTTCATTTTGCTGAATTTCACTCAATCGCTGTATTTGTTCTATAACACCATAAACACCCGCCAAAGCCTCCTGTACATTGTTGTCCGCAGAGGTTGAAACCACAAGACCGTCACTGGCATCCAAAGCCTTATATTCTACAAGTCCGTCAGGATGAACACCAAGATTTCCCGTTTCGCCCACAAACATAAGTGCACCCTCCGCCGTAACATACTGACGAATGGTATTTGGATTATATCTGAAAATATTTGCAAGACCTATTGAAAAGTCTGTTGGCCTTGAAAAACTAAGCCCTGCCTTGTAAAGCTTCGGCACACTCAAAGTAATGGTAGGATTTGACTCTCTCTCAGGAATAATAAGCATCGAATCAAATCTTGCCCCTTTGCTTAAACTCTCTTCCAAATTAAGCTCGTGTGCAAAAAACCACTTTTCCCCATTGGTTTCTGCCGAGTGTTTTATCAATTCTGAAAGGTCATGTGCATTTTGACTTTTAACTACTGCTTTTACCCAATTTCCACTTTTCAAGTCCTTTAAATATACCACTGCAACATTGTCAGCAGAATGGCTAGCAATAATCATATTATCATATGCTTCTGCCACTTTCAAAATCGTACTATTTCTTGTGTTGTAAAACAATGCCTCATAATATGTGTTGCGTCCTGACGGAAATCTTATATATAACCACTCTGTCTCAAGAGCTGAAATTACCTCATCCTCCTGCACTACAGAAATATCAATGCTTTCTGTATTGTACAAATCACGGATTATACCACTTACCAATATGCCTATATTGCCGTTTTTGTCATCAATAGTTTTTCTGCCGCCGTTGCTGTTTGCAACAATAATCTCCGGATGCGAAATTTCTTCAAAACAGGTAATTGCATTTTTAACATCACCAGCATTATTTTCCGCATCACCTACAACCATCGGAACACTCTGCCAATATCCATCAAAGGTTGTTTGTTCGCGATAAATTTCAAACACCTGAAAGCCTAAATAAAGACAGCTTAAAAAGAGCAAAACGATTACTGCCGTTTTTGCCCTTTCAACAAGCTTTGCTCTTGAAATTCGTGTTTGTTTTTTCATGGCTTCTGTATCCTTATAAAGAACAAAGCGGCTTCGCCGCTCGCCACAGGCGGCGGTCTAAGCAATAACGCTTTGTTTGCCCATGTGCATTTCGACAAAGCCGAAAATTTTGCACGGGCATAAAATTAGTGTTTTTGTTTAATAGGAAATTAAGCAATTTCCTATTAAATAATAAACAAGGACGACCAAAACGGTCGTCCTTTTAATAACCCATACCCTTGCACAACCGCAATCACTGTTTTTAATCGGTCAGAGATTTGATTATGTCGAACAAATTGTAGCTGTATTTGGTAAGTGACAGTTTCATCAACTGAACCTTATCTTCATTCTCAGCACGAACAAGAATATCGTTTGCGCCTTGATTGAGAAGAATTGTATTCATAAAAAGTCCTGATGTACCGATTTTCACCTCGGCAGCTGTCTGCATTGTTTGCTTAACGCCGCTGGCGTCAACAAACTCTGTGTCGTTAAATATTTTCTTATACACGCCGTCATCGAAAGAATAATTGTAAAGGGTAACAGTTGTACCCTCTTTACCATAGCCTGAAATTATATAAGACGCATTAAAGGTTGAATCCTTTTGATTTTTTGGCTTTGTAACAACAACAAGACCGTTTGAATTCCCGGTGCTGTCAGGTGCAATTGTATCGGGCGAAGCAAAAACAACAAGCTGACATAAAAATACTGCAACCAAAACCAGTGCCGCAAGTCTTACCTTTCTCATAATAATCACCCTTTCAAAATTCCTTAGAATGCATTGTAATATATAGTTTAGATTAATTCTCATTTTATGTTGACATCATTATAACATACAATTATTACAAAGCCATTACAGCCGCATTACATTTTTCTAAAACATTTTAACCTATTTTTTGCCGTTGCATATACATATGAATATAGAACTTTTATTAATAGCATTGGAGGCGATTTGAAATGCCTAAAATATTTATTGACCCGGGTCACGGCGGTCCGGACCCCGGTGCCGTGGGAAACGGTGTTACCGAAGAATTTGTCAATCTCAACGTATCCCTTGAGCTTGCACGTCTTTTAAGAGACGCAGGCTTTGACGTACGTGTTTACCGTACCACCTCAGATGAAAATGTACTTGAAAACAAAAACGCAGACCTGAGAAACCGTGCCGAAACAGCAAACCGCTGGGGTGCAGACTACTTCATAAGCATACACACCAACAGTTCTGAAAACACTGCAGCACAAGGCGTCGAAGCATATGTATACCGTCTTGGCACAGCATCCGAAAGACTGGGGCAATCAATTGTTGATTCTGTTTCTGAAAATCTTGGGTCACGAAACCGCGGAGTTATGCAGGCGAACTTTGCCGTGCTTCGCCGGACAAATATGCCCGCAGTGCTTGTGGAACTTGGTTACCTGACAAATCCGACCGAAGCTCTCAACCTTAACAGCCCCGCGTGGCAGCGAGCAGTCGCCGCAGCAATTTTTGAGGGCATTGTAGACTATACAGGGTTGCCAAGATAAGCAGCCTTGTTTTTGATATTTACAAAGTAAACACTTCACGCAAAAAAGCATTTAACAAATATGTCAGGTGTATTTGATTTAAAAAAGCACTTCAAAAGAAGTGCTTTTTTCTGGTACGAATATTCATAACGTGCCAAAATAAAACTCGCAAAAAAGTTGGTAGCGACAGCGAACCGTTGTGAGGGCGTTTACAACTGAACAGGAGGGCCGGGCGTGACTTTTTGCGAAAAAGGAGGAGCAAGGAAGCGGACGGATGACTTTTTTAACATAAAAAAGTCGAAGCAAAGCTTTCCTTTGCTCCGACGTGGTGCAGGTAACAGGACTTGAACCTGCATGAAATTGCTTTCACATGGACCTGATGATAGCGTCACTTCGGTGAAAATTCAAAAACCGCATAAAATCAGGGGGTTCAGGATGATACAAGTCATAAAAATTCCTGATTTTTTATGCAAATTTCATTCTATGGAATTGGTAGAATGAAATTGAAAATGAAATAGAATTAGAATTAAAACAATCAGTCGTATCAAAATGATGCGGCTTTTTTTATTACAGAAATGGAGGAATTAAAATGCCAAAATTAAACAACAATTTTACAAACATACTAAATAAACTTATCACAGATAAAAACATCACTACTGCGGAATATCGCATAATGTGTTATCTGCTTATGAGAGCTGGAAATCAAGATGTATGTTACCCTTCTCTTAATACAATATCAAAAGATATAGACATTAGTTTAAGTACGGTTAAAAGAGCAATTCCTGAACTTGTGGACAAAGGTTATCTTAAAAAGATAAATCGAAAAAGGAAAAATGAAGTCGGATCGTAGCCATGTCGTTCTGTGAGCC